>CALRVA020000009.1:0-28435 GCA_943371495.1 Archangium gephyra | reverse complement strand
GCGGGCCGCCTTCACCGCTTCGTTCACTTGCGCGCGGCTGGTCATCGGGGCCGTGCCAATCACGTGGGTTCGGTTGGCGGGGTTGGTGCTGACGAACGTGCCGTCACCATCCACCCATTCGCCATTGATGTAGTTCTGGGCCTTGACGTCGCGCATCACCAGCGAAAGCAGATCAGGAGTCACCGTTGCACTCATGGCTAGGAGGTTACCAGGGGGGTAGGGGCCAAGCCGGGTAACTTTGAGGCCGTGCGTCGCGTTTGGTTGGGTTTGCTGGTGGCTATGGCAGGGATGGCCTCCGCGGCCGATGTCATGCCCCAGGATGGCTGGGTGGTGATCAACGAAGTTCTCACGCTTCGCATGCGCACCCGCCCCGATGCCGCCGCCACGATTGCCCAACGCCTGCGACCGCTACCTGACGGCTCGAAGTTCGTAGCCGAAAAGCGCGAGGAGACGGTCGTCATTGCGAGCGGGACGGGTGTCATTCTCACCGTCACGCCGGAAGAGGCCCGCGCGCAAAACAGCGACCCCATGGCTTTGGCGCAAATCTGGGCGCGTCGCCTGGAGGATGCGTTCGCGTTGCCCCCGCTGAAGTCGAACACGCACGATGTTTTGTTGGCCATCGGCCAGACGACGGAGATCCCCCTGGTGGGACGTGGAGCCCGCCAGGCGCAACTTGTGGCCGAACCCGCGGGTGCCTTGCGCATCGAGCGCCGCACCGGCATGGTCCGCATCACGGCTAGCGGCAAAGGCAACGTGAACCTTACGGCGAAGATCGGCAACGAAACCTGGTTTTGGCGAGTGAACGCGGCCCCCTGGGCGGTGAAGCAAAACACGCCTCTCCAAGCCCAAGTAACCGGCACCACGGCTCGCGCCGAAGTCGTAGCCGCGGCGGCCGCGGCGGCGGTGCAAAGCCGATTTGCCACCGAACCCGGCGCGATGATCCGTCTGCGCGGCATCCGCACGGGGCCGCTCTCGGCGGGCAACTCCGGGCGAGCCCTGGTGGACGTGCTGGTGCACGGCGTGGGGCTCTACCCCTGGACCGGAACTGTGGATGTGCGGATGCAAAACATCTCCGGGCGCCGCACGCCGACGGAAGAACTTTGGTACAGCAACGAGCCCGAGAATCTGCGTGATCCGCAAACGCTCTATAGCCACTGGATGACGACGGGCCGCCCGGCTCGCCTGCTGACCCACCAACGGAACCGGGGCACGGCGCCGCTGGTCTCGCTGGTGAAGCTGGTGAACTACGGCCAGACAGCCGCCCGCGTGTCCCTCATCGCTGGGGATGGCGGCGTGGACCAGAATCCGACTCTGGCGGGTTACCGCGCCGGTGAGGCCTTCATGCCGGACTGGAAGGAAGGGGCGAGCATCGTCCTGCAGATCCCGCCGGGCAGTTCCGTGCCCGTGCAGGTGCATGAGCTCGAATACGGTGACACTTCTTCGGGCCTGTACGTGTTCCACATGCTAGAAGGTGCGCCGGACACCGTGATGATGGTGCACGAGGCCGTGGCTCCCTCCGCGATGCCTGCCAAGTGGCGCGAAGCCTCTCGGGTGGAGCGCCCCTACACTATGGCCCGCCCCGAATCCATTCCGGTCGGCACGATCATCATCAACCGCACCAATTCGCCCGTTTTCCCGGAACCGACGCGCGTGGAGAACTTCGCCTACGAAGCCGGCGGACGCATCGTGTTCCTGCGGTTAGGGCAGCAAGCCGTCACGGGCAACGAAGGGGAAGCCCTGCTGGGCAATTTTGGTGTCGTCTACGAACTCAACGGGACGATCAAGAACCCGACGGACCGCGTGGTCCCCACCGAGGTGGTGTTTGAATCCAGTGCGGGCTACACCGGGGCCTTGATCTTCGTCAACGGGACGCTGATGAAGATTCCGCTGCTTCAGCCCAAGACTGAGCACCGCATGCGTCTGCTTAATCTCCAACCGGGCCAAACCGTGCGTATGAACATGGTCACGATTCCGCTTTCGGGGGGCAGCTACCCCGCTACGATCACCATCCGACCGGTGGAGTAAGGAACCCATTACGATGCGACCGGACCCCAAGAACTCAGAACGTATGAGCAAGGTGGAGCAGCTCCGCCGACGCGCCGAGCGCGCCCTCAATGACGGCGATTACGAAAAGGCCATCCTGGCGTTTCGCCATGCTCTGAAGCAGGGCGGTGACCCCGAAGTCTTACTTGCCGAGCTCGGCGCCGCTTACGAAGCGGGCGGCATGGCCCCCGAGGCGTTCCGGCAGTACGCACGAGCACGGCAAATGGTGGCCAGCGGCGAGCTAGAGGCGGCCATGGCCAGCACCCTGAAGCAGCAAGGGCGCGGCCACGAGGCTGTGAAGCACCTGCAGGAGGCGCGGCGACTGGAACCCAACGATCCGTATTTGGCCCTGCAACTGGCCGAGACCCTGCGCTCGATGGGCAGTCGCCGAGCGGCATTTGCCGCAATCATGGAGGCCGTGGTTTTGGCCCCGGATGACGCGTTCTATCACCAGTGGGCGGGGGAACTGGCCTACGAGATGGAGCGATTCCCGGAGGCGGTTTCCAGCCTGCAAGCGGCCAGCGAACTCTCGCCGGGCGACCCCGAGATTTTCGGAATGGGAGCCCTGGCGATGTGGGCCAATGCCCAACCGACGGAGGCCCTCCGCGCCGCTCAGATTGCCAGCGACCTGGACCCGCAGTCGACCTTCTTCCGGGCAATTGTGGCCGTGCTGGCTCATCACACACCCGGAGCTACGCCGGCGGAAATGCCAACCCTGGACGAATACGATCAAGACCGACTGAAGCGGTGGTTGCGTCCCGTTGGCCTCGCTTTGCCCCCTGCCCCCGAGACCCCGGAAAGCCCTGAAAACCCCGAAAACCCCGAGACACCTCATGAATCCGATCCAAGTTGAAATCGTGGCGTGCAGCGCCGATGACGCCGTGCAGGCCGCCCAAGGGGGCGCCAGCCGGCTTGAGATTTGCGGTGCTCTAGGACAGGGCGGCCTCACCCCCAGCATCGGCCAGTGGCGTGCCACGCGCGCCCAGGTGGATCTGCCCGCCATCGTGATGATTCGGCCCCGGAGTGGCGGCTTCTGCTACACCGAACTCGAGTTCGACACCATGCTCCGTGACCTCGAGGCGTTCCTTGAGGAAGGCGTGGATGGGTTTGTGACGGGCTGCCTGACCGCCGAAGGAAACCCGGACGCCAAGCGCAACGCTGAACTCGTCCGCCGCGCGCAAGGGAAGGTGGTGATGTGCCACCGCTGCTACGACGTCGTCCGTGACCCCCATGAAGCCCTGGAGAGCCTGATTGACTCTGGATTTACTCGCGTTCTGACATCCGGGCGGAGCAACAGCGCGCTGGAAGGTGCCGCTGAAATCCGGCGCGCAGTGGAGCAAGCCGCAGGGCGGATTGAGGTGGTCCCCGGGGGTGGGGTCCGCCCGGAAAATGCCGCCGAAGTCGTCCGCCTCACGGGCGTCAATGTCGTGCATCTGGCCCCGTTTGTCCGCCGCGAAGACACCTCTTGCCAAGCCAATTTGGACCTTTCGTTTGCGGGTTCTTTGGACCCCGCTGAAGGCCTGTTTGACCTCATTGATGCTGCCAGTGTCGCCGCCACGGTGCGCGCGGTCAACCCCGTTTCATAAGACCAACTTGAAATCAGATCGCCGCCCGTGCGTCTGACAGTCACTATGACCAAGCGGTTATGGATGGTAACAACAACGGCGTTGCTGGCCACCTTAGGCTCGGCACAATGGGGCTCGACCCAAACTGTCTCGGCGATCGGCGAAGGCACCTGGGAAACCGGCGGCCGACGCTACGAAGTCGAAAGAATGTCGGTGCGCTTTGACGGCGGCAATCGCGTTCGTATCACGTGGGATGGCGACCGAAGTGACGCTTTTAACGCCGAATACATCAATTGCGGCAACAACCAGTACGAGATCGAAGTCCCGACGTCTCCGCCCCTGCGCGGCACTCTTGACCTCGATTCCCGGGGCTACCTCTCGCGCCTCGATCTGCGTTCGGCGGGCAATAGTCGCCGGCAAAGCCTGACCTTCCGCGCGCAGCGCCCCATCAACGATGGCTGGGGCAACGATGGCGGCTGGGGCAACGACCCCTGGGGCAACCAAAACGGATGGCTGCAACTGAACGAGCAAGTCCGTGGCCGAGGCACCTTCACCTACAACGGTCGCCGAAATGACCTGCAGGATGTCCGCGTGACGGCCGACCGCAATGGGCGCATCACGCTGGCCTTCCAAGGCGGTGGCTACATCAACCTGCGGGGCGAATACGGCGAACGCCGGGGCAATAGTGTGTCGTTTGAACTCTATGAAGGCTTGGGCCGCTACGACATGAACGGCCGGGGCACGCTGGAGTTTGAAGACGACCAGCGCACCGTGCGGCGCATTTCGGTGAGCGGCACGGCGGATCGCCAACAGTTCCGGCTTGACTTTTCCAAGGGGCTGGGCAACATCGACGAGACCATTTACGGCCGGGGCGAGTTCATCCTGGGCCGCGATGAGTTCTCGTTCAGCTCAGCTCGGGTCGTGCTCTCCAGCAACGGGCGGTTCAGTATCCGCACCGAGGGCCGCCGCTACACCGAGTTCACGGGCACTTGGCGCGAGGAAGGCGATCAGTTTGCCCTGTTCGTCCACGGAGTCTCGGGTCGCAATCGCAGCAGCGGTCGCGGGTGGGTGCAAGTGGATCGCTACTCGGGCCGCGTCATCAGCGTCAACCTGACCGGGGTGGCCGACGAGCAACGATTCGACATGAACCTCAACCGGTAACCTTCGTCACGAGAAGTGGGGCTTCTGCGACAATGCGGGAGCCCCCCGACCCCTGCAAACGTCCAATCCTATGAGCAACATGAAGAAACTCCTTGTTCTCGCCGCCGCGCTTGCGGCCTCCGTCCTGAGCTTTGGGCAACACGCCTCCACTACGGATGGCTCGGGCACGTATCAGAATCCTGATGGCAATGTCTCCATCCGTCGTGCCACGGTGGTCCTCAATGAGAACCGCCAACTCCAACTTACGCTGGAAGGTTCGCGCCGGGTCAGCCTCTTTGGCTCCTGGAGCCGAAGCGAAAATGGCCGCTACGAAGTCTCCGTCAAGACGGCGCAAAACAACAGCACTCCGCCCATGACCGGGCAAATTGATGTGGGCAACGGTAGCTATGTCCGCCGCATCAACGTGGCAACTGCGGATGGCAACTTCCGCTGGAACATCTCCTTTGTCGGAACTCGCGAAGCCACCGGCAACGAAACCATCCCCACGAATCCCACTAACCCCACCAACCCGAACCTGCCGGGCGCGCCGATTGACGTGCTCCGCTTCACCGATGCCCCGCGCGGCAACGGCGATTGGCAGTACCTGGGTTCCCGCGCCAACCTCAACCGCGTGACGGTGGACGCTCAACGTGATGGCCGCATCTCGTTCGAATTCCCGGGCATCAGCCGCTTCAAGATTGTGGCCCGCTACACTCGCCTGCGCGGCGACACCCTGCCGGTGGAGATCTACGAGGGCTTCGGCGCTCGAGATGTGCGCGGCACGGGCGTGCTTAGCCTCACCCGCGACCACACCAAGGTTCTGCGCCTGACGCTGAACGGCACGGCGGATGGCCAGCGGTTCAACATCAGCTTCATTCAGGGCCGTCTGGCGATCAACCAGAACGTGCAGGGGAGTGGCACTGCCGAAGTGGGCCGCAACAACCCGCAGCGCGTGTATTCCGCCCAGGTAATCCTGGACCAGCAGGGCCTCTTCACCATTCGTGGATTGGAAGGAAGCAACCTGCACGTCAATGGCACTTGGACCGAAGACCGCGCGGGCGTGATTACGCTGAGCGTGACTGACATCCGAGGTCGCCGCGTCAGCTACGGCCGGGGCAATCTGAACTTGGATACGCGAACTGACCAAGTGCGCTCGTTCAGTCTCTCAGGGACCACCGACGGCGAGTCGTTCTTCTTCGACTTCACCGTTCGATAAAGAACGCCAAAGACAAAGAAACCCCCGGAGCCGCATTGGCATCCGGGGGTTTTGTTTTGCCTGACTGAGTTAGGCGCCCGAGCGGCTCGTGCTGCGATCAATCATCAGCACACCCCGCGAATCGCTGCCGCCATCGGCCCGCACCCGCGCCCTGAGCGTCACCTTGGTGCCCCGCGGCAAGAACGGCAGATCGAACTTGTACGTGTTGTCCCGGCTGGTGCCGCCCGTCACGCCAAAGCGATCCGAACTGGCCACCACTTGGGTGCCGTACAGCACTTCGACCGAACTGATTTCCAGTCGGTGCCCGCCCTCGGTGTACTGGAAGGTGATCGAGTACGGCCCGCTGGCCCCGATGCGCTCGGTGATGTCCCACTCACGAATGATGATGGTTTCTCCCACTTCCCCCGGTGCCCAGCCGGCCATCGGCTCGATTTCCGAACCATCCAGGCGGCGGTACATTATGTCCCGAAGGTCCATGCCCACCAGGTGGATGTTCAGGCGAGCTAAGAAGCTCTGGTAGTTCTTGCGCTCCGCCGAGGTCCAACCGGTTTCCGCAATGGCGTAGAGGCGCGGGAAGGCCATGTACTCCACCTGCTTGGGGTGGGGCATGTATTCCGTCCACAGGTTGCCCTGCACGCCCAGGATATGCTTATGGAACTCGGGCTCCAGTGCCTCCGGGATCGGCTCATATTCGTACACACGCCACAGAGGGAGGTAGCCCCCAATCGCTCGGGGTTCACCGGCGGCGTCGCGAGTTTGGTAGTAGTCCAGGTAGCAGTGGCTCGTCGGCGACATCACGGCATCGTTGCCTTGGCGGGCCGCTTCAATGGCTCCGTTGGGGCCTAGCCAGGCCATCACCGTCGCGTTCTGGGCGAGGCCACCTTCCAGGATTTCGCTCCAACCCACCATGCGGCGTCCCTTGCCGGTGATGTAATCGTCGATCTGGCGGATGAAGTACGACTGCAGTTCGTGCTCGTCCTTCAGGTTGTTGGCGCGCATGATGGCCTGGGCTTCTTCGCTCGCCTTCCACTCATCTTTCGGGCACTCGTCCCCGCCAATGTGGATGAACTCCGAGGGGAATAGCTCCATCACTTCGTCCAGCACGTCCTTCAGGAACTGGATGGTGGCCGGGCGCGGGCTGAACACTGTGCTGATGACGCCCCACTGGGTGCCGACTTCAAGCTGCACATCCGGGCGGTTGCCTAGTTCCGGATAGGCGGCGATGGCGGCGCGGGCGTGGCCCGGCATTTCGATCTCGGGCACCACGTTGATGTGCCGCTCGGCCGCGTAGGCTACGATCTCCTTGATCTCTTCTTGCGTGTAGTAGCCGCCGTACCACTCCGGCCCCTTGAACATGGTCTGGTAGCGGTAGCGGTGCGGGTTCTCGTTGGCCAGCTCGTCCACGTTGCGGCGCCAGGCTCCCACTTCGGTCAGGCGCGGATACTTCTTGATCTCAATGCGCCAACCCTGGTCTTCGGTGAGGTGCCAGTGGAACGAGTTGAGCTTCATCGCCGCCATTTCGTCCAAGAACTTCTTGATGAACTCCTTGGGCTGCATGTGCCGGCAGGAATCCAGCATCGCGCCGCGCCAAGCAAACCGGGGCGAGTCTTCAATCTCGATGGCCGGGATCGTCCACTCGCGGGCCACGGCTTGGGTGGAGTGGATATCCGTCGGCAGCAGTTGCTTAAGCGACTGCAGGCCGTAGAACGCCCCCGAGGCGGCGGAGGCCCGAATCTGAACACGGTCGGCGGTGACGCTGAGGGTGTAGCCGTCCTTACCCAATCGCGCCAGGCTCGGGTCCAAGCGCACGTCAATCGTGTTGGAGCCCGCGCGCCCGTCCAGGCGGAGGTCAAATCCGAGGGCCGGTTCCATGCCTCGGCCGACCAGGCGGCGGGTCGGTAAGGTCGCGTCATCCCCCGTCAGCCGAGTATTCGAGCGCAAGACAAACGCGCCCGTCTTCCATTCGTACTTGGACGGCAAGGGAATGATGGGCGGCGGCGTGGAGGGTGCGGTTTGCGACAGGGTCACGGCCACCAAGAGAGAGCCAATCATCTCCCGCACAATACCCACAGATTCTTAACCAATGCCTTCGGCATAATGGATTTTGATGAATACCTTTGACGAAGCCGTGCGCGAGTGGGTGTCCGGCGCAATGTCCTGCTACATCAGCGACCTCAGTGCCCTTACGCATGAGCAACTGGCCGCCAGCCCGGCGGGCCACGGCCGCGCCGCCTACGACTACTCCTATGAAGTGGCCGTGGTGAATGATCGTATCGCGCAGCGCATGAGCGGGGCCGAGCCGGAAGCCTGGCCGTTTGAAGGCTGGGTGATCTGCCCGGACGAATTCCGCGACCCCGAGAAAATCAGCGCGCGCGTGGCGGATTCACTGGAGAAGATTCTCGCCGCCTGGGATGGCTTGAGCGCCGAAGACCGGACGAAGCCCATCGAAACCCAAAATGGCACGCAGTACCCCGTGGGGATGATGCACTTTGCCAGCATGCACACCATGTACCACGGGGGGCAACTCAACCTGGTGCAGGCCATGGCCGGCGACCTGGAAGTGCACTGGAGCTAACGCGCCCTTATTGGTGCTTGGCTTTGATCTGGGCGATCTCTTCGAGGGCCACCTCAAGGGATCGCCTTGACGTTTGCGGGGTCACCACGGTGGTGGGCTGGCCGGCTTCCAGGTGGTCAATGAAGTCCTTGATCTCCACAAAGTAGCCGCCGAGATCGCTGATGTTGCCGCCGCCGCTGGTGGCCATCTTGGCGAATTCCACCACTTCGGGGCTTTGTCCGTCGCGGTAAATGGTGAGCGGGCCGCCTTCCATGATCGCCGCGCCGCGCTCGAACATCGCCCGGAACGTCATGCGGAAGGGGGTGTTTTGCGGCCACGACCAGCCGCCTTCCAGAATCGCCACCGTCTTGCCAAAGCGCATCGTGCTGATGCTGTAGCCCACGCCGCGCTCGTCCAGTTGGCCGTCAGAGTGCATGGTGTCGGGGTCGCCCAGCAGGTAGAGGATGAAGTCGGTGTCGTGGATGCGCATGTCCAGCGCCCCGCCGCCCGCCTTGCTTTCGTCGGCCTGCCAGTTCTCGCTGGCCCAACTCGGGAACGCCCCGTAGCGAGTGAGGTTAATGACCTGCAACGCCCCGAGTTCACCGCTCTCGACCAGCCGCTTGAGATAGTCGTATTCGGGCCAGTAGCGGATGCAGTGGCCGACCATCAGTTGCACGCCGGCCTTTTCGCAGGCGGCAATCATCGAATCGGCGGTGGCCAGGTCCAGGGCCATCGGCTTCTCGCAGATCACATGGCAACCGAGTTCGGCGCCTTTGATCGTCGCGGCGGCGTGGTCTACGGTCGGCAAGCACACGTCCACCACGTTCGCGCCGGTGGCCTGCACGGCTTCTTCGATCGTGGCAAACACCGGGCAACCAAAATCCTTGGCAAAGGCCTCGGCCTTCTCGGCGCGGCGGTCCACGCAGCCTACCAACTCGGCATTTTCTAGCAAGGCGTATACGTTCGCGTGCATCCGCCCCATAAACCCACAGCCCACCAATACGATCTTTTGCACGGGGCTGACATTACCCGCATGTCCATCAATCCTCGCTCAGCCCTTGCATCCACGAGCCCGGATACGTCACGCTACAGGTATGGGGCTCTCTCCGAAGGGTGGACTGTGGTTAGGGGGCGTGTGCGCCCTCGCGTTGGCGTCTTGGACGATGGTTGGGTGCGGCGGACCGGCTGGCACCACGGCGGAACCGGAAACCGGAGGCACGACTTCCGCGCCCGTCGGTACCGAAGTCAAGGGCGACATCGAAGTCCAGGCCTTTAAGGGCGGATTTGGCATCGATTTCTATCAGAAGTCCGCTGAGGAGTTCAACAAAAAGCACACGGGGGCGAAGGTGACCGTGGATGGCGACCCGCGCGTGTGGGAGAAGCTGAAGCCGCGCCTAGTGGCCGGAGACCCGCCGGCGCTGATGTTCCCGGGCTGGGGTATGGACCACTGGTCGCTCATCACCGATGGCGCCCTTATGGAGTTGGATGCCGCCCTGGACAGCCCGGCGGAAGGCACGGACGGCACCTGGCGAAGCACCTTCGAGCCTGGTCTGCTCAAGCTCGGCCAGCAAGAAGGGAAGACCTACGTGCTGCCGTACTACTTCAATATCAACGGCTGGTGGTACGACAAGACGGTCTTTGACGCCAACGGCTGGACCGCGCCCAAGAACTACGACGAACTCCTGGCCCTGTGCGAGAAGATCAAGGCCAAGGGCATCGCCCCCATCACCTACCAAGGCAAGTACCCGTACTACATGGTCCACGGGATGCTGTTGCCCTGGGCGCACAGTGTGGGCGGCCCCGAAGTCATCCGCAAGATTCAAAACCTTGAGCCTGGTGCTTGGAAGGACCCGGCGGTGCTGAAGGCGGCGCAGATGATCGTGGAGCTTCGCGACAAGGGTTACTTTGCCACCGGTGCCACGGCCCTCACTCACACCGAAAGTCAATCGGACCTCGTGGTGGGCAAGGCGGCGATGATTCCGTGCGGCACGTGGCTCTACAGCGAAATGCGTGAGCAACTCAAGCCGACCAACCAGCTCACGATGTTCCTGCCGCCCCCGGTGGCAGCAGGCAAGGGTGACCCGTCGGCCATGATCGTCAGCATTGAGCCCTGGATGGTGCCGGCCAAGTCGCCGAACGCCAGTGGTGCCATCGCTTTCTTCAAGTACATGACCAGCCCCGACAAGGCCAAGGAGTTTGTGGCCGAAAAGGGCTCGCTCATGGCCATCAAGGGCAGCGCCGAAGCCGTCAAGATCGACGCTCTGAAGGAACCCGCCCGCCTCTTTGGCGAAAGCAAGGATGTGTGGTCCTGGCAGGTGCGCGATTGGTACAAGGCCATGCACACCGAGATTGAGAACGCTCTGACCTCGATGCTGAATGGCGAGCTGACAGCCGAGCAGTTCTTGGATCGTTGCGAAGCGGCAGCCGAGGCGACACGGAAGGATTCCGCGATCGTTAAGCACAAGGTTTGATGAAGGCAACTTCCTCGCCGTGGCTCTTTAGGCTGGGGTTCATCGCCCCGGCCTTTGTCCTGTATGTGGGCTTTGTTATCTGGCCGCTCATCCAGGCGTTCCAGATCTCGTTCTATCGCTGGCGAGGTACGAGCAACCGTGTCACCTGGGTGGGCACGGAGAACTATGAGAAACTCCGCACCGACCCGGTGCTGAGCGAGGCCCTGGGCAACAACCTTTTCATGATGTTTGTGGGTGGGGTGCTCATCGTCATCCTGGCCTTGCTGGTGGCTCATGCCTTGCAAAAGAGCACCCGCGTCAGCCAGTTTTTGGAGAGCATTTACCTGTTCCCGCAGGTGGTGAGCATGGTGGTGGTGGCCCTGCTGTGGCAGTTCATGTTCAACCCGCAGTTCGGTCCGGTGCCGCTGTTGCAGAAGGCGCTGGGCTTGGGCGAGTTCCAGTCGGGGTGGCTGGCCACGCCGAACGTGGCGCTGCCCGCCGTGACGGTGGCCTTTGCGTGGTACGCGGTGGGGTTCTACGTGATGCTGTTCTCCGCCGGATTGCGGCAAATTCCCACCGAGATCACCGAGGCGAGCGAACTGGATGGCAGCACCGGCTGGCACCGCTTTACCAACGTGACTTGGCCCCTGCTGTGGTCGGTCAAGCGCACCGGCGTCACCTATCTGGTCATCACGGTGATGAACACTTTCGCCCTCGTCTATTTGATGACGAAGGGGCAACCCGACCGCAAGACCGAAGTGGCGCTGACCTACCTCTACGAGCAAGCCTTCACCAATAGCGACTGGGGTTACGCCAGCGCCCTGGCTGTGGTCAATCTGTTCTTTGTCATGGCCGTCACCTTGCTGGTGATGTGGATTTTCCGACGTGACCCGACCGAACGGAGGGCCCGCGCGTGAAGATCATCCGCCCGCTCTTCATTTGGCTCTGCATCCTTGGCATCGGGTTGCCCTTGCTGTGGGTGCTGGTGTCGTCTCTCAAGGGAAGTCTCGAGGTCATCTCCGAGCCCTGGGGATTCCCGGCGCAGCCCAAGTGGAGCAACTACCGCACGGCCTGGGTGGATGCCAACGTGGGCACGGGGCTGCTGAATAGCACCATCACCACGGTGGGCACGCTGCTCATTCTGCTCCCCATCGGGGCGATGGCCGCCTATGTTCTGGCGCGGTCGCCGTTCCGGGGGAGCAAGGCCATCTTTGGCCTCTTCCTCAGCGGGATGATGTTCCCGGTTTTCCTCGTCATCGTGCCGCTCTTCATCCAGATGCGCACGCTCGGCCTCACCGATAGCCTCCCGGGCTTGATCTTGGTTTACGTGGCGTATTCGCTCTCGTTCACCATCTTCGTGCTGTTCGGCTTCTTCGTCTCGATCCCGAAGGAGATGGACGAAGCGGCGATGCTGGATGGCTGTAGCCCTTCGCGGGCGTTCTGGCAAATCATGATGCCGCTGGCGCGGCCCGGCCTGATTGTGGCCGGCGTATTCAACGCCATTGGCCTCTGGAATGAATATGGTCTGGCGCTGGTTTTGGTGAACCGCAAGGAGTTCCGCACCTTGCCGCTGGCGGTGGCCGACCTCACCCAAACGCAGCAGTACCAGGCCGACTACGGGGCGCTGTTCGCGGCCTTGGTGGTCGTCATGGCACCCATGCTCATCGCGTATCTATTCGTCAAAGATCGCCTTCGCGAAGCGATGCTGGCGGGCGCCGTCAAGGGATAGTTTAGGCGGCGCGCTGACCGAAAGATCCGCGCCCCAGAACTTCTAACGCCACGTCAATCACGTCCGGGTCCCACTGAGTGCCTCGGCCTTCGCGCAGCACTTCCAGGGCATGCAGGGCGTCCTGCGCGCTGCGGTACGGGCGTTGGCTGGTGAGGGCGTCCCAGGTGTCGGCCACTGCCACAATGCGCGCGCCCAGGCTGATATCCTCACCAGCCAGCCGGTCGGGGTAGCCCATGCCGTCCCACCGCTCGTGGTGGTTGCGCACAATCTTGAGCTTGGCGTCGTGGTTCCAAATCGGGCGCAAAATCTGCTCCCCAATGAGGGGGTGCTGTTGCACTTCGCGGAACTCTTCAATCGTCAGCGGGCCCTGCTTTTGCAGCACGGATTCTCGTACACCGATCTTACCGATGTCGTGAAGCAGAGCGGCTTCAGAAATCTCCGCCACGAAGGCCTTGTCGTCTCCGCTGATGATGCGGGCAATCTCGGTGGCGACGTTGCTCACGCGCTCGCTGTGATTGCGGGTGGATTCGTCCTTGACTTCGAGCGCCCGGTTGAGCGCCAGTAGGCTGGCTCGATAGGCGTGCGCAAGCTGCAAGCTCTGCGCCGCCACTTTCTCTTCTAGGTGCGCCTGGTGTTCCTGATTGGCGCGTCGAAGTTCTTCGCGCTCAATGAGCACGGCACGTTGGGCCGATGCCTTGTTCACCCGGGCGATCACGTCGCGCACCGAGAACGGCTTCAAAACGTAGTCCGCAATCCCGTCCCGCAGCATGTTGATGGCGAGCTGGGTGTCGGCTTCGGCGGTCATCATGATGACCATCAGGTTGGGGTCCAGTGCGCGCAGTTGCGCCTGCAGGACGTCGCCCTTCATGCCCGGCATGTTGTAATCCGTGATGACCACTTCCGGCATCCGCGCCGTCACAAACGTGAGAGCATCCTCGGCACTGGCCACGGTGTGAGCCTCGAAGCCCGCCATGGCCAGGGCCTTCGTTAAGACATGGCCGACTTCGACCTCGTCATCAACAACGAGAACCAGGGTCGGGGGGGCAGAAAGGTGAGTGCTCATGCGGATAAGGTGACGGAAGGGGCAGCGAGGTAGGGGAAGGTCACCCGGACTTGGGTGCCTTGCGGAGACGAATTCAGCGTGATCGTGCCGCCGTGGGCTTCGGTGAGCTTGCGGCAGATGGCGAGACCAAGGCCAGTGCCGTCTTCGGCCCCCTTGGTCGTAAAGTAGGGTTCAAAGACCTTTTCGCGAATGGCTTTCGGGATGCCCGGGCCATTGTCCGAGACCGTGTAGGCGACTTGATCCTCGCCCAGCTCTGCTTCCACCATCACGCGAGGGTGGCCATTGGCGGTGCGCGAAACGGCCTGCACAGCATTCACCATCAAGTTGATGAGCACCTGCTCAATTTCGGCTTCGCGGAGCCAAGCCGGGCCGGGGTTGCCCTTGGTTTTCATTTCGATCGCCACATCACTGGCCCCAAAACGGGCCATGAGCATCTCGGCGGCCGACTTCACCGGCGACCAAGGATTGACCAGCACGGCCGCATCCTGGCCAGATCGCGCGAACTTGCGGGTGCGATTGAGAATGCGAATGGCGCGGGTGGTGAGGCTTTGAATCGATTCGCTGACCGATTGGATCTCGGGCTCGGGGTGGTCGGCCAGGAGCTCGGCGTGGGCACGCAGGGCCGTGAGGGGGTTATGAATCTCGTGGCAGATCTCGGCTGTCATGCCGCCCAGCAGCATCAAGCGGTCTTGATGGGGGGTCAGCATCGGGGCCGGGGTGCCGTCTTGATTCTCGGCGGCAAGCGTATCGCCCAGCAACCCGACAAACACGGGGCGTCCGCCGAGTCCGGTGGGCACGCAAACCGGGTGATTCCACACCGCGCGAGTGGAGCCATCTTGCAATCGCAATCGAATCGGTTTAGGTTTGGCGTCGCGACCCAGGAGCAGATTGCCCTCGCTGGCTTCTACTCGGCCACGGTCCTCGTCGTGCCAGCGGTCCAGCCAGTCTTGGTAGGCCAGAGCACGTGGCTCCTCTGGCTGCACCGCCGGGTCAAGGCTACCGAGCAAGAAAACCGAACCACTGATGGGGTCGAGGATGCTGATTTCGCGCTGCTCTCGGAGGAGCCAGGCGTGGATGTGTTGCAGAAGCTGCCCGTCTTGCCAGCCCTGAATCGCCTCGTCATCCACCTCGGCGATTTGCCACCATTCGCCTTCGGGGGTGGCATGAGCGAGGCCTCTCAGCCAGATACCGCGCGGGGCGAAGTAGACCGGGTGGGGGTGCTCGGCCTTGAGGATCGTGATGAGGCTTTCGAGTTCGGCGGCCGATGACTGGGGCCAGCCCAGCAGGCGACAAAGCGCGGCATTGGCCTGCGCCGGAGCCTGGGCCGAAGCGCGCCAGGCCAAGGCAAAGGGAAGCGCATCGAAGTTGAGAGACTCCTGCACAGCCGTCATAAGTCGCACGGCCACGTGGCCCTCACAGGGGCTCGTTACGAGGGTAACCGGATGATCTGGTTGACGAAGTGTATGAACGTTGAGTTCGCCCGGGGCGTACTTGAGACGCGCCCATTCCGAGCACACCCAGGGCTGTTCATCGGGGGCAATCCAACGGAAAAGCGGCGTGCCCAGTAGCTCATCGGCGGGGCCGAAACTCGACCAATCCCCCCACAGACTGAGGATGCAACCGTCCGCACCGACCAGGCCGTAGGCACACTCTTGGCTCTGCGCAATGGCCTTTGCCACGCGCCCCAAATCGGCCTCTGCCCCCATGCCCGGTGGTTTCGAATCCAACACCCAGGCAAAATTGTCGGCAAACTCAGGCTGAAACTTGAGCGAAATCTAAAGTGATCTTTTAGACTTTTTCGTACTCGCGCCGGTCATGGACGAGATCATCCGCCACGCGCCATTGCTCCTTCGGCACCTGCGATTCCGGCCGGATCTTGCTGAAGTGGACAATCGCCGCATCCAGCCCGACTTCGCGGCACCGATCAAGGAAGACGCTGTTCAGCACGGCCCGCGCCACCGGTTTCAGGCCGAAGCTCACATTGCTGACGCCCAGAATGAAATGCGCCCGCGGAATGCGTGCTTTCAGTTCGCGGATGGCTTCGATGGTCGCCACGCCGCTCGCGCGGAACTCTTCGTCGCCGCTAGCAAGGGTGAAGGTGAGGCAGTCAAAGAACACGTCGTGGTCGGGCAGGCCGTATTCGCGGGTCATGGCGATAATCCGTTCACCAATCGCGATCTTGTCCTCCACCGTCTTGGCCATGCCTTGCTCGTTGATGGTGAGCGCCACCACCGCCGCCCCGTACTTGCGGCAAAGCTCCAGCACGCGCCGGGTGCGCGTCTCGCCGTCTTCGAAGTTGATCGAATTGATAATCGGCTTGCCCGCCAGGCGGCGCAGCCCAACCTCCGCCACGTTCAATTCGGTGGTGTCGATCATGATCGGCACCGTGACGTGCTGGTTGTAAAGCATCAGCAGCCGGTCCATGTCGCGGGCTTCGTCGCGGCCCACATAGGCCGCGCAAACGTCAATCACGTGACTGCCTTCGCCCTCTTGGTCGCGGGCCATCTCCACCAGGCCATCCCAGTTTTCTGCGGCCAGCATGTCGCGGAATGCCTTGCTTCCGTTGGCGTTGGTGCGCTCCCCGACGATCAGGAAGCTGTTGTCCTGCTCGAAGGGGACGAACTGGTAGAGGCTACTGCACCCACGCAGGGCAAAGGCATCGCTTTGCTCTGGCCGTTGAATGGAGAAATCAAAGGCGGGGAAGTGGCTTTGCATTCGCCGCCATTGCACATCGGCGGTATGGGCAGCCCCGTTCAATGCCTTGGCGACGGCCTCAATGTGGGCGGGGGTGGTGCCGCAGCATCCTCCGGCCAGGGCCACGCCGAACTCCTCCACAAACTGACGGTGGTAGCGGGCGAGCTCGTCCGGGGTGAGCTTGTACATCGCTTGGCCGCGCTCCATCACCGGCAAGCCCGCGTTGGGCTGCACGCTCAGGGGGCGGGTGGAGTTCTGGGCCAGCGTGCGGATGTGCGGCATCATTTCCAGCGGGCCGGTGGCGCAGTTCATGCCGATCGCGACCACTTCCGGGAAGCACTCAATCATGTTGATCGCGGCCAGCATTTCGGTTCCCAGCAGCATGGTGCCGGTCTGCTCCATGGTCACCTGGACAATGACCGGCAGGCGCACTCCGGTGGCCTCCATGGCCTCGCGGGCGGCCACCAGGCCGGCTTTCACCATCAGCAGGTCCTGAAGGGTTTCGAGCAGTAGCACGTCCACGCCTTCTTCAATCAGGCAGCGGAAGGCGAGGGTGTAAGTGTCCACCAGGGTGTCCCAGGTGGTTTGGCCGAGACTGACGAGCTTGGTGCCCGGGCCGAGCGCCCCCGCCACGTAGCGGCGCCGACCGTCCTTAGCCTCGGCGGACCTTGCGGCAGCCACCGCAATGCGCCCGGCCGCGCGGGCGAGTTCTTCCACGATCTCCGGCGCATCGAATTCGGCCATCACGATGCTGGTGGTGCCGAAGGTGTTCGTCTCCACGATATCGCTACCGGCGGCGAAGTACGCCTCGTGAATGCCCTGGATGAGTTCCGGACGCGTGAGACAGAGGAGTTCGTTGCAGCCTTCCAGCGGCACCGATCCGAGTCGTTCTCGCACCACTGCCAGATTCGGGCTATCAAAAGGCACGGCGTCCAGCGAGAAGTCGCTCAAAGGGGGCGCGGCGTTCTGGATTTGGGTGCCCATGGCCCCGTCCCAAATCATCACGCGTTCTTGCAAAGTGGCCAAGAACTCGGTGCCGCGCGAAAACATATCTCGGTTATGGCCCCGTTGCGCTCCGGCCCGCTGGGACGCGCCTCGGTACACTCTCTCAAATGCGCATTCGGCGGATGCTGGAGACCTCGGAACCGTGTTTTTCATACGAGTTCTTTCCGCCGAAGACAGAGGCCGGTCTCCGGAGGCTTTACGGAAGGATCGAACACCTCAGCGAGCTAAATCCTTCGTTTGTTAGTGTTACCTACGGGGCGGGCGGCGGGTCACGCCAAAGAACCGTAGCGATGGCGCGGCACATCAAGAACGATATCGGGATTGAGGTCCTGGCCCATTTGACCTGCGTTGGTCACACCCGCGCCGAGCTGGAAGCGCTGCTGGATGAACTGGTCGAAGTAGGGGTGGAGAACATCCTGGCGCTGCGCGGCGACCGGCACGAAGGCATCCCGGAGGGAGAACTGCCCTACGCCCGCGATCTGGTCGCACTGGCCCGGGAGCGGCACCCGCACTTGTGCATCGGCGCGGCGTGCTATCCCGAAACTCACCTGGAAGCCCCCAGCCCCGAGCAAGACCTGAAGTGGCTGAAGGAAAAGGTGGATGCCGGGGCGGACTTCCTCATCACGCAGCTCTTTTTCCAAAACTCCAGTTACAGCAAGTTCGCGATGCAGGCCAATGCCCTCGGGATTGACGTCCCCATCGTGCCGGGGCTCATGCCCATCACCAACGTCAAGCAAATCGAGCGGTTTGCGCGCATGTGCGGGGCGCAAACGCCGCCCGTGCTGTTCGATCGCCTGCGCAAGTGGGAGCACGATGAGCAGGCCGTGATGGCGCTGGGCATGGAGTGGGCGATCCAACAGGGGCGGGAACTGCTCAGCTTCGGGGTGCCCGGGTTGCACTTCTACACCTTGAATTCGTCGCTGGCCACCCGGGTGGTCCACACCAGCTTGGGAGGGCGCGGACGCTGGTCTGCCTAAAGGAAAGACATGCCTGAAGATCGCAACGTCACTTACGACCCGCTGGTCGCGTTTATGGCCCTGTTCGAGAACGTGCAGGCCGTGTCGTCGCAGCAGGACCCGTTTGAAGGGCTGGGCATCGAGGAGCGCCTGAAGCTCCACATCGTCAACGGCATCAAGAAGCGCCTCGATGGGCACCTGGCTGAGGCGATGGAATCGTACACCCCGCTCCAGATCATCAACGACATCCTGCTGGACGGGATGAAGACGGTGGGCGAGCTTTTCGGCGCGGGCAAGATGCAACTGCCGTTCGTTCTGCAGAGCGCGGAGGTGATGAAGACCGCCGTGGCCTACCTGGAACCGCACATGGAGAAGGTGGAGGGGAGCGAGAAGGGCTCGATTCTGCTGGCCACAGTGGCAGGCGACGTCCACGACATCGGCAAAAACCTGGTGGACATCATCCTGAGCAACAACGGCTACCGGGTCGAGAACATTGGCATCAAGCAGCCGATCCAAACCATCCTGGAAGAAGCTCAGCGGCGCAAGTGTGATGTGATCGGGCTGAGCGGTTTGCTGGTCAAATCCACCCTGGTGATGCGCGACAATCTGCTGGAAATGAACGCGCGCGGCCTGGGGCACATCCCGGTCATCTTGGGTGGCGCCGCTCTCACTCGGGCGTACGTGGAAGAAGACCTCCGCGCCCAGTACCACGGCAACGTCTTTTACGCGCAGGATGCGTTCGAGGGTCTGCACCTGATGGGCGAGATCAAGGAGGGCAACACCGAGGACGCCGCCCCGCGAGTGTCCCAGCGGGTGGCTTCGCACCGCTTGCCGGACCGCGACCCCGAGCTCTACAACTTCACGGGCGTGCGGAGCGAGATTGAACCCGTGGCCCCGCCCACGCTCCCGTTCTACGGGGTGCAAAAGCGCACCAAGTTCGACATTTTCGAGCTCTACAAGTACATCAACCCGATTGCCCTCTGGCGAGGCCAGTGGCAGTTCAAGCGACGCTCGGATCAAAGCAATGCTGAGTTCAATGCGTGGCTGGACGAGAATGTCCGGCCGATCTATGAGCGCAAGCAGCGCGAACTCGCGAACGTGATGAAGCCCGCGGTGAAGTGGGGATACTTCTGGGCGCAGAGCGAAGGCAACGACCTCATCATCTACCACGAAGACCAGCGCACCGAACGGGCGCGATTCCAGTTCCCGCGCCAGCGCGATGGCAAGCGGCAGTGTCTGGCGGACTTCTTCCAGCCGGTGTCCAGCGGAATCATGGATGTGGCGGCGTTCCACATCGTCACCGTGGGCGGCGACGTGAGTGAACACGAGCGCGCGCTCTTTGCCAATGGCGACTACGCCGAGTACCTCTACACCCACGGTATGGGCGTGGAAACCGCCGAAGCCCTGGCCGAATACTGGCACCAAATGATCCGCCGCGAGATGGGGATTGATGATGCCGAGCCCGAGGACATGAGGTTGCTCTTTAGTGCCAAGTACCACGGTTCGCGGTACTCATTCGGCTATCCCGCGTGCCCGAATCTTGAGGACCAGCGCATCTTGATGGAGCTCCTGGACCCCCAAGACATCGGGATCACGCTCAGCGAAGAGGACATGCTGGTGCCCGAGCAGAGCACCAGCGCCATCATCGTTCACCATCCCGAGGCGAAGTACTTCAACATCCGCTAGGGGGTGTTGAGCGCCGAGGGTTTGAACTGCCAGTTCCGCACCAGCGGGGCTTGGTCGCGGGAGTGTTCGCCGCTCTCCGCGTTGCCCGGGCCGAGCACCGTTTGCGCCTGGATCCCCTGCGCTCCGAACCGAATGATTTGGATGTAGGTGCCCCGGTTGATGTAGGGGATGGGGTCCTCGCCCGGATAACGAATGGCCCCCTGTGCGGCCGGAGCCAGAGTGTCCGCCTTGGCCTGCACCGCCGCAATGGCCTCGCGCACCACCCGCTCTCGGCGGCGTGACGGTACCAGTTCGAGGCTGCCCGCGCCCTGCAACTGCCGCAGAATCGTGGTCGGTTGCACCGCTTGCTGGAAGAAGCTGGGGTTCAGAAGCGTTCCCACCGCCGGGGAATAGAGGCGGCGGCGCAGCTCGTTTACGACCTCGAGATAGAACGCGCTGCTCACATCCCCATTGCGCTGGGAGCCGTCGTAAGCGGCGATGTGCCGCCGGGCCACGGCAAACTCCGGCGCATCTCCCATCGCGCGCAAGAAAAGATCCCGGTACGAGCCGGAAGTGGCCGAATCGGCTTCGCTGATCGCCTTCGCTGCCCCCACCAGATGCGCCACCGTCACCGGCTGGGTGCCCAGCGCTTGGATGAGGCTGTCATTGCGGAAGGCGCGGCCCCACACCGGCGTATCCATATTCGGCCACCCGACCGCGGGTTTGTTGTTCCAGTTCACAATCAGGCCGGACTTGGGGTTGAACGAGTTCGGCATCTCCTCGGGGCTCAAGAAGCCCTTCCACTCGGTTTTAGGGTCCAGCGGGAGGGGAAGCCGGGCATCGTAGCCCGGAGCCCGGACCGGGAAGCGCCCGGCGTATCGCCACCCGATATTGCGGGCATCGGCGGCAAAGACATTGAACGACAAGGGCAGGGTGCCCGCGGCTGCCAGCGCCGATTTGGCGTCGGTCGCGTGGGCGATGTCCCAGAACACTTCAAGCGCCCTGAGTTCATCGCCGTAGAACGCGCGGCGCACGGTCATCAGGTGCGTTCCCGCTTTCGTGCGCATGATGACCGGGCCGAGGTGGGTGCGCTCGCGCACAAAAGGTACGGGGTCTTGCCCTTTCACATTGATGGTCTCGCGGATCTGCTCCAACGGCCGGGTTTCGGTGCCGTACTTGTAACCGCCTTCCCCGGCGGTGGCCCCGACGTAAACGTCTTCTAGGTCCGCCACCCCGCTGGTTAGGCCCCAGGCATGGCGAGGGGTGTGCCCAATCACCATCACCGGCGTGCCGGGAATGGTGATCCCTTGGATGGAGAGCTCGGGGGTGCGGATGCTGGCCTCGTAGACCGGCGAAGGCGTGGAGTGACCCATCTGGGGCGCGCTCAACAGGTGCACTGCGCCATCCGAGCGCTTGGCGCTGGCCACCACGGCGTAGGAGCCCCAGGATTCCAGCACGCCCTCGCGGCGGGCAATCAGCCGGGATTCTTCCTCATGCACCGCTGAGATGGCGGGCACGAGTTCCAACACCGGAATCGCCGGCAATTGCGCCAAATGGGCTTCTGAATCCGCCCGGGTGAACTTGGGCAGCCGCGTTACCCCTCGACCCCTCGACAAGTCATCCTCTTGTGTAACGGTGGGCGTGGAGAGCGGGTCGTCCTGCCAGATCAGTTCGTCCAGTGCGTCGAATCGTTGGTTTCGCACCGGTTGGAGCTTGAGATACTCCATCAAGGCGAGTGACCGGAGTTCCCCCGCGCCCCCGGTACCGAACCGACGAGCCATCGAAACCCCAATCGCCACCGAATCCTCCAGCGTCCAAGGCTCGGGGTCAAAGCCCAGAGTCTCGTAGCCATCGGGCATGGTTTGGTCGCGGTTCACGCGGTCGATCACCTTGTTTACGCCGCGCACGTAGCCCGCAAACATCTGCTGGAACTCGGGCGACAGCCGAGCGGCCATCGCGCGCATTTCGGCGTCGGTATAGCCTTGGCGACGAGCTTCTTGGTCTGCGGCCAAGGCACTCGGGCCTTGGATCTCGGCCATGCGGCCCCGGGCCAATCGGCGGGCCATTTCCATCTGCCACAGGCGGTCTTCGGCGTGCTTTTCGCCTAAGATTTCGAGGGCCGTGGGCAAATCGGTGGCGGAAATGGCGGGAACTCCGTATGCATTGGTAGAGTTCATCGCAAGGGCCAGTCCCAAAGTCAACCACATGCGTTGAGTTTGGCCGATGAGCGCAGGGGAAACGGATGAAAATGGGTGCCCGGTTTTTAAAAGTAAGCAGATCCGTACCGCGCATGCCCCTGCCCGAAGAACGTAGGCAGAGAGAGCAGAGGTCGGTCTCTGGCTATATCGCATTCCTTTCGGTCATCTATCTCGTTACGGTACTGATCCCAAGCAACAACTTGGCGACCACATTGTTTCTCCTGGCCAATGGCGGGGGACTGCTGGCTCAGGTGGTGCTATCCGCATTTTCACGCTCATTAAGAGTCGCGGGTTCGATTAGCCTGATCCATGGCATCTTTGTCGCGGCTTCGTTCTTGCCGGGCCGCGCGCTTTCAGCCGCGGTGATTACGGGCGCTGTTTCTACCGGGATCATCGTGGGCACTGTCTTCTTTGTCGCGGGCACGGTCGGAGCCACCCTCATGGGTTTGGCAGACATGCAACGCTGGGAGAGTCGGCGCAAGCGAATGGGCCGCCATCAACGTATTGGCGTTCTGCTCGATCTGAAGGATCGGATTTCGGTCGCAAGCCTCCGAGGGGAGCCCGAGGTTCACACGTCTTGGACCGACCGAATCAGTCGAAATCTCTTCGGTTGGGCCTTCGGCTTGGGCATTGTCATTGATTCAATTTTTGTGATTACCGTAAGCCTCCTGTTGCGCTCTGGATATGCGGCAATCACATCCCAAGGGCCATCGGTCGCCATCATTTTTCTCTACTCGATGTCGTTCCTGGGAATCTTTGGGGCGAACCTGCTGATTGGCTATTGCAGCGGTCGATTCCCCCGGATGCTCGCGGCCACGGCGCTCCTTACGGTGTCCGGTTCTTCGTTTATGATCTGGCCGGGCCACCCCACCCACCTGTTGGGCAGTTTTGGGATGAGCAAGGACATGTTCTGGCAGGGCGTCGGTATCTCCATGCTCATCAGCTCGGTGGGTTGGTTGGCAGCGTATGTCCAACGGAAAACCGAACGCATTTGGAAGCTCCAGCGCGGCGATGCCTCCGTACTCAACGAAGAGATCCAGCGACTCGAAAACTCGCTCCTCCGCGACCAATCCCGCAAGTGCGTGGTGGCCGTGGATGTGGTGGGCAGCACCCGCATGAAGGCCAACGCGGACATGCTGGTGAGCGAGTGGTGCTTCCGCGAATACCAACAGATCGTGACGCAATGCGTGGAAGACGAAGGCGGGCAAGTGGTCAACACCGCCGGGGATGGCGTGGTGGCCAGCTTTGAGGACCCCGCGGGTGCCCTGGAAGCCGCCGCTGCCGTGCGCGACCGCCTGCTGGTGTTCAACGCCCGGGGCAATCGACTAAGCGAGCCCTTCCAGGTGCGGATCGGGATTGACTCGGCCGAAGTCCAAGGCAACCTGGCCGAAGTCCAGTTTTCCCAGCTGATTGACACGGCCGCTCACATCGAGGCGATGACCCCGCCGGGCGCGATTGGCGTGAGCCAGTCCTTCATGGCGCTCCTGCCCTCCGAGCGGGCGACTCCCCACGGCTACTCCACGGAGGGCATGCCCATCTTCCTGATGCGAGAAAGCGGCTCCGCCCTGTGGGCAGAACCGCTTCCGACGTCCTCTTAACGTAGAGATTTAGCGCAGGCTACGGTAGTTGTCTTCCAGAGCCTTGTTGCGGGTGGCGTACCGGTACACCACGTAGCCAATGCCCCCGACAATCGCAATCGGGATGATCATCGAAGCCGCCCAGCTGAGAAAGCCGATGACCTTGCCGATCACAAACAGCCCGACGAGGACACCGATGATGCCCAAAACCACATTGATTCCTTTCCCAGTTTTCACTTTGGATCCTCCGCTTAGTGCAGGGGACGCCCAGCCCGCCCCGGGGGTTGCGCCCCTGGGACTTGTAGAATGAGCACAGTCATGCCCGTGCGGTTGATTCAGGCTCCGTCTCGCTACCAAGACCCCGATGCGCCCTTGGCGATTGATGCCGAAGCGGTGGCCCGGTGGTTGGTCGCGTTCGTACGGGATGAGTACTTAGTTCGGCGGGGCATTCCCCGGGCGGTGTTGGGCCTCAGCGGAGGCGTGGACTCGGCGGTCTCGGCCTATTTGGCCGCGCGGGCGCTGGGGCCGGAGAACGTCTACGCCATTCGGATGCCGTATTCGCTGAGCTCCCCGGAATCCTTGGCCCACGCCCAACTGGTGGCGGATGACCTGGGCATTTCTTGCGAGACCATCGAGATCACGGCCATGGTGGACGGCTACCTGGCTACGCAGCCGGACGCCGACGCCACCCGGATCGGCAATGTGTGCGCCCGCTGCCGCGCCAATATCCTTTTTGACCAGAGCGCCAAGCGCGGTGCGCTACCCATCGGCACCGGCAACAAGACCGAGCGACTTTTTGGTTACTACACATGGCACGCGGATGATTCCCCGCCGATCAACCCGCTGGGCGATCTCTACAAGACCCAGGTGTGGCAACTGGCGGAGGCCCTCGGCGTGCCGAAGGAGATCATCCACAAGCCCCCCACGGCGGACCTGGTGAAGGGCCAAACCGACGAGGGCGATATTGGGATTAGCTACCGCGACGCGGACCGCATTCTGATTCACCTGATTCGCGGCGTGAAGCCGGAAACGTTGATTCGGCAGGGGTACCCCGAGGCCCAAGTGCGGCTGGTCGAGGCCCGCGTGGCCCGCACCCACTGGAAGCGGCACCTGCCCACGGTGGCCATGATGAGCGACTCCGCGATTCGGGAGTACTATCTCCGCCCGGTGGACTACAAGTGAGAGCCTATCGCTTTCTGGTCACAGGGCGCGTGCAGGGCGTGGGTTTCCGCGCCTATGTGCAGGCCGAAGCCCGCCGCATGGGCTACACCGGTTGGGTGCGCAACCGGCGGGATGGTAGTGTGGAGGCCGTGGTGGCGGGGCTGGATCCTTCGCGAGCCGACTTCTTCCGGCAACGGCTGCAGCACGGCCCCGGGATGCCGGAACGGGTGCATTTTGAGTCCACCGAAGCCCCCGAAGGCGACGACTTTCGGATTGAAAGTACCTACTAAACCGCTCACAAAGTCATCGTGACTTTGCTCAGGCCGACCGGACGATCCGGATCGAGTCCGCGGGCGCGAGCGGCCAGTAGGGCCAGCCACTGACCATAAATCACATCCCACATTGGCGCGCTCGTGCCCTTGTCGCTCTGCGGGGCTTGCAGGATAAGCGTGCCGGTCTCGGCCAGGTTCTCGGGGGTTTCGCCGTAGACAATGGCGGCGGTGCCGTGGGTGGCCAGCGCCTTCGGGCCGTGGGCAAAATCGGCGGTGCTGTAAGCCTTGCAGGGTAGCAGGGCGCACTCCACCATCTTCAGCGCCGTCTCGTGGGCGGTGCAGAAGTTGTAACCCCGGGCCAGCGAGAAAGAAAGCGAACTGCGGAGCAAAGCCCCCAGGTCACGCTCGGCGGCAGCGCGGCAGCTTTCCACCCATTCGGCGGTAGGCGTCTGCGGCGCTTCCAGGTTGCCACCGGCAGCACGTACGATCTCATGCAGGGCCAGCAGGGAGGTGAGATAAGACTTGGTGGCCGCCACGGCGTGCTCAGTGCCCGCATCCAGCAGGATGGTGTGCTCCGCCTCTTGGGTCAGCCGCGAACCGGCGGTGTTGGTCACGGCCAGCGTCAGGTGGCCTTGGCGCCTTAACTGACCCAAAACCTCACTCACGTCCGGACCGGCCCCGCTCTGGCTGATGCCAATGACCAAGCTCTTGGGGTAGCGCAGGTTGGCGCCGTACTTGGTCACCACGCTCGGCGCGGCCAAAACCACCGGGATGCCGAGGTGGATTTCAAACAAATACCGGGCGTAGAGAGCGGCGTTGTCGCTGCTCCCCCGGGCCACCAACACCACCAATTCAAAAGGGGCTCCAGCCACGTAAGGCTGGGCGGCGGCAAAGTACTGAGGGGCCAGCCGGGCAAGCAACTCGCTCTGTTCTCGAATCTCTCGCTCCATGTGCAGGCCGGTCATGCGTTCAAATGTACCGTCTGGCCTCGGCCAAACGGGTACCGTGAGACGGTTGGCGATCGTGAATCGTCGGTATCGTGAACACCATGTGGGCGGCCGTTTTTTTCAGTGCGTTGGTTCAGCAAGAACCGGCGACCAAGGAGTTTCGAGACAACGATCTGGGCTTGATCTTCCAATACCCGCAAGAGTGGCGGCTGACCAAGACGCGCCTGGGCGCACAATTTGAGTTCTTGACCTCGGAAGGGGCCACCGCGCGGGTCACCATCACGCGTACCCCGTTCCGCGAATCAAAGGATCAATGGCAGAGCTACCAGCGCGATATCGAGGAAGCCGCTCGCCGCGAGGTTCTGGACCAAACCGAAGAGGAACTGCTCGGTGTGCCGCTGCTCCTGACCCGCACCCGCTACACCGGCCCGGACGGCATCTTCCGCCAGCTCAAGGGCTTGCTTTACAGCCGCACGCGCCAAAAGCTGAACTTCATCCTAGAAGCTCCTGAATCCGCCTTCCCGGGCGCCGAGACCTCCTGGCGCGGGACCTGGAACAGCTTCCGCACCATCACTGGTGATCTCCCGGTGGCCGAAGGCACGCCGGAGACGACCAACCCCACCAACCCGGCCCAGGATGCCGAGCGCCAGGTTTACACGCTGACCGACCCGAAGGGCGAAGGGGCCGCTGCGGCCAATGATCGCCGCCCGGAAACCCGTGTGGAAGTGCCGGGCCCGAGCGGCAACGAGACGATTGCCCTGCCCGAAGGCTGGACGGTCGAGCCCCGTGAAAGTGTGATCGTGCTTCGCCACCCCAACGTGCAAGGCACCACCGTGCTGACGCTCTCTCTGGGGGACAACGCCTTCGCCCGCCGTGTGATGAACAACATGAATCGCGAGGCTCTCAAGCGGTTCGACATCGTGGCCTTGCGCAAGGAAGAATCCATTGCGGAGAACCAAAACGGGGCGCAGGTGGTGTCGATTCTTCGGCAAGGGACGTCGCCGGGCGGCAACCTCATCCTCCTCACGGCGGTGGGGGGCCAGAGCTTCGGGGTGTGGTCGGTACAGTACGAAACCACCGACACCCTCAAGTACGGGGAAGACAAGCCGCATCTCGATGCGCTGTTGGCCGTCCTGGCTCGTATCCGTTCGTGAAGTTAGCCTTGTCCACCTCCAGCCCGGTGGTCAGCGTCGCCCTGTGGGATGACGACGGGCAACTGGTGATGGCGCGTCAGCGCCGGGCGGACCGCTCGGCCAGTGCCGCCACCGCCGAATTGGTGGAAGAGGCCTTGGCCGCCTGCGGCAAGACCCTTGCCGACGTGACGACCTGGGCGGTGGATGTGGGGCCGGGCGGGTTCACCAGCGTGCGCGTGGGCGTGACCATGGCCAAAACCTGGGCGTGGGCCACCGGAGCCCCCTTGGGCACAGTGTCATCTTTCGATCTCTTGCCCGGTGAAGTGAACTATGTGCCGGGGCGAAGGGGAACGGTGCTCTTGCGGCAAGGCGGCGAGGTAGAAGCCGTGCCGTCACCCCCGGAGGGCGCGGTGGGCTACGGTGCCTCCGACCGTGAGGATACGTTCCCCCTCGCCGAGTGCGTGGATTGGTCCGCTCTTAACTTGGGTTCTCCGCTTTCGGTCGTGCCGGATTACGTAAATCCGCCGCGCATTTCGTTGCCCAAGGACCCGCGCGTGCTGGGAGGCCAGGCGTGACGCTGGCCGAACTCGGTGCCCGCCCGCAGGTCTCGCTGCGCACTTACACCACGCTCAAAGCCGGGGGCAACGCCGAGTGGTTTGCCGTAGCCCGCAATGTGGATGAACTGGCCCAAGCGGCCGTGCTGGCCCACCAAGAAGGTCTGCGGTGCCACCCGCTGGGATGGGGGAGCAACCTGCTGCCCAGCGACCACGGCGTGCCGGGCCTGTGCGTGGCCAACCACGCCCGGAACATCGAATTCACTGGCGATGGCGGCTTGGTCGTTGACACCGGCGCGGCGTACCAAGACCTCTTCTTGGCGGCCACCCAGCGCGGGTGGGGTGGCCTGGAATACGCCGTCGGCATCCCGGGCACGGTGGGCGGCGCGCTGGTGAGCAATGCCGGTGCTTATCGCAGCAACATCAGCGAGATCGTCACCGAAGTGGAGGTCGTCCACGACGGTGAGCGCCGCTGGGAGCCCGCTTCGTTCTTGGAGTTCCGTTACCGAGATT
>CALRVA020000008.1:0-28550 GCA_943371495.1 Archangium gephyra | reverse complement strand
GGCAAGGACAAAACGCAGGAAGAGGTGTTCCACACCTTCAACTGGCTGTACCAAAACGCCAAGCAGATCGTTCTGTGCTCGGATCGCCCGCCGCGCGAGCTGATGTCGTTCAGCGACCGCCTGCGCACCCGGCTGGAATCCGGACTGGTGGCCGACATCGCCCCGCCCGACACGGAAACCCGGATCGCCATCCTGCGCATGAAGGCGCACGAGCGCCAAGTCGAGTTCGCGGACGGGGTGGATGAGTACCTCGCCACGCAACTGGCCGGCAGTGTGCGCCGCCTGGAAGGGGCCCTCATCACGGCGCAGGCCGAGGCGATGGTCCAGGAGAACGTGATCACCCAATCCATGGCCGAACGGGCGGTGCAAGCCGTGCGCGGCACCATTGGGGGCGTCCCCCGCGTGGACCAGATTTTGGAGCTGGTGAGTGACTTCTTCGAGGTCACGGTGGACGAGCTAAAAGGTCCCAGCCGCCGCGCCCACATTGCGCAGGCTCGCCACGTGGCAATCTTCCTCATCAAGCAACTCACCAATGGCTCGTGGAAGCAGATCGGGGTGCAGATGGGGCACCGCGACCACACCACGGTGCTGCACGGGTTCCGCAAGATTCACACGCAAATGGACAAGGATCGTGACCTCAACGACACGATCAATAAGCTCATGTCCCGCGCCAACACGCTCTGAAGCCGCATGAACCTCGCGCATCTCACCTGGCCCGAAATCGAAGCCCTGGACCGCAACATCCCGGTGCTGATTCCCACCGGTGCGATTGAGCAGCACGGCGCGCACCTTCCGCTCATCACCGACACTCTGGTGGTGACCCGCGTCGCGGAGGCCATCGAAAAGGCGCTCCCCGGGGATGTCCTGGTCACCCCCACGATCTGGCACGGAGCCAGCCACCACCACTTGCCGTTCGCAGGCACGCTATCGGCCGCTATGGGCACCTATCAAACCACGCTGAGCGATGTCGTGGAAGCGATGGTCGGCCACGGGTTCCACAAGTTCCTGGTCATCAACGGCCACGGGGGCAACATCGACCCCAACAACGTCGCCCTCCGCGCCCTCAAAGCCGCGCGTCCGAACCTGTTTCTGGCGCACGCGACCTACATTGACTTTTGGCCGCAGGCCCTTTTGGATGAGTGCCTCACAGGGCGCATCAAGGGGATCCGGCACGCCTGCGAGGCCGAAACGAGCCTCATGATGCACCTCGCGCCCGAACTGGTACGCACTGACCGGCTGCGCGACGATGGCCTGGAACCGGATGGCGGCTTTCTTGGAGTAATCGCCAATTTTGACGAAGTGACCGAGAATGGGAGCTTTGGTGAGGCCACCCGGGCGACGGCCGAGGCCGGGCGGCTGCTGTTTGAATCCGCTGTCGTCGGAGCCACCGATTGGGTGCGACAAGCCCGAGCCGGTGTGTCCTTCGTTTCGCTTTGACGTGAGGGTTAGGTACAGTCGCAACATGCGACTGGCTACGCTCGCCGTCATCTCTGTCCTCTCCGTCTCTGCATTTGCGCAGAACAACGTCGGTTTCAAGGTTGGTGGCTACTTCCCCACGGATAGCACCGTTAAGAACGCCTTGGGTGATACCTGGCTTTCCTACGGCCTCTCATTCGGGGCAGTAGAGCAAGCGGATGGTCGCCGCATGGGCGCCGACGTCGAGTTCGTCTCCCGCGAAAGCAGTGGCAACCGACTGTTCATGGGCACGCTCAGCTACGGCCTTCTGCAGCCGTTCGGTAACGGGTGGGCTCGCGGCCAGCGCGCCAACGGCACTGCGCCGTACTTTGCCGTGCGCGGCGGCTTGACCTATGCGGACTACCGCATCGGGGCGGTGGACGCCAACCCGGTGTTGCTGAACGCTAATGCCGAACTCGGCATGACGTTCGGGAAGAACCTCAACCTCTCTCTGCGGTACGACCTGATGACCGAAACGCGCGGCTTTAACTTCAGCGGCGCCACCATCGGGCTGAAGTACACGCTCGTCTCCTTCTAACTGCGCATGAATCCGGGATTGACGCAAGAACAGAAGGAAAGAGCCTTTCTGGTATTCGTCAATCCCGATGATGCCGACGATCAACTCGTAGAGGAAGAGCTCGAAGGGCTCGTGGAAGCCGCCCAGGGCGATGTGGCGGGCTGGGCTCGCCAGCGGGTTGAGCGCCCCTACAAAGCCACCTATCTCGGCAAAGGCAAGGTTCAAGAAGTGGCGCAAGCCGCCGCTGAACTTGAAGCCGACTTCATTGTGGTGGACTGCGAACTGAGCGGGATTCAGATTCGCAATCTGGAAGAAGCCACCGGGCGCCGGGTCATTGACCGCACCTCGCTCATCCTCGATATCTTTGCGCGGCGAGCGCGCACCCGTGAGGGCCAACTCCAGGTGGAATACGCCCAGCTGAACTACCGCCTGCCCCGGCTGATGAGCGTTTATACGAAGTTCGAGCGCCAGCGTGGGGGGATTGGGATGCGTGGTCCGGGGGAAACCAAGCTCGAATCCGACCGCCGAATGATCCAAGACCGACTGGCGTATCTCAAGCGCGAAATTGACGGCGTGCGCCGCCACCGCGAGGTGCAACGCTCAGGGCGGGCGCGGCAAGACCACCCTTCGGTGTCCCTCGTGGGCTACACCTCGGCGGGCAAGAGCACGCTGATGAACGCCATGTGCGGCACGGACCTGCTGGCCGACGCGATGCCGTTTGCCACCCTAGACCCCACCACCCGGCAGGTCAATTTTGCCGACGGGTACTCGTTTTTCCTCACCGACACCGTTGGATTCATCCGGCAGTTGCCGACGTTCTTGGTGGCCGCCTTCCGCGCGACCTTGGAGGAAGTGAAGCAGGCTGACCTTCTTCTGCACATCATTGACCTCGCCGACCCGGCCTGGGAAACCCACCGCGACACCGTGCTGGACACGCTGAAGAAGTTGGACGCCGACGAGGTGCCGCGCTTGACGGTTTTCAACAAGATTGACCAGGTGGATCGCAACGAGGTCACGCAGGCGATTGCGGAGTGGGCGCCGGCGGTGGCGGTTTCGGCCCTCAAGGGTGAAGGTCTGGAGGAGCTTCAGCACCGGATTCTGGAGGTTCTGCGCTCCCGGCTCTCGCGCGTCACGGCCTTGCTGCCCTATGATCAAACCGGATTGGTGGAAGGCTGCTACCGGCATGGGCAGGTGAAGACCCTAGACTATCGCGACGATGGCATCTACATTGACGCCGAGATTGATGCGGCGCACGCGGCTCGGGTCCGGCCCTACTTCGTGACCGAAGAGGAATGACCCGCCGAGAATGGCTGGCGGCAGCGGAAGCGCAGCTAGCGGCAGCAGGCATTGAGTCGGCGCGGCTGGAAGCGCAGGTGCTCCTGGCTCATCATCTCGGAGTCTCCCGCGCCTCGTTGCTGGCGAACCTGGATGAAATGGGCGGGGCCGACGCGTTGCTGGCGAAGCGCCTGCAAGGGCAGCCTTTGGCTTACATCACGGGAGTGCGGGAGTTTTACGGTCGAACGTTCAGGGTCGGGCCGGGAGCCCTCATCCCGCGCCACGAGACAGAAACCCTCATCAACGAAGCTCTCAAGCTCAACTGGCGGCGCGCGCTGGATGTGGGCACGGGTTCGGGATGCCTGGCCCTCACCCTGGCCGCGGAACGCCCGGGGGCCGATGTGCACGGTCTGGACGTCTCGGAAGAAGCTCTCCATTGGGCGCGACTAAATGACGCCGAACTCAATCCCGGACGCGAACAAGTCACCTGGCACCACGGGGATGCTTACCTTTGGCGGCCAACGGAACCGTTTGATTTGATCGTGTCGAACCCACCCTACATCGCCCCGTCGGAGCCCTTGCCCTCCGAGATTCATGACCACGAACCTCACCTGGCTTTGTATTCGGGAGAGGACGGTTTGGACTTCTACCGCATGCTGGCGCGCCGCGCCGGGGATTGGATGAACCCGGGCGGGTGCCTGCTGGTGGAGATTGGCGATGGCCGTCTGGAGGGCGGGCAAGAAGTTTGGAACGCCCTGGATTGGACCACAAGAGACGTGGTGGCCGACCTGGATGGCCGGCCCCGCGTGTGGGTGCTGTCCCTTTAGGATTTACTCAGAGTGACCGCCGCAAAGCCCTCGGACTGCTGCGGCACCATCGATTTTCGGTCTTCGCCCACCTTCATGGTCAGTGGCTTGGCCATGTCGGCCCCGCCCGGCGACTTCTCGACCGGCTGATTCATCAAGGTGCGGTGCGTCATCACCACGGCCCCGTCCTTGAGCTCCCAGACGCCCGTAAGAGGCACGTCCATGGGGCCGAGCTTCATGCTGTAACTGAAAGTCTTAGCTTCATCGAACGAGATCGAGATCGGAATCTTGTCCTGCGCGCCCAGCAAGGCGGCAGCGGCCGGCGGCACCTTGGCGGTGGCCATCACCTGCTTCACGTCCACTTCACCGTTCCAGGTGCCGACGATATCCTTCTCACTCAGCGGAGAGGTGCAGCCCATCAGGGCGGGGAGAACTGCGAGAGGGAAGAGCCAAGCCGCGCGCTTCATTTCTTTTGCAACGCAGATGAGTCGGATTTGGTTTCGGCGCGCTTATAAACCATGACCCCGGTCCCCTGCTTGGTGGCTTCGCGCATGGTCAGGGTGTCCGCCTTGGCATCAAATTCCAGCACGTAGGGGTTCGTCAGCGAGTCGCTCGACTTGCGGTCGGCTTCCGTGATCTCCTTGCCCAGAACCTTAGTGGGGGTGAGGGTGACGGTGCTCCCCGACTGCTTCCACTGGCCTTCCAGCGGGAAGATGGCGAGGTTCATCCGGTACGTGCCGTCGCTCTTCAGTTCCAGAGCATTGGTGCCCGCGCCCAGCAGGTTGGCGGCGGCGGCTTCGGCATCGGTCGAGTTCGCATTGCGCTCCAGCGTAAAGGACCCCATCCAGCGACCGGTCAGGTCGGCTTGAGGGGCAGCAGGCTGGCAACCCACGCTGACGACCACGGCCATTAGGGCGAGGGCGACACCAAAGTGAACCTTCATGGCTCAAGGTTACTAGGTTTGCGTGTTGAGCGGGGCGGGCCACCGGGTTTCGGCCCGCCGAGGGGCCAAGGCGCGCGGGAAGGGGGCCGGTACACTGCCACCCACGTTATGGACTACCGCCGCACTTATCTGCGCGACCTCATGCAAGCTCAGCCGGGAGGTCACGTTTCGGCTTACGGGTGGGTTAAGACCCGCCGAGACAGCAAGGGAGTTTCGTTTGTGGCCCTGAATGACGGGTCGTGCATGGCGGATTTCCAGGTAGTGGTGGACGCCGGCACCTTCGACGGACCGGATTGGGATGGGGTCGCCACGGGCGCGTGCGTCCGGTTTGACGGCGAACTCGTGGCCAGCCCGGGGGCCGGCCAAGCCGTGGAACTCAAGGCCACCGCGATGGAGCTTTACGGCGGTGCGGATGCCGCCACCTATCCGCTACAGAAGAAGGGCGCGACCATGGAATTCCTGCGCGAGATTGCCCACCTGCGGGTGCGCGGCAACACCTTCGGCGCCGTCAACCGGGTGCGCAACCGCGCCAGCTTTGCCGTGCACAAGTTCTTCCAAGAACGCGGATTCCAGTGGATCAACACGCCCGTCATCACCGCTAGCGACTGCGAAGGCGCGGGGGCGATGTTCGCCGTGACCACCCTACTAGAAGCCCCCGAGCCCGGGCAGGAAGCCAAGTTCAAGCTGACGAGTCAAGACCCGGCGGATGACTTCTTTGGCAAGCCGGCCTACCTCACGGTAAGCGGACAGCTGAACGTGGAAACCCTGGCGATGGGCCTGACCAACGTCTACACCTTCGGGCCGACGTTCCGGGCCGAAAACAGCCATTCCACGCGCCACCTGGCCGAGTTCTGGATGATCGAACCCGAAATGGCGTTCTGCGACCTGGAAGGGGACATGAACCTGGCCGAGGAGTTCGTTCGCGAGGTCATTAAGGACGTGATGGACCACTGCGAAGCGGACCTGGCGTTCTTCAACCAGCGCATTGACAAGGAACTGCTGACGACGCTGAACCACGTCGTGAACTCGCCGTTTGAGCGCATGACCTACACGGAGGCCGTCGCGGCCCTAGAGAAGAGCGGCCAAACATGGCAGTTCCCGGTGGGGTGGGGTTCGGACCTGCAGAGCGAACACGAGCGCTGGCTGACCGAAGTGCACGTGGGGCGGCCCGTGATCCTGACCGATTACCCGAAGGAGATCAAGGCGTTCTACATGCGGGCCAACGAAGACGGCAAGACGGTGCGCGCGATGGACGTGCTGGTGCCGCGCATCGGCGAGCTCATCGGCGGGAGCCAGCGCGAAGAACGGTACGACGTGCTGGAGCAACGCATAAAGGAAGCCGGATTGGACCCCGAGCCGTACTGGTGGTACATGGACCTGCGCAAGTACGGCAGCGCGCCGCACAGCGGATTTGGCCTCGGTTTCGAGCGCCTCATCATGTACCTGACCGGCATGCAGAACATCCGCGACGTGATCCCGTTCCACCGCGCGCCGGGGCAGGCCGCATTCTAGGCTGGCCGACGGCATTTGAGGGAAGGGAGTAAACTGAGCGATATGTCCAAGGACGGGCGATTCTTGCGGTGGTTTGCCGGGCTGGGGATGGTGCTGGCGGCCATGCTGGCCACGGCGCAAGTCACCACCGGCTCGGAGCAAACGGAGCCGACAACCCCGGTGGTGCGGGTGGTCAGCGGCCCTGAGCTGCCCCAGCGGATCTTGCTCATCCCCGTGGACGACCGACCGGCCGTCACGCAGTTCCCGCAGATGATTGGGGCGATGGCGGGGGCGACCATCGAAACGCCGCCGCGCGAACTCATTGGGCGCTTTACGCAGCCTGGCAAGCCCGAGGCGATCATGGCCTGGATGGCCAGCCAGAACCTCAAGGATTACGACGCGGTGGTGGTGAGCATGGACATGATCGCCTACGGCGGCCTCATTGCCAGCCGGGTCGAGCGCACCAGCTACAACCTCGCGATTCAACGCATCCGGCAGTTCTGGGCGCTCCGCCGCACCGCCCCGCAAACCAAGTTCTACGGTTTCGGCGCGATTATGCGGGTGGCCCCCACCGGCACTCGCGAAAACCGAGACTGGCGCGACATCCTGGCCAAGTACGCGGAAGAAAAAGCCGATTACGGACCGCAGCCCACGGCCGCCCAGCGCAACCGTCTGCAAGATTTGGCCCGCCGGGTGCCCGCTGCCGATCTGGCCAGCTACGAGCGGGCGCGCGACCGCAACTTCCGGGTGAACCAAGAGCTCATCCGCATGCGGCAACAGAACGCGTTCACCTTTTTGCTTTTGGGTGAAGACGACAGCAAGCCCACCGGGCCGCAGAAGATCGAGCGTCAGCGCTACGCCGACATGGCCAGAAATCTCAGCCTTAAAGAAGATCAGATGACAATGGCCGCCGGGATCGACCAAGTCGCCAACCTTTTGGTGAGTCGGGCGATGTCGGACTCGGTGGCGTGGGCACCGCGCGTGCGCGTGGTTTACGCGGACGAAGACGGCCGCCGCATCATTGGCAACTACGAAAGCCTGCCGATCGAGGACAGTCTGCAAAGCCAACTCCGCGCCAGTGGCGCCACCGTGGCAGGCGAGAACGAGGATTTCGATTACAGCCTGTACGTCAACACGCCGGACCCGGACCAGTATTCACTGGACGCCTTCCTGGGTTCATTGGAAAGCGAAGTGGACCAGGGATTCCCCGTGGCCGTGGCCGACACCAACCTGGGCAAAGGGGGTATCGGTGATGCGCGTTTGTTTGATGTGCTGACCAAAGAGGGCCGCAGCGCCCGCTTGCTGGCCTACGCCGGGTGGAACACCGCCGGCAACACCATGGGCACCACCATTCCCGCCGCCAACATCTATCTGCTGGCCCGGCGGCAGCGCGTGGAGCCGCTGGTGCGTGAGATTGGCCTGCGCACTTTCGTCCTCCACCGTTTGGTGAACGACTTCGAGTACCACAACTTCGTGCGCCCGGTGGCTTACGCGATGATTGACGCCTTCCCCAACGCCAGCCGCGAGGAAACCTACGGCGACGAATTTGACCAAGTGAACGCCACGGTCCAGGTGGACCTCGGTAAGCGTTTGGATGCGCGGTTCAAGAATCAAATGCTGGGCACGCGCTTCTTTGCCGGCAACCAGCAGTACGAGGTCGTGGCGCTCGAAGACGTCGAGATTTCGCTCCCTTGGCCGCGCGCTTATGAAGTCCAGCTGGATTTCCGACTCATTGTCCGCCCCGTGACTCAACCGTGACGGGATTCCTGGAACTCGAAGGCACGCCGCTACCGGCTGTGGTCTACGTCCCCAAGGGGCCTGCGCCCGAGGAAGGTTGGCCGGTGATCTTGTTCCTGCACGGGCGTGGCGAGAGCGGTAACGATGGACTGCGTTGCCTCATCCACGGGCCGGGCCAACGCGCGATCCGTGAACGAGACAAGTGGCCGTTCCTTATGGTCTTCCCGCAAAAGCCAGGGGCCGAGGACACTTGGTTTGACCTCCGCGAATCGCTCAACGAGATTCTGCGCCAAGTCGAAGCGCAGTACCCCACCTCACCGCACCAGCGGTATCTTACGGGCCTGAGTCAAGGCGGGCGCGGCACCATGGAATGCGCCGATGCGCTGGCCTGGTCCTTTGCCGCCATTGCGCCGATTTGCGGCTGGAACACTCGCCCCGAAATCGGCCCGCGTCTGCGCGATATACCGATGTGGTTGTTCCACGGCGACGCCGATGACGTCGTGCCGGTGTCGGACACCCTCGAGGTCGAAAAGGCCGTACGCGAAGCGGGCGGTAACCCCCGCCTCAGCATCTATCCGGGGGTGGGGCACGACAGCTGGGTGCAAGCCTACGCCGAACCCGAACTTCCGACCTGGTTCCTCTCCCACCGGCTTGGGTAGGGTGAAGCATTCACCTCGCCCCGCGCGTCTCTTTAGGCAAGCGGCATTGGCCGTGAATGCAGAACATCATGCGACAAATTCTTGTAATCGCCTGTTTGATTTTTGCGCTGATGGGGAGTAGCTTCGCGGCATCTTCAATCCCAGCAGTTCAAGATTCAAAAATTGTCAGTGCCGTCGACATCCCCCTGATGGTCGGCATCATGAAGGACCTCCGTCTCGAAGCCGAACAGGTGGAGAACGAGCCCGACTTCAACTGGAGCCAGAACGGCATGGACTACACGCTCACCAGCCTGTGGAGCAATCCGGAAACCGAAGGCCCGTACGATGAAATCATGCTCTCGGCCCGGTGGGCCGCCGGCGATGTGAGCGACGAGTTCCTGAGCAACTGGAACGCCGCCAGCCGCTGGGGTCGCCTTTACACTGTGGAAGGCGAACTGGTTTTCGAATCCGACCTGCACCTCATGGGTGGGGTGACGATCAAGTCCATCAAGGGCTTTATCAACCGATTCCTGGAACGCGCGCAAGCCGTGAAGGACGAAGTGGAGGCCGCCGGCTAATGCGTTGGCTCCTCAGTGCCGCCCTCATGGTGACCTCCATGATGGCGATGGCTCAGCAAGTGATCACCAGCATCTCGACCGAGGAAGTGAAAGGCCACCTGGCCGACATGGACATCGAAGCCGAGATCAACGACAATCGCGTGGAATGGGCCGACGGCGGCACCACGATGGCCGTGGTCGTGTTCGCGGAAGACGACAATCGCGGCAAGGACGTGATGCTCCAGGCCTCCCGCGAAGGGCGCGGCTCCATTGCGGCCGCCCAAGAGTGGAACCTGATGAACCGCATCGGCCACGTCTATTACATGGAAGGCACAGCCAACTATGAGTTCGACATCGATCTGCAAGACGGAATCACGGAAGGCAACTTCCGGTCCTGCATTGGTCGCTGGATGGCGCAATCCGATATGGCTCTGAGTGCGGTGCTCACGGGTGGCGGTAGCTCCGGGGGCGGCGATGGTGATGTCATCACCGATCTCGACATGGAAATGGTCATGGAAGCTCTGGCCGACATGGGCTTTGAAGCCACTGAGGACGAAGATGGCGACCTCACGTTCGCGAAGGACGAGATCATCTACAACTTCCTCCGGTTCGACGAAGGTGACTTCATGATCCAGGCCGAACTGACGGGCAACACCACGGTGGAAGCCATCAACGACTGGAACGCCGCGAGCCGCTTTGGCCGTGCGTATTTGAGCCCGGAAGACAACAGCGTGTACGTCGAACTGGACATCAACATCCAGGGCGGAGGCACTTGGGAGAACGTGGTGAACCACATCACGCGCTTCCTTGAGGAAACCGTGCCCGACGTGCAAAACGCGGTCTTTGACCAAGGCATGCGCCGCGCCGGATGATTGCTCGCCTTCGCGGCACCTTGATCGAACAGCTATCCGACCGCCTCGTCATTGAGTGCGGGGGGGTCGGATACGATGTGCAAGTCCCCGAATCGGTCGCCTTTAGCTTAGGCGCCCTCGGGGACGAGGTTTGTTTATGGATTCGGCATATCGTCCGCGAGGACGGGATGTTTCTCTACGGTTTTGCGTCCGCGCAGGATCGTCAGCTTTTTGACATGCTCCGCGACGTGAAGGGCTGCGGCCCCAAAACGAGCTTGGCCCTGCTGGCCACGCTCGGCGTCGAGTCGGTCGTCGTCGCCATTCGCGAAAGCGATCACCGCGCCTTGGCCCGTGCCCCCGGGGTAGGGCCCCGCCTCGCCGAGCGCATTGCGATTGAACTCCGAGACGCCGTGGCCAACCTGGCTGTGGCCACTTCCTCGCCGCGCACGACCACGGTGAGCGTGCCGGAAGACAACGCCGTCGTCTCCGCCCTCATTGCCTTGGGCTACCGGCGTACCGAAGCCGAAGCCGCCGCCGCCGCGGTGGCCGACTCGGGCGATGAAGCCGCGCAGGTGCGGGCCGCCCTGCAGAGGTTGCGCCAGTGAATCCGCGCGACCTGGACGCCGATCTGCAGCCCGGCGAACGCCCGTTTGATAGCGCGCTTCGTCCGCGACGCCTCAGCGAATTTTTTGGCCAAGAGGATCTCTGCCGCAACTTGCAGGTCTTCATCAACGCCGCCCGCCAACGAGAAGAGCCGCTGGACCACGTTTTGCTTTACGGCCCTCCGGGGCTCGGGAAGACCACCCTCGCGCACATCGTGGCGCACGAGATGGGCTCTGCCTTGCACGTCACCAGCGGCCCGGCCATCGAGCGGCCCGGCGACCTGGTGGGCATCCTCACCAACCTCGAGCCGCACGCGGTGTTATTCATTGACGAAATCCACCGGCTGGGCCGCACCGTGGAGGAGATCCTCTATCCGGCGATGGAAGACCGCAAGGTGGACATCATGATTGGCAAGGGGCCGGCCGCGCGCTCCATCCGCCTGGATGTGCCGCCCTTCACCGTGGTGGGGGCCACCACGCGTCAGGGGATGCTTGCGGGGCCGCTGCGAGACCGGTTCGGCATCGTGTTCCACATGGCGTTCTACACGTCCGCCGAACTCAAACAGATTGTGCGCCGCTCGGCCGCGATGCTGGATTACGACCTGCATGACGATGCCGCCGAGGAGATTGCGGGCCGCAGCCGGGGCACCCCGCGCATTGCCAACCGCCTGCTGCGCCGCATCCGCGACTTTGCCCAGGTGGCGGGGATGAGTCACATTGACCGTGCCACCACGTCCAGTGCCCTCACGCAGCTGGAAGTGGACCAACTCGGCCTCGACCGGCTCGACCGGCTCTACATCCGCACCGTGATTGAGAAGTTCAGCGGGGGGCCAGTGGGGATCGACACGATCGCGGCCAGCCTGGGCGAAGATGTCGGCACACTGGAAGACGTGTGCGAGCCGTTCCTGCTCCAGATTGGCTTCATTCAGCGGACCCCCCGGGGCCGCCAAGCCACTCCGGCTGCCCGGGCGCACCTGGAATCCGGCGCGTTTGGTACCTAAGGGTTGGGGCGCAAGGCAATAGCCTCAAATCTCTTTAGTCTCATCTGCTGAAACGCAATCGACAGCCAAACTTCTGACTACGGGAGGTCTCGAAGAGAGGCCTCCTTCAATCCACAAAAGAGTTCTTTATGCGAAAGCTCCTCAATCTCTCGGCCCTGATGGCCGCTCTCGTCCTCACCATGACCGCCACCGTCGCCCAGGCCAATGTCCGCCCGGCTACGCTGGACGTGATTGACGAACTGACCCCGGAAACCCTGCTGATGTACGTGCAGGAAGCCGGCGCCGAGGATGCCGAGCTGGAAGAAGGCTCTGTGACGTGGACGGCCGACGGCCTCACCTATTCGATCTCGGTGTTCACCGCCGATGAAGAAGAAGAAGGCCCCCTGACGGACATCTTCTGCCAAGCCTCCTTCGAATACGAAGATGAAGACCTGGCCAAGGTGAACGAGTACAACGCCATCAGCCGCCACATCCGCGCTTACTGGATGGAAGGCATGGTGTTTGCCGAGCAGGATATGGACATCAAGGGCGGCGTCATGTCGGCTCAGCTGGTGAACTACTTCAAGAAGTTCATCTCCTCGGCGGAAGCCACCAAGTCGTTCTTCGAAGCTGAAGACGAAAACTAAGCCGGGCCTAGAACGGAAAATACGTCTACACTGACCCTAATGCTTCGGCTCACGGGTACGTTTCTAGACGAAATCACACATGACATCCCCAGTCAGAATTGGGGCGAGCGGGAGTGGGATCGAGAGTTCGGTCTCTACTCCCGCATTGGCATTGACACGGTCATCATCATCCGGGCGGGCTACCGCGACAAGTGCATCTTCCCGGCGCAGAGCATCCCGGGCTTGCTCCCGCTCGATGTGGACCTTGGGCGAATGTTCCTCGATTTGGCCGAGAAGCACGGCCTCAAGCTCTTTTGGGGCACCTACGATAGTGGGCGCTATTGGTGGCGACGCAGTTGGTGGACCGAGGTGGACCTCAACAAGGCCTTCATTGACGAGGTGGTGGAGCGGTACGGCAGTTCACCGGCCTTTGCCGGTTGGTATCTCACCCACGAAACCAGCCGCAACGACGCTCACATCATCGAGCTCTTCAATCAGATCGGCGGCCACTGTAAGGCGGCCAAGGATGTGCCCGTGCTCATCAGCCCGTTCCCGCAAGGGAGCAAGCAGTTCGGCCCCGGCGACACGATGACGCTGGAAGAATCGTTCGACCACTGGGATCGTATCTTTGACGCTACCCAGGGGGCGTATGACATCTGCGCGTTCCAAGACGGCCAGATTCAGTACCAAGAATTGCCCGAGTTCCACAAGGGCATCAAGGCGCTGTGCGACAAGTACGAGTTGACCACCTGGTCCAACATCGAGTCGTTTGACCGCGACATGCCGATCAAATTCCCGCCCGCCGACTGGCGTTATCTCGATCTGAAGATGCGCATGGCGAGCCCCATTGTCGAGAAGCTCATCACGTTTGAGTTTGCCCATTTTATGAGTCCCTATTCCTGTTATCCTGCCGCCCACAACCTCTTCCGTCGCTATTGCGAGCGCGTCGGTATCGACGCGGAGGCCGTGATTTGAAACGCGCCATCGTCGTCGTCCTAGATGGCTGCGGAGCGGGCGCCACGCCCGACGCCGCCGACTTTGGTGATGCGCACGGCCCCGCCACCCTGCGCCACGTGAGTGAAGCGGTAGGAGGCCTGGACTGCCCGAACCTCGCGGCTTTGGGATTCTTGGCCTCGGCAGGATACCCGCCGTCGGCCACCGCCCACTTTGGGCGCCTGCGGCCCCTGAGCATGGGCAAGGACAGTGTGACGGGGCACTGGGAGATGATGGGCGCCGTGGTGACGGAAGCCTTTCCGACCTACCCGAATGGCTTCCCGCCGGAGATTCTCGAGGCCTTCGCGCGAGAGGTAGGTGTCGACGTGCTGGGCAACAAGCCCGCCAGCGGCACCGCTATCATTGCCGAACTCGGCGAGGAGCACATGCGCAGCGGCCTCCCGATTCTCTACACGAGCGCGGATAGCGTTCTGCAGATTGCCGCGCACGAGGACATCATTCCAATCGGACGGCTGTACGACATGTGCCTGACGGCGCGGGAGATCTGTGTGGCCCCTCACAACGTCCAACGGGTGATCGCCCGGCCGTTTATTGGTGTGCCCGGCAACTTCCAGCGCACCACGCAGCGCAAGGACTACCCGCTCCCGCCGCCCTCCAACCTGGTGGACGTGATTGAAGACGTGCGCGGCATCGGGGTGGTGCCGGAGCTGTTTGCGGGAAGGGGATTTAAGGTGACTCCCCGCACGCAGAGCAACGCGGAGCACGAAGTCGCGCTGCTGGAAGCGATGGTCGCGCAAGATGCGCGTTTCATCTTCGCGAACTTTGAAGATTTCGACATGCTCTACGGCCACCGAAGCAACCCTGATGGGTTTGCGGAGTGCCTGGAGGAGTTCGATCACACCCTGGCTCGCATTCAAGCGGCGCTGCAGCCGGAGGATCTTTTGATCCTGACGGCCGACCACGGCAACGACCCGACCGACACCAGCACCGACCACACGCGCGAGTACGTGCCCCTGGCGGTCATTGGCCTGCCGCCGCAAGCGCGGGGCGACGAGGACGGCCTCACGGTGGTGGGGGACTTAGTGCGCGCCCATCTGGGCGTCTAATCGCCCTCACGCTGGGCGGCTTACTTGCGAAAGAACATGTAGCCGCCCACGACGACCAGGAAGATGGCAAACGACTTGCGCATGGTGTTGGGGTCCAGCCCCAGCGCGATCTTAGAGCCGAAGAACGCGCCGCCCAGGAACCCCAAGGCAATCCAGAGTCCCTTGGCCAGGTCCACGTTGTTCTCCTTCCAGTAGTTCATCAGGCCGAGCAGGCCGACCGGAGCTAGCAGCGCCACCAGCGAGGTGCCTTGCGCCTTGTGCTGCGTAAAGCCGAAGGCCAGCACCAACAGCGGCACGATGATGACGCCGCCGCCAATCCCAAAGAGGCCGCCGGCCACGCCCGCCACTACCCCGATCAGAATCATGCCCAGAATGGTCATGCTTCCATTGTGGCGCGGGGGATAATCCAATCATGCGCATTGGGATTTGGGGAACCGGGGGCATTGCCCGCGCCCACACGCGGCACTTCGCCCGTTTGGACGGAGCCGAACTGGTGATGTACGACCTAGACCCGGCGCGCGCCGAGGCGATGGCCGCCACTGTCGGGGGCCGGGCTGTGGCCACCGCCGAAGAGCTTTTGGCCGCCGTGGATGGGGTGGTGATTGCCGTCCCCACCGACGCGCACTTTGCCTGCGCCCGGCAAGCCTTGGAGGCCCGCAAGCACGTTTTGCTCGAAAAGCCCATCACCCGCAACCTGGAGCAAGCGGATGAACTGATTGCGCTGGCGCAAGCCAAGGGCGTGCACCTGGTGCCCGCGCATGTGAGCCGCTTTTTCCCTGAGTTTGTGGCCGCCCGCGATCGCGTGAACAAGGGCGCCGTGGGCACCCCGGCCGCCATCCGGGTGTACCGAGGGGGCAAGGCCCCGCAGGGCACGGAAGGCTGGTTCCAGAACCTCGCCCGCAGTGGCGGCGTCATCCTCGACCTTGCGGTGCATGACTTTGACTGGCTGCTGTGGACGTTCGGGCCGGTGGAGCGGATCTACTGCCGCTCGGTGCGCATGGGCGCGGAAGCCCGCGACGTGCCGGGCGACTACGCCCTCGCCACCATCACGTTCCAGAACGGCGCGGTGGCTCACCTCGAAAGCTGCTGGATGGACCCGCTGGGTTTCAACATCGCCTTTGAGGTCGCCGGGAGCGAGGGCTTGATCTCCTTTGATGCGCGTGCCGTGGCGGGCTTGCGGGTGACCGGGGCGGTGCAGGCCGCCGGGACGAACCGAGACGCCAGCGACGACCCGTTCTATGGCCAAGCCAAGATGTTCGGGGCGGTGCTGAACGGGGCCGAGCCCACGGTCACGGCGCAGGAAGGCCGCGCCGCTCTGGCCCTGGCCCTGGCCGCCGAAGAAAGCGCCAACACCGGCCGCGTGATCGTGATGGACCCCGCGACCGCGTTGGCTTAACCGCCGATTAGTTCACAACCGGGGCGGCGTTGCGCTGCCGTCCCCATTCCAGGATGCGGTCCATCTCGCCGGCTGCGTGCCAGCGTTCCAGCGCCTGGGTGCGGTGCACCGGCATCGGGTGCGTGCTCCACGTGCTGTAGAAGAACGCAATCATGAGCTTGCCAAAGGAATCCATGGCGTTCATGTCTTGGTACGTCTGGGCTTGCTCCAAGAAGGCTGCGGGGTTACCCTCGTCCTGCAGGCGGTGCGGGCCGCCGCACAGGTGCAAGTTGGCACTCAGCGAGGTGGCAAAGTTCTGCGCGCACAGCAGCCCGGCGCGGTCGGCGCTTAATTCGGCGTTCCGGCTCCATTCCATAAAGGCGGCCATCGCGGCAATCTGGGCGGCGTCGCCCAGGCCGAGCGTCCGTCGCCCCAGCATCTCGAGCAGCGGCATCAGCACCCGCGCCACGCTGAAGTACAGGATGTGGCCGCACTTGATGTGCCCGAGTTCGTGCCCGATGAGGTGATACAGCTCGTCATCGTTGAGCGTATCCACGATGGAACTGCGCAGCGTGATGTACGGCCGCTCCACGCCGCCCGCAAAGGCGTTGGCGAACGGGTGGTTGGTCAGGTAGAGCTCGGGTTCCGGTACGTCCAGCACCTCGCAGCACTCCTGCAGAATTCGGTAGAGCGTCGGATATTGATCCGGCCCCACGCGCACACTGACGGCCATGTTCCAGCAATACAGCCATCGGTCGGCTCCGATCTCGTAAAACTTCTGCACGGCGGCGGGCACCAGCGGCAGGCGGCGCAATGCCTCCAACGCCTTGCGGTCAGTCTCGGCCTGGAACGCGTCGCAGGTTAAGCCGGTGAGAAGGACTCGATCCATATACTTTTAAGATAACGGCAAAATTGGGGTTTGCGGTTGCAATCGGCCGAGAGAGGCCCATTGGCTGAAAAAATCCCGGGCCCCTGTCCGCCATGGGACAGGAGCCCGGAATTGGGAAACGGACCAAACTAGGCGGCGCGCCGAGTTCGTTCTTTGATGCTCACGTTGATTTCGAACTCCCCAATATCTTTGAGGCGCATCGGAATCACGAGAGCCGGGATATCCAGCGTGCTGATCTTCACGTTGGAGCCCTTGATGATCGTCGGCGGCGTAATGTCGCAGGTAAAGCCTTGCCCGTGGAGGAGCGTCATGCTGTTCCCGCTAATCATGTTGCCGAGCTCGGCAATGGCCGAAGCCGCGAGCTGATCGAACGTCACCACCGGTGAGCCCAACATGCGTGAGGCGATTCGGTCGGCGGCGACGATGCTCATGCCAAAAATGACCTGACCTTCGACGTCCCCCGTGATCCCACAAACAATGTTGACCTGTTGGGTGGTAAAGACCTGGGGGCGGGCACTCAGCGTCCCGCGCTCCGGCGTCACTTGCAGCAGCGCAGTCATCACTTTGACCGCCGCCTCCACAAATGGGCTTACGTACTCAACCTTCATCGTTCTCCCCTCTAAAAGTTTTCATGTACGGCTTAGGCCGCCACCTTGTTCATGGCTTCGACCACTCGGTCGGGCTGGAACGGCTTGACAATGAAGTCCTTGGCGCCGCTTTGCACGGCCTCAATCACCATCGTCTTTTGTCCCATCGCCGTGCACATGATGACCCGGGCATTCGCGTCGATCTTCTTGATCTCCTTGAGCGCCTGGATACCATCCATCTCGGGCATGGTGATGTCCATGGTCACCACGTCGGGCTTCAGCTGCTCGTAGAGCTTGACCGCTTCAGCGCCATTAGTGGCTTCGCCGACTACGTCGTAGCCAGCTTCCGTCAGAATCTTCTTCAGCGTGACCCGCATGAAGAGTGCGTCGTCTGTGATCAGGATGCGTTTCGCCATTGGTTGTTCCCCTCTAAGGGTTTTCGGTAGAAAAATGGAAGACCTGTATCAAATCCCAGGTCGCGGTAGTTGGTGACCCGCTCGGTGCTGCCTACAAAGAGGATGCCGCCAGGTCGCAGAGCGTTGTAAAACTTCCGATAGAGATCCTCTTTGGCCTCGTCGGTGAAGTAAATCACGACGTTGCGGCACATGATGAGGTCGTAGCCGGAATCAAATCGGTCGGCCAGCAAATTGCCCTTGCGGAAGGTCAAATAGCTGCGCAGCACATCGGTGGCAAACCACTTGTTGCCCTCTTGGCGGAGGTATGCGGACTTGTATTCGCGCGGCACCCACCGCACGTCCGACTCGCTGAACTCGCCGCGCTTGGCTTGGTCCAGGGCGTCTTGGTCAATATCCGTCCCCACAATCTGGTGGCGACCCCGGAACTTCTGGTCCAAGATCATGGCCAGCGTGTGGGCTTCAGCGCCGTAACTACAACCGGCACTCCAGATTTTCAGGCCTTTCTTGTCGGCTCCGAGTTCCGGCAAGACCTTGTTGATCATCTCCGTCCACTTTTCCGGGTTGCGGAAGAGTTCAGAGACGTTGATCGCCATCTTGTCGAGGAACCATCGCTGGTTGGTCGCGTTCTCGCCGAACCATTTGGTGAATTCGTCCAGCGACTTCATGTTGAGCGATTCGACCATGCTCACGGTGCGGCGTTGAAGCTGGTTCGACCGGTAAAGATCGAGGTCCACGCCCGTTTTCGCTTTGACGATGTCGTAAAACCGTCGCCATTCTTGAGCGTTAGGCAGCAATGTTCTTCCCCTTCACAATGGCCGTCACCAGGGCCGGAGCCATGGCGGTCAGTGGCAGTTCGCGGTCAATGCCGCCGGCTTCCTTGGCAGCCCGGGGCATCCCGTAGACCACGCAAGTCTCTTCCGATTCGCCGATGACATAACCGCCCCGGCTGCGGATCACCTTGGCGCCTTCGGCGCCGTCTCGGCCCATGCCGGTGAAGATCGCGCCCAGGCAGCGGTCGCCCCACTTGGCGGCGGCCGTCAAGAAAAGGTGGTCAGCGGCGGGCTTCACGCCGTGCAGGTTCGGTCCGTCGTCCAGGACGATGGCTCCGTGAGAATCAATCATCATGTGCTTGCCGCCGGGCGCCATCAGCGCCACGCCGGGCACCGGGCGGTCACCCGCTTTGGCCAACTGGCACGGCACCGTGCCAATGCTGTTGAGGCGGGCCGCAAACGAGGCCATAAAGCTCTCGGGCATGTGCTGCACCATCAGTATGGGAGCGCTAAAGCCCTTGGGCAGATCGCGCCAGAAAGCCGCGAGGGCCTTCGGGCCACCCGTCGAGCTAGCCAGGAGCACAATGCGCTCCGTCTTCGGCATCACGATCTTCGGGGCCGGCGGCTGCACCACGGCGGCGCGCGGCTCGGCCGGCTTCAGGCGGCGCATGGTGGCGCTGCCCACGGCGGCTTGCAGCTTGGCAATCAGTTCTTCCTGGCAGCCAATAAACTTAATGGAGCTCGACCCGTTGGGCTTGGCGAAGTAATCAAACGCGCCAATCTCCAGGGCTTCAAGGGTCGGGGTGGCCCCCGCCTCGGTGAGGCTACTGACCATGATCACCCGCGTCGGGCACTCGGACATGATGTGCCGCAGGCACGTAAGACCGTCCATGATCGGCATCTCGATATCGAGGGTCACCAGATCGGGCCGTTGCTCTTTCACCAGTGCAAGACCGTCTCGCCCGTTGCTCGCCGAGCCCACCACTTCAAATTGATCGCTCTGATTGAGCCAATCCACGATGAGCCGCCGCACAAACGGTGAGTCATCAATCACAACCACGCGGGGCTTCAAGCAACAATCTCCTCGAACGAATCGGCTTGCAGCCGTCGCTCACGTTCTAAATCATCGGCAATTCGGTCGATGTCTTGAGGGTGCAAGCCCAGTCGGACGAGCGTATTGGGCTGCAAAGCGTATTGCAGGCCGTCGGCCCCCAGGCCGAACCCCAAAACGGACGCCAGATAGTCCCCTAAATGCACCGCATCCACCACCAAGGAGGGGTCGGGACGGGCATCCGGCTCATGGTGATAACGCGCCGAATCAATGACCGAAAGAGGGAGGTTCCAGCGTTCGGCAAGACGCCCCCCAACTTGGCCGTGGTCGTACCCTAGCACCGTGCGCTCGCACTCCACAAAGCTCCATCCATTGAGCGAAGAGAGCTGAATCAGCGCTTCCGTCTTGCGCTCCAGCCACACGTTCATGGCCAGCTTGCCAATATCGTGCAGGAGACCGGCGGTGAAGGCTTCGTCATCGCGCAGGCGGCCGCTGCGTTGGGCCACCAGCATGGCGGCCACGGCGGTGCCGTGCGAGTGCATCCAAAGATCCTTGGGTTCCAGGCCGTAGCCGTGAAGCGGCTTACTCAGCCACGGGTAACTCGCCGCCACCAGCGCCAAATTCTTGACGCAGCGCAAACCGAGCACGACCACCGCTTCTTTAAGGCCAAACACTTGTCCCGAGAGACCGTAGTAGGCCGAGTTCGCCAGTCGCAAGACTCGCGAGGCCAAGGCCGGGTCTCGAGCCAACAGCATGGCAATCTGCGATGCGGACGTCGTGTTTGAGTCCGCCTCGTGCATGATGCGGAGTGCCACCGCCGGTATCACCGGCAGATCGGCAGTCCGATCGATCATTTCGTCTATCGTGATAATGACGCCCATAGTCTCCCCCTCTATTAGGCTGCGCTACGCTCTCGATTATCGGCAAGGTTACAGAGTTCCGCCACCCCTTGGCTCAAAGTTTTCACTTCGACCTTCCCGTCCGGTGTCGTGAACGTCACCGTACGGCCGTGGGAGCCCCCAATATCCTTGGCCAGAATCCTGAGCCCGGCTTTGGTCAGTTGCTCAATCACGGCCTCGCCGTTGCGGCGACCGATGTCGAGCTGATTTGAACCGGTGTTGTTGAATTTAAAGACTTGAGCTCCACCGGCAATGGCCACCCGCATGTTGCGCTTGTTGGCGCCCATCTTTTCCAAAGCCATCAGCAGGGCAGGGATGCCGGTGTCGGCAAACTTGCCAATCTGGTCCACCGGGCGATCCGGGAACGCCGCCGGCAGCATCACGTGGATCATGCCGCTCACGTCCGCCTTGGGATCGTAAATGGCCACCCCGATGCAACTGCCGAGGCCGAGACAGAGATACTTGGCCGCCCCCTTACGGACGACGATCTCGCTCATTCCAACGCCAAAGGTCTCCACGTTTACGCGGCGACCTCAAGCCCAAGGGATTGAAGTAATCGGACCAGGCCTTCCTGGCTGGGAATGACGAGGCACATGCCCTCGAGGGCACTTCCGTCCTCGCCGTGGAGGCGGGTGTTGATGGTCAGCGCCACCCGCATGTTCAGTTCGGCTTCCACGTCCAGGGTGGCGAGCAGACTCTCCATAAAGTCCACCCCCATCGCGGGCGGCGTAGCGAACAAGCCTAAGTTGGTGAGTTCGGCCACCGAGTTGAGGAACCCGGAGCAAACCATGTTGCCGACTTCGATCATCACCGAAGCGGCCATTTCGTCAATGTCGCAGGGGCCTTCGGGCTTCGCGCCGATCAACGTTTCCCACAATTCGGTGGCGGCTTCCCACGGGAAGAAGAACGCCATCGTGCCTTCCACATCCCCGTCAAACGGCATCAAGACGCCCACTGTCACAATGCCGGCGTCCAACGTTTCTTGAGCCAGGGCTCCCACCATGCGGGCACTCACCCGGGGGACCTCAATGTGAACGGTGCGACCGAGCAGCGTGGAAAGCGAAGTGGCGGCGTTCCCTAAACCGATATTGGCGATTTCATGCACCGCCGACAACTCGAGCTCGCCGAGTTGATCCAAAAATTCCGACATACCAAGGACCCTGTTGAGGCTTTCCATACCGCCGCGGACACGCCACCTGACAGGGATACGGGGTTTCGCCCTTGGTACACTGTAAGGCATGAGCGGCTTCGATGCGGACACCTTAAGGGATATCCTGCGCCGGGCGGCGGACGCCGGGGTTCGCTACGTGCGAGTCCGCGACGGCGATGCCAAATTTGAGGCGGTTTTGCCTCCCGTCGTGGATCTGGACGAAGATGAGTTTGAGTTGGGCGACGCCACTCCGGCCGTCATCCCCCCCAAGGCGGTGACGACGCAATTGGTGGGCACGTTCCGTGCCGCCGACGATGTGCAAGTTGGCACGGTTCTCGAAGCCGGGCAGCGCATCGGTGAAGTGGTGGCGCTGGGCATCTCCAACGAGATCACGACTCCGGTGGGCGGGGAAGTGCTGGAACTGGTGACCACCAATGGGGCCCGAGTGGATTACGGCACCACGATTCTGCGGGTGAAAGGCGAATGAAACGAACCACTGCCGGACGAGGCATGATTGAAATGGTCGTGGTGGCGGCCGTGGTGCTGGTCGGCGTGATTGTCTATGTGAACGGCGGCTTCCCGGGTCTCACCGGCAAAGCGGCCGACAAGCGCAAGGATGGCGTGGGCGAGACCGTGGTGGGCCGCAGTCTGGCCGCCGGCAAGGACACCAAGTGCCAAAGCAACCTGAAGCAAGTGCGCATGGCCATCCAAATCAACACCGACCCGGTGGAAGAGATCGCTCCGTCTTCGCTCAAGGACCTGAAGCTGGGCGCGGACTACGAAGCCTGCGCGCTCGGGAAAGAGCCTTACGTTTATGACCCGGCCACGGGTCAAGTCAAATGCGTCCATCCCGGACACGAGAATTATTGATGTTCCAGAAGATCTTGATTGCCAACCGGGGCGAAATCGCTTGCCGCGTCATTCGGGCCTGCCGCGAAATGGGCATCCAAAGCGTCGCCATCTACAGCCAGGCTGATGCCGCCAGCCGCCACGTGCTGCTGGCTGACGAAGCCATCTGCGTGGGCGAAGCGACCAACACGGACAGCTACTTGAACCTGCCCAACGTGTTGGCGGCGGTGGAAGCCACCGGCGCGGACGCAGTGCACCCGGGCTACGGCTACTTTAGCGAGCGGGACCGATTCGCAGAGGCTCTTGCCAGTCTGGGGGTCAAGTTCATCGGCCCGAACGTGGCGGCGATCCGCTCGATGGGTGACAAGGCTTCCGCCAAGCAAGCGGCCATCGTCAGTGAATGTCCGGTCGTGCCGGGCTCCAGTGGTGTAGTGGAGAACGAACAAGACGCTTGCAAGATTGCCGATGAGATTGGCTACCCCGTGCTGCTGAAGGCCGTCGCGGGTGGCGGAGGACGCGGCATCCGCCGGGTGGACAACGCGGAAGAACTTGGCCGCCAGTGGAAAACCGCCCAGGCCGAGGCCTTGGCGAGCTTCGGCAACGACGAAATGCTGGTGGAGCGCTGCGTGGTGGAGCCCCGCCACGTGGAAATCCAGATACTGGCCGACGAGCATGGCAACTGCCTGTACTTGGGGGAGCGCGAATGCTCGATCCAGAACCTGCGCCACCAAAAGATCGTGGAGGAAGCCCCCTGCGCGGTGCTGGACGAAACCACGCGTCGCCGCATGGGCGAAGCCGCCGTGCGCGTGGCCAAAGAAGTGGGTTACACCAATGCGGGCACGGTGGAGTTCTTGCTGGACAAGAGCGGTGAGTTCTACTTCCTCGAAATGAACACGCGAATCCAGGTGGAACACCCGGTGACCGAGCAGATCACCGGCCTTGACCTGGTGCAGTGGCAGATCCGCATTGCCAATGGCGAACCGCTGACCATGACGCAGGCCGACATTGCCCTGCGCGGGCACAGCATCGAAGCGCGCATCACGGCGCAAGACCCGGACAACGATTTCCGGCCCGGCACCGGCTTGATTACCCGCTGGGATGCCCCGGGCTTCGGGGGCGTCCGCATGGACACGCACTGCTACGCGGGCTTCACGGTCTCGCCGTTCTACGACCCCATGCTGGCCAAGCTGATCGTGACCGGTCACGACCGGGCGCACGCGCTTCGCATCCTCACGGCAGCCTTGGACGAGTTCCACGTGGAAGGCGTGCCGACCAATATCCCCTTCTTGCGCCGTCTGGTGCGCCACCCGGATTACATCTCCGGTGACGTCAGCACGGCCTTTGTCCCGCGGTTCCTGGATGAGCAAATCGTCAACGCCTGATCCGTCGGAGACGACGGAAGAAGTCGCGCCGCCAATATCCAGTCGGCGCGATGCCCGGGAGGCGGCCTACCAGGCCATGTACGCCGTGGCCGTGGGGCAGCGGAGCCCCACCGAGGTTCTCCGCGAGCTGAAGGAGGTCACGAACTTCGAGGCAAAGACGTGGGCGTTCCTCATCGACCTCGTCCACGGGACGGCCAGCGATGTTGATCGTTGGGATGCTTGTTTCTCCGGTCACCTCACCGAATCCTGGCCCTTGGATCGCCTGGGCACCACCGACCGCAATGCCCTGCGGATGGCGTGCTACGAACTGTGGGCCCTGGAAGACATGCCGCCCAAGGTGACGATCAGTGAATACGTTCACCTGGCGCAGCGCTTCGGCAGCAAGGAGAGCGGGCGTTTCGTCCACGGCATCCTGGCCACCGTGTTGCGGAATTCGCCGAAGGCCAGCTGGACCCCACCGACGGATATGCCCGGCGGTGAGCAAAGTGACGTGCCCTTGGAGCCGGAAGACACGACCCCGGAACCCGGCACAGTCCGCCCCGAACCCAGCGCCCCGGTGTGGGTTCTGCGGCACGACGACGACGAAGAAGACTCCTGAGGGGCCGGTTTGTTCATCACCTTTGAAGGCCCCGAAGGCGGTGGGAAGTCCACTCTTTTGCGCACCCTGGCGGCGCAGCTTGAGGCGCAAGGGCGCGAGGTGGTGTGCACCCGGGAGCCCGGGGCCGGTGACCTTGGTGGCGAGATTCGTAAGTGGCTGCTGGAAAGCGAATCCCTGGACGAGCGGGCCGAGCTATTCCTTTTCCTAGCGGACCGTTCTCAACACTGGTCGCGCATCGTTGCGCCGGCGCTGGCCCGGGGGGCCGTGGTGCTGTGCGACCGCCACGCCGATAGCACGCTGGTCTATCAAGGTTACGCGCGGGGCCACGATTTGGACTTGCTTCGGCAACTCAACGCGCTGGCCACGCAAGGGAACACCCCGGAGCTGACCTTCCTGCTCGATCTCGACCCCGCCGTCGGGCTAAGCCGCGCTAAGGGCGACCGCCTGGATCGCGAGCCGCTCGAGTTCCACCAACGAGTCCGGGAGGGCTTCCTCACCGAATCTCGGCGCGACCCTGCGCGATGGGTGACCCTCGACGCTAGCGCGCCCGCCGACCAGGTGGCCGAGCGGGCGTGGCAAGAATTGAAAGCACGCCTTTAAGCGGCTTGGGCAACCTTTTCGGCTTTGGCCCGCAGCTTCGACGGGAGTAGTGCCTCGGGATTGAGGAGCAGGATGAGCTTGTCGCCCCACTTGCCAATGCCCGACACAAACGGATCATCTCGCCGCGTGAACTGCTCGTCCGCGTCTTCCTGATCGGCTTCCGTGAGCGTGACAATGCCGACCACCTGGTCCACGCGCAGGGCGTAGGGGCAATTCGCATCGGCCACCACCACGTCGTTGCCGCCCTTGCTGGGCTGGCCGTAATCTAGGCGCAGGGCAAGATCAAACACCGGAATGGTGCGCCCTCGCAGATCAAAGAGACCCAACATCGCCGCCGGAGAGCGGGGAATTCGGGTTTCTTTTTGCGCCGTAAGGATGCGTTCGGTGAATTCGATCTCCAGCCCGAACAGTTCCGAACCGATCGAAAAGACAACGTACTTGGATTCCGCCATGGTGACCCTGAGTGGTCTTTCCATGCAAATTCGGCGTCCAGCCTAGTACGCTCACCAGGATTCGCTCATGTTCACCCCTTTGCTGATCTCCGCCACCACGCCGCCGCCGGCGGTGGTGCAATACGAGCGATTCCGTAGCTCTTCCACTGCGTTTGAAGTCAGTTACACGGTGCAGATCGAGGACGAAGACTGGCGCGGGCAGTCCGTGTTTCGCTTCGGGCCGGATCAACAGCAAGCGGTGACCCTGAGCGGGCCGGGGCTCAAGTACGCCTTCTATCAAAACGGTCGCCAAACCATGCTGGTGAGCGACCCAACGCGCGAATACGACCAGGGCCGTTGGGGGATGGGCTACGCCGCTCCGGAGCCGGTCAGTACCTTTGTGCAATACGCGTACTCGCCGTTCTTCACGGTCGAATCCATGCCCAAGAGCGATGACCGCGCCAAGTGGGAGCCCATGGAGGTGCCGGCCGGGGTGGCCGGAGGCAAGCTGGCCGCCCGCATGATGAGCGAAGGCGAGCTGCGGCTTAGCTTGGTCACGGACGCCGAGGGGCGCCCGCTCCAGGTGGTGGAAGTCTTCCCGACGAGTGACGGCCCCGTGCGCCGTACGATGCAAGTGACGATGCGGCCGCTGCCGCCCTTCCGCACCGAACTCAAGCCGGTGGTCGGCTACATGCCGATGGCCCTGCCGGACTCTTTTGAGCCGCTGGGCACGTTCCACGAGATCGCGTCTTTGAACTGGCAACAAGGCAACCGGCCCGTCCAGTGGTCGGCGCTGGCCAAGAGCGACTACACGATGATGTTCATCCCCGACCCCGAGTTCCCGGCCGATACGGCCAAGCTAGCTCAGGGAGCCGAACAGGCCGGATGGGGCCGCCTGATGGTGGGGGCCGACGCGCCGGGCTGGACCCGAGTGGATGACCCCAACAACGACCTGGTGAACGTGGCGCAACTGGAACTGACTCCCTGCTTCCTGCTGCTGAACCGCGAGGGACAGGTGCGGGCGGCCTGGAAGGGTTACGCCCCCGGCGAGGAAGAGATCATTCTCAAGACTTTCGCCGACCGCGTGGAAGAACTGAAGCCCAAAGCACGCTAGTTGCGCTGGAGGGCGCGTTCGGCCAGGATGACGGCGGCAAAGTCGTCCACCGGTTCCGGCGGCACTTGCATGCTGCTGGGCAGCAACAGCCGCCAGCCTCGACGCCCGTGGTGTAGCCAATAGCGTTCTCGGGCCATCTGGGTGGTATTGCGCTCGTCCACGGCCAGGATGCTGAGGCTCGGCCACTCCTCGCGCAGTTGCCGCGTGAGTTCCCGGCTCCCGGTGCCGGAGCCGATCACCAACAAGTCCACCGGGTGGGCCGCGCGCAGTTCGCCGATGGCCGCCACGAGTTCATCACTACTCACCACCGCCCGATGCAGGATGGTGGTGTCGCCCGCATGGGATTGCGAAACCACGGCCACGCCGCACTTGCTCGACCCCGGGTCGATAGCCAAAGCGATACGAGAGGGGCTGTTCATCAGCGAATCCGCAGGGTCAGGTCCAGCGAATCCCCGGCCCGGGTGACCCGAGTGGTGAGGAACTGCACCCGAGCGGTGCGGTTCGCTTCGCGGATGATATTCACGGCTTCCAGAGTGGCATCCGGCGAGAGGGTGCCCAGTTGGGCATCCGGGCCGATGACCGGGATGATGCCGTCGCGGATCGCCTCGTTGCGCAAGGTGGTCTGCAGGTACTGCTCAATGCGGCGGAGGATTTCTGCGTTGGAGAGGCCCGGCTCGATGCGAAGCTCGCCCACCATTTCGCCGGCTTGGTACACCACCGGGTTGGGCAAGACTTCGATGCTGAGAGGCACGCGCTCACGCTCGAAGGCATTCAAGAGGGCACGAGCGATGAGCAGGGTCGGTCCGGTGCGCCCGTTGAGCTTGGCGATGGCTTCGTTGAGTTGCTGTTCTGAAGTGACAAAGCCCTCATCGAGCTGAATCGATGCAAATCCGGCGGCATCGTTGGGGGGTTCGGCGCCTTCTTCGCGGGCGCGCTCGGCCGCGTCCACGGTCAGGGCAAGGATGAAAGTGCGGGCGTTGGTGGCCGTGAAGGGTCCGTCCACGGCCTTGCGGGCCAGTTCATCATTGCGGCGGAACATCAACTCGTTGAGCCGCGAGGCGAGCTGCAAGTCCTGGATGATGGCGCGTTGGTTTTGCAGGGTGCGCGAAGCAAAGGCGAGCTGGTCTTCGATATCCGTCAGGCTGCGCAGCGCGCGTTGGAGTTCGTCCGCGACAATCCGGCGCTGGTCTTCGGCCAGCCGGCGGTCATCTTCCGCGTCGCTGGCGGCCTTACGCAAACTGTCCACTTCGGCCTTCAACCGATCCGCGTCGGCTTCCAGCTCGCGGCGGGTGTTGGTCAGTTCGCCATTCTGCTGGATGATCTTGGCGCTCTGCTCACTAAGATACTTGTTGTTGGCACTCAGTTGGCTGGAGGTCTTGTTCAGCTCGCTGACTTGGCCCTGCAGGCGCTTTTGGTCCACGCTGGCCTGGCTCAGCCGCGCCCGGAACGTGCCGACTTCGCGCTTCAGGCGATCGGCATCAGCGCGCAAGGAGCGAGCCTGGTCGGTGAGGCGGCGCGTGTCGGCCTGGGCGTTTTTGAGTTCCTTGTTGGCGTTCTGGAGCTTCTTCTCTTGCTCCTGGGCATCGGCGAGGGCATTCTCAGACCGCTTTTCGGCGGCGGCCAAATTTGTCTGTTCCGAAGCTAGTTTCGCCTCAAGTGCGGAGACTTGCGCCTTCAGGGCACGGCCCTGGACAATCCACTCCCGAGCATCGGCGCTGGCTGCCGCAATCGCAAGAATGGCAATGAGAACTCCGGCGGCCCCGGCAAAGAAGGTGAACAAGATGGCGGTGTGGCGCGGCCGCAAGCGGCCAAACCGGCGGCGGCTCTTGCCGATCTTGCGACCAATCCAGTCGCCGACGGCGGCAATCGCCCCTCCAACAATGACCATCACGAGGAGGAAC
>CALRVA020000007.1:0-31408 GCA_943371495.1 Archangium gephyra | reverse complement strand
ATCCAGATCGGAGAGGAGAAGACGGGGGGTCACTGGCGGCAAGTTTAGCCCCTTCCGGCGGCCGGATTAAGCCCGCGCTTTCTTGGCGGACTTCCAAGCAGAAATCGCCTTGGAGAGGTGCGAGCGGCGGAACCCCCGCCCCGACATCAGCCGCGCAAAGTCCGCCGCGTGGTCGAAGTGCTGAAGCTGATAGTGGTAGTAATTGACGTACTCCAAGATCGCCAGCACCACCAAGATCGTGGCGGCAATGAGGCTGCCGGGCCACGCGGGCAGGGTCTGCGCGGCCTCCATCCCCGTCAAGACGAGGGCAATCACAATCAGCGCCAGCGACGGCCAGCGCGCCGCATCCAGCCGGGGCACCCACGTCCGCTCGGTCTCGCGGTTCCCCTCCAGCCCGTCCACCACCATCTTCCAGGCGATGGTGCCGACCACGAGCAAGAACGAGGTGGCCACCATGGCCGCGATCATCGCCGGGCGGATGACCCCCGCCGGGTCTGCCAGCACCGCCACGCACGCGATGAACGGCACCAAGACCACGTTGGCCGCCTCCATCTTGTAGTACGGCCGCAGCCGCTGGAGCAACTTGGCCCGGGCGGTGGACTCTGCTGAACTCTGTGCCGGGGAAGACATGATGATGGCCCGTAGTTTAAGTTACGGGATCGCGCCGGCGAAGTTCGTTGCGCCTAGGCTTGTAATGGGGATTAAGAGAGCAACCAAACAACATCCGATTCGCGTTTACGCACGAAAATCCCTTGAGTTCAGCCTGTTACAAGTGCCCCATGTACCCCACCACTCGGTAGCGGGCCACAACTTCCACGTAATCTTCAATGAGCGCAAGGCACTCGTCCAAATCACGATAGGCGTAGGGCCCTTCCGTGCGCAGGGCGGCATCCTGCAGGCTCGTCGGCAGCATCACGTTTTGCCGCAGGGCCTCAAAATCGTAGCTATCGGCCAGGGGCTTGCACTCCGCGCGAGACATGGTGCGGCCCGTCCCGTGGCTCAGCGAGTTCAGGATCTCGTTTACACGCTCAGTGGCCTTCACGAGCGCCACATCACCGCTCATGTGCGAAGGAATCACACAAAGATCACCAGGCTGCACATACACTGATCCCTTGCGAATGATGGCACCCCCATCGGGCAAGACTTCATAAGTGTTGTGGGGGAGGTCAAGAATCAACTCTTGCGGGCCGAAGACCGACTCGATTTCCCTGTGGATGGCCGCTCGGTTCGCTGCGGCCCATTCCACCACTCGGTTGAATTCTTCGTCAAAGGCCCCGGCCCGGTCTATGAGGTCGTCAACGTGCCCGGACTCATTTCGAGATCCCGTATGAATCAAGAAATGTAGCTCATCCCCGTCGTACGGCGCGAGAGCATCGAGGAAGTGATTGCCTCCTCCAAGATCACCTAGCTGACCTTTATTGGATCGCAGCCGATCCGCCAACTCGTCCCACTTTGCCCGACTGAGTGCTGACGTCGGAACTCGAGAGCGAAGGAGCCGCATCCCGCAGCCGCAATCGGAAATCGCATAGCGCCGCCAGTCCGGTTGCCGAGTGAGCACCGCCGTACCCGTGGGCAAAGGGGATTTGCCGGGGCAGGCGTCGGGGAGGAACACCACCGTATCCGCATCCAGCCCCCGGGGCAACCAAGAGTAAAGCTTGCCCAGGTTCTCAGCCGATAGATTGAAGATTTGCATTGAGGTCAGCCTCTGGCCTGCACTACCTCTTGCCCCCTAATCTTCCAGAGGCGGGAACTGCGCCGCCAGCTTGGGGAACTGCGCATGCACCGTGTTCGGGTCGAATTCCGTCCCTCGGGGCGTGTCGTCGGCATCGCCGTCGGCCGCGTCGCGGGGGTCGTCTTCCACGCCGCGCTCTTCCAGCACATCCAGCACCACGTATTCCAGCAGCTCGTTCTCAAATTCGTCGTCCTCCCCGCCGTGGAACTGGCCCAGATCATCCGGCGAACTCAGTGCGATGTCATAAGCGGCCTTGCCATGCCCGATGATCCACGAGCGGAAATAGCGGAACGAATCGCCGCTCATCCACCAGCCCAGAGAGCGGCCCATGACGAATCCGGCGCCCCAGATTTCCCACCGATTGAGCTCAATGAGGGCCTCGGAATAGGCGCGGCCGAAGTCCATGAGTTCTTCGGTGCTGAGCGGGGTGAGTTCCGCAAAGAGGCGATCCGGGTCGCCGCCCGCCGCGTGGATGAGTGCCCAGTGTTTGTCCGTCATGGCTGGCATTGTGGAGAGTGCGTGCCCGGTGAATCAAGCCCCTCGCTTTGGGATCAATACCCTTCCCACATCGCGTCGTCCGCCGCGAAGTCTTGGAGGAGAGCGGCGCGACTGGCCAGCAGCGGAGCCAGGGTCGGCCAGTCTTCGGGTTCGCCGAGGTAGAAGTCCTCCGGGGCCTCACCCCGGGCCATGCGCTCGGCGGCGGGCGCCCAACGGTCGGCGAGGGCGCGCATTGCAGCGCGGGGGTGCTTGATCGTCTGGGCGGAAACGTAGTCCGTCGGCAGGTCGCCGCAGATCACCCACCAGCCCACCCAGCCCGGGTTCTCGCCACTCTCAATCGCCCAGATGGAGACGTAGGGCGGCAGGTGCCAGGCCGGCCACTCGCCAATCTGGCCGTGCCGGATGCCCGCGCGGGCCAGGTAGTCCGCCACCTCGGCGCGGCGCTCCTCGCACCACTGCTCCTCTTCGGCTTCGGTCATTTCGTCTTGGAGTTCGTCCGACACTTTTCCTTCCTCATGCTTGCCTTAGTCAATCTAATGAGCATCTAGTTGACTAGGAGCCACAATACCTCTTGACTCCACCCCAAGATACTTCTTACGTATATTAAGGAGATACTTTGCACCGAGTGCAATCCCGAGGAAGCCCCCTAAATAACTCGCATCATGAGTAATCAAGGCACGATCATACTCATCATTCAAAGCGAAATAGAACCATGCTCCGAGCCACTCCCCTTGATAACTTAGATTGCTCACAAAGTGAGTGATGATAAGGGCGAGCAGATAGGTCGTCGCGGCCGTGGCAGCAACGACACCGTAAGCCCGGATGACGTTCCACAAATTTGACTTGCCAGTTCCGAAGAAAACCCCCAATGGCGCGAGAACCCCACCAATATAGAGTCCCATCCACCACGTTGCTCGGATGCCAATGAGAGCGGCATCCCAACGTTCGGCTCCTCCGGGATCAACTGCGAACTGGTAGAAGTAGATCTGAACAAATGCTTCCGGCGAAACCGTGTAAGACACCTCGTTATGAAGAGCGCCGTAGATGGAAGCCAGAAAACAAGCAACGAAAACGAGCAGAGTGCATCTGACCAGGTTCGGTAGATGCGCCTTCCACCTCGCTTTCACCCAGACACTCCTCAGCGCGGCAAGCGGTACTGAATCACGAGGTTAGCGCCTTTGCCTAGTGGCGGAGATTGGACTTCTTTGTCTCCATTTTGCATAAGGGAGCGCATTGCTCCACAGCAGCCGGGCATATTGTGCGAACCCACTGGATAGCCTCCCAGTTCACGGTGTAAATCACCTGAACGGATCGAGACACTAGTCATCCCATTCGCTTCCGCGCGATCAAAGATCTCGAGAATGGCCTGGCGGAAATCTTCCGTACTTGGGGCGCTCATGCGAGCTAGTTTGCCCCCGCACCCCGCTCAAAAAGCAATGGAAAAGGCGCAAACCTTAGAAAATAACGGGTAACGCCTTAGCTCTCCAACCGCTCCACGAACAGCGCTTCCAGCTCCGGTCGCGCCTCGCGCAGGCGCTCGTACAGCGTCAGTTGCACCATCGCCCGCACCCGGTTCAGGTCCGCCGGGTCTTCCTCGCCCAGCATAAAGTAGTTATCCCCGCGCAGGTAGTCGGTCAAGAACCGCAGCCCCAGCTCCAGCGCAATCGCCTCCACGGCGTCCACCATCAAGGCAATCTCCTCGCGCTGCGGCGTGGTCGCCGTCGCCAAGAAACCCCGCGCCACCGCCGCGTAAACCTCACGGTCCACCTGCACCTGCCGCAGGTCGCGCTCCTTCTCGCCCGCCACGTTGCACAGGCTGCGCACACAGTCGCCCCAGTCGGCCAGCCAGGTGTAGGGCATCACCGTGTCCAGGTCCACCAGGCTCTTCACTTCCAGCGTGGTCCGGTCGAACAAGAAGTTGTCAATCTTGGTATCCCCGTGGATCGCGGTCTTGCGCAGCCACCCCGCGCGCACCCCATCGGCAATCATCAGGGCGTGGCCGCGCGCCTCTTGCACCAGGTCAAGGTACGGCCGCAGTTCGGTGTCGTAGCGGCGGGCTTCGGCTTCGGCATCGCCGATGTTCGCGCTCAGGCGATAAAGGTGCTCGGTGGCGCGGCGCACTTCGGCGCTCTCGGGCAGATAGGGCTCCACCGCATCGGCATCGCGGTGCATGCCCAGCACCGCATCAAACTGCGCGTAGTAGCCATAGGTGTCGCGGTAGCCCGGCAGGCTCACGTCCATGGCGTGGGCGTCCAGGTCCGAGGTCAGGTCGGCGGCCAGGGCTAGGCCGCGCCCCACTTGCTCGGCCAGCGCCAGTTGCGCTTGGCGGCTGGGCACCTCGCTCAGGCTCTTGAAGGTGGTGGAATTCGGGATCAGCACCATCAGGCGCCACACGTTGGGGATGCCCGCCACGCGGAAATCTAGGAACGAATCCCCATCCAGGGTCGGCACCAAGGTGATGGGGTTCCAGTTGAGATGCGGGCGCGCATCCAGGGCCTGATTCTGCGCCTGCAGCCAGCTCACCATCGCGTCCATCACGCGGTCGGGGAAGGCGAAAACGTCGGTGTTCAGGCGCTGCAGCAGGTATTGCTGGCCGTCTTCGGTCACCACCGAAAACGTGTGCAGGTTGATGTTGCCGCGCTCGCGGAATCGCTCCACCGTGGCCACCGGCGGGATGCGGAACTGGCTGGCAATGACCCGGGCAACCTCAAGCTCGGCCCCGTTGGCCGGGTCCTCGGTCCACGTCTTTACCACCGCGTGGGTCGCCATTCGCAAGCCGCAATCCATAAGCCTGAGGCTGAATCATACCAACTCCGCACCCGCTGCCCCCGGGCTCGTTAAGAAGGGGAGGGGATTACCCCTGGGACTTGGCCTCGGCGGCAAGCTCTTCCGCCACGCGCCGGTAGGCATCCCGGAACGACATGCCCTCCTCCGTCACGTACCGGTTGGCCCGCTCCGCAGCGTAGAGTCCGGGGTCCATCGCAGCCTGCAAACGCGCCGCATCGAACTCGATTCCCGGCACGGCCCGAGCCAGCACCGCGCTCATCCCCGCCACTTCGTCAAAGGCACGGAACAGGGGCGCTTTGATCTCCTGCAGGTCCCGGTGGTAGCCGCTCGTCATCTTATTGGTGATCGCCAGGATGTGGCCCAGTTGCGCCGCCACGCCCACACTCTTGGCGCGCAGAAGCTCAAAAACGTCCGGGTTGCGCTTCTGCGGCATGATGCTGGAGCCCGTGGTGAACGCCGCCGGCAACCGCACAAACGCGAACTCGCTGGTGGCAAAGAGGCATAGGTCGGCGGCCAGCCGCCCGTAATCCTGGGCGAGCAGCGTGAGCGCAAAGACGGCTTCCGCCTCGGCCTTGCCCCGACTGAGTTGCGCGGCCGCGTGCGGCCACTGGGTTTCGGCAAAGCCCAGGGCCTGCGTGGTTTGCTCCCGGTCCAGGTTCACGCCCGGGGTGCCATAGCCCGCCGCCGTGCCCAGGGGGTTTTTGCCGGCCCGGCGCTGGGCGGCCCGGAGCCCCTCGGCGTCGTCTCGGATTTCGCTGGCAAACGCCCCCGCCCATTCGGATACCGAACTCGGCATGGCCCGCTGCATGTGGGTGTAGCCGGGCATCTCCACGTTGGGGTTGGCATTGGCCAGCTCTGCCAGAGCCGCGGCCACGGATTCGGCCTGGTCGGCGGCGGTGGCCAGGGCTTCGCGAAGGTAGAGCCGCAGCGCGGTCAGCACCTGGTCATTGCGACTGCGGCCCAGGTGCACGCGCTTCCCGGCCTCGCCCAGGCGTTCGGTCAGGTGGCGTTCCAGGGCGGTGTGGCAGTCTTCGTCGGCCAGCTCCACCACCCATTCTCCCCGCGCATGGCTTGCGCTCAGCTCCGCGAGGCCACCACAAAGGGCTTCCGCATCCGCAGGGGCCAGGTAACCCTGCGCCGCCAGCATCCGCACGTGCGCCTGGCTGGCCTGCACATCATAGGGCACCAGCCGGTTATCCAGGATGTAATCCTCGCCTACGCAGAACGTGAAAACCAGCTCGTCCGTGCTTTCGCCCTTATCCCATAGTCTCATGCCTTTGCCCCTCCTGTGAGTTGCCCCGCAAATGCCGCCGCCCAGCGCACATACCACGCCCGCGCCGCCACAATTTCCGATTGCAACACAAATTCATCCAATTGGTGAGATCGCTCGGTCTTGCCGGGGCCACACTTCACCGCCGGGAACCCGCGCATCCAGGTCAGGTCGCTCATGGTCGCGCTCCCTACCACCCGGGCTTGGGGATTCGTGGCCAGCCCCGCCTGCACAATGGCGTGATTCTCATCCACGGCGTAGGGTTCCAGTCGCTGACTCCTCACCTCAACCCCAGATTTCACCACCGACTGGATGCGCGCCAGCCACTCGTCGTGGCTCATCGTCGGCACGCTGCGCACGTCCACCACGGCGCGGGCCTCGGCGGGGATGGCGTTGCGGGCCTCGCCTGCCTGCACCACCGTGGGCTGATAGCTGCTCACGCCCAGCCAGGGGTCCTCGGGGCCGCGATCCAGCGTCTGCAGGGCCAGCAAATCTTCGGCCAGGGTGTGAATCGGGTTGCGCATCCCCAGCCGCTCGGCGTGGGCGGCGTGGCCAGCGTCGCCTTCCGCCACCAGGTCCAGCACCATCAGCCCCTTTTGCCGCACGGCAATGGTGTGGTCGGTGGGCTCGCCTACAATGCCACCATCGGGCACCCCAAACTTCGCCAGCACCTCCGGCACGGCCCATTCCGCGCCCCGGCTGGTGGTTTCTTCCTGCGTCGTCAGCAAGAGCACGGCTTCCACCGGCCCGCCCTGCGCGTGAATCTCCAGGAACGCTCCTACCAGCGCCGCTACACTCGCCTTGGCGTCGTTGCTGCCCAGCCCGAAGACTTGGTCACCCTCCACCGTCGGCTGCCACGGCTCGCGGGTCCACCCCGCCCCCGGGGGCACGGTGTCCAAGTGCGAATTCAAGAGGAGACGCGGACCCTGGCCCGAGCGGGCGACCACGGTGTGCAAATCCCAGATTTCGGCGGCCACTCCGTAGCCCGCCAGGGTCTGCACCACCAGCTCGGCGGCTCTCCCCTCTTCACCGCTCAAGCTGGGCGTGGCCACCAATGCCCGGTGGAATGCCAGCAGGTCCGCGTCCGTCATCATGAGTGCGAGCCTTCGCGGACGATCAGCGTCCCGCTCCCCTCATTGGTGAACACTTCCTTCAGCAGGCCGTCGTTGGTGTTTTGCCCCACCACGTGCACGCGCTCCACGCCGCCTTCCAGCGCCCGGCGGATGCTGGCACTCTTCGGCCACATCCCTTCCTGCACGGCCCCGGTGGATTCCAGATCGGCCAGCCCCTTCAGGTCCATAAAGCTGATGAGCGAACTCGGATCCTGAGCGTCGCGGAGGATGCCCGGCGCCCCGGTGAGGAAGACCATCTTGGCCGCCCCCAGCCCGATGGCCAGTTCGGCGGCGACCCCGTCGGCATTGAGGTTCAGCACTTGCCCGGACTTGGAGACCCCGAGCGGGCTCACCACCGGGATATGCCCGGCCGCCAGGATCGTCTCGATGTAGCTCACATCCACGCGGTCCACATCCCCCACCAGGCCGTAATCCACGGGGTTGCCATTGCGGTCCTTGGTGGGCGGGCGCTGGTGGGCCAGGATCATCCCCGCGCTCACGCCGCTCACGGCCACCATGCTCATCTGAAGGGCTTGGCCCAGCGCCACGATGTGGGTGGCAACTTCGCCATTCAGGGCCAGGGTCGTTGCCCGTAGGGCGATAGGGTCGGTCACGCGGCGACCTTCGATCTTGATCGGCTCGCCGCCCAGGCTTTCCGTCAGCGCCGAAGCTTGCGGGCCGCCCCCGTGCACCAGCACCACGCGCATGCCCAGCCGGTGCAACACGCCCACTTGCTCGATCAGGTCTTTGCCGGCCTGAGGGCCGCCCACAAAGGCTTCTCCCCCCACCTTAACCACAAACGTTTTGCCCTGATAGAGGCTGAGATACGGCAGCGCGGTGCGCAGGGCGGCAATGGCGTCGCTGCGGAGGCTGGAAGCAAGGGCGGATTTAGGCATGAGCAAGCATCTCCATGAGAACGGCTTTTTGAACGTGGAGCCGGTTACCGGCAATGGTCGTGACGGCCGAACGCGGGCCATCGAGAATCTCGTCGGCCGCCTCAACGTTGCGGCGCAGCGGCAAACAGTGGAAGAAGCGCGCATCCTTGTGGGCCAACGCAAACCAGGATTCGCGGGCGCACCAATCGCGTAGATCCGCTTTGGCCTGGGCATCGGCGTCGGGGTTGCCGTAGTGCGCCGGGCTGGCCCAGCTCTTGGCGTAGAGCACGTGCGCTCCCGCCATGGCGGCATCGCGGTCGTCGGTCACGCTCACCTTGCCTCCGCCTTGGGTGGCGGCGGCTTGCACGCGATCCATCACGGCTTCGGGCAGGTCGTAGCCTTCCGGCCGGCAGATCACCAGGTTCATCCCCCGGCGGGCGGCCATGGTGGCGGTGGCGGCGGGGACGGCGTGGGCCAGAGCCTTGGGGTGCCAGGTCCAGCTCAACACGAACTTGGCATCCTCCCGGATTTCGTAGTCCTCCAGCGCCTTCCACTCGGCCAGGGCTTGGCAGGGGTGATTGGCCGCACTTTCCAGGTTGATGAGCGGCCCGGGCGTGATTTCATCCAAAAGGTTGAGGAAGCGCTCGTCCATGTCGGCTTTCAGGTCCGTACCGCCCGCAAAGGCGCGCACGCCCAGGGCGTCGCAGTATTCGCTCAGCACAGGGATGGCCTCGCGGATGTGCTCCGGGTGCGCCCCGTCCATCGTCACGCCGGTGCGGGTTTCCAGCGACCAACTGCCCTGCCCCGGCTGAATGACGAAGCTACTCCCACCCAGTTGCGCCATGCCCGCCTGGAAGGAAGCCAGCGTGCGCAAGGAGGGGTTCATGAACAGCAATCCAAGTACCTTGCCCTTCAGATCCTCGCGGATCGGGCTCCGCTGCAGCTCGTGGGCGAGGTCCAAGAGGCGGCGGATGGTGGCGTCATCCAGGTGCTGCAGGTCAAGGAAGCGGCGCATCAATTCCACCCCCAGCCCGGCGATTTCAGCCCCGTGGTGTCGTCCAGGCCCGCCAGCCGATTCATCCATTGCATGGCGCCGCCGCTCGCCCCCTTGGTCAGATTATCGAGGGCCGACGTGAGAACGATTTGGTCGCCTTCCCGCACCACCCCCACGCGCACCTGGTTGGTGCCCACCACGTCCTTCACCGAAGGCATGGCGGCACTGGCCGTCACAAAGCCACCTCTCGGGGCATAAATGTCATTCACCATTTGGATCAATTCTTCTTCGCTCGCTGAAGTCTGTGCATCAAGGAAGATCGTGCTCAAGATCCCCCGCGCGAAGTTGCCGCTGTGCGGCACAAACCGTACATCAACCTCCGCCCCGGCCACGCGCCCCAGCAAGGCGCTCATCTCGTCCGCGTGGCGGTGGCGCAAGGGGTTGTAAGCTCGCACATTGCCGTGCCGATCGGGGTGGTGGGTGGCGGCTTTGGGTTCGCGGCCGCTGCCGGTGCTGCCTGTGACGGCGCTCACTCGCACGTTCGGCCCCACCGCACCCGCCGCCAAAAGCGGAGCCACTGCCAGCGTGACCGACGTGGTGAAGCACCCCGGGTGCGCCACCGGCCCGGTCTTGACTTCGGGCAATAGCTCAGGATGCCCGAAGACGAACTTGCCCAGCAACTCCGGCGTCGGGTGCGGGTGGCCGTGCATCTTCTCGTACTGCACCGGCTCTTGGAACCGGAAATCTGCCGACAAATCCACCAAATGGATGTTTTTGCCCATGGCAAGGATTTCTCGGGCTACGCGCGCACTCTCCCCGTGCGGCAAGGCGAGGAAAACAAACGCCTCGCCTAGACCCGCCACCGCGCGCAGCCCCTCTTCGGCCCCCACAAAGCACGTCGAACCATATGCGGTCAACAAGTGCGGAAAGACGCTCGCCACCGGCTTCCCCGCCTGCGAACCACTCACCGCCCCTGCCAGCTCAAACTCAGGGTGCAAGGCCAGCAAACGAAGTAGCTCCCCGCCCACGTAGCCCGTGGCCCCAAAGACGAACACCGGCTTCATGAACCCACCCCTGCGCCCAGGCCCAGCGTCTTCATGAGGTGCGCGGCCAGGGCTTCGGATTCCAGACGCGCGTTCAGCGCCACGCATCCCGTCGCGGCCTCCACGTTATCCACCCCCGCGCTATTGTCCGTGCACGGCCCCGTAATCGCCGCCACCGGGTAGCCAAAGCGGTCCTGCAACAGCTTCACGCCGCCCCAGGCGCCCACCGGGTCGCTGGCGGCCAGCACGAGCGCCCCCACGGTGGCCTTGATATCGGCGGCCTCCAGGATCGCGTCCACGCCGTAGTCCCCCATCAGGCCATCGCCCAATTCCAGCACGATCAAATCCGGCGAACCTTCGGCCAACTGCGCCAAAAGCGTCCGCGTGATCGAGGCGGCATTCGATCGTTGCGTCGTCACAATGCCAAGTTCCGTAAAGCTCGCGGCCGTGCGCGCCCCCGCGTCCACCATGGCCAGGGTGTCGCGCATCAGGCTCACGCCCGTCACCTTGGCCGCCGCCACCTGCAGGCCCTGCCGCGCAAATTCTTGGATCAAGCTCGCGCAGGCCGCGGTTTTGCCGCTATTCATGCAGGTGCCCACAATGGCCAGCACCGGCGGAATCCCCCCGGCAATCTTCTCTCGCAGGGTCCCGGCTTGGCGACCGATATTGGCCGGTTCCCCCACGCGCTGACCCAAAAATGGGAACGACAACACTTGCCCCAGCACTTCGCACTCAAACGGCGGGCCGACTTCGGGCGAAAACGAGGTGCACACCCCAATGACGCCACCCATGTTCAGCATTTGCAGCGTGTCGCCGGTCTTGATTTCGCTCGGGATATGCCCCGCGTATCCCTGCAAGGCGCGGCGATGCCCCAGCGCCCCTGCCACCGTGTCGCCGGGCTTCAGGTTCGAAAACCGTCCGCTCACCAACTCCAACTGATTGTAGGTGCCCTTGCGCGAAAGGATCCGCACCGCAATCACGTCGCCTTCGCGGCAGGGATATTCATCCCCCACCCGCACGTCGCGGTCCAGGGCGCAGTTGCGAGTCACGCTCGCAATCTTGTCCAGGTGCAGCGGCCTCATGACTGGGCTCGCGCACCCGCACGCGCCGCCAAGATGCTCGGCAAGGCCACCAAGCGGCTGAAGCCCGCCGCATCCGTCGGGGTCCAGTCCTTCGCTGCCTCGCCGTAGGTGCTCCCGCTGGCCGCCATCAGCGAATAGGGCGAACTCATCCCCTCCACAAACAGGCTGCCCGTGCGCAGAGTCACCACCACCTCGCCCGTCACCCGGGTTTGGCTTTGGGTCAGCAGCGCCTCGATGTCGCGGCAGGCCGGGTCCAGGAAGTGCCCCTCGTGCAGCCAGTCACCGTAATTGCGGGCGGCCGCATCCTTCATTGCTTGCTGGCGGCCGGTAAGCACCAGCTTTTCCAGTTCGCGGTGCGATTCAATCAGCACCGTGGCGGCGGGGGCCTCGAACGCCACGCGCCCCTTCACGCCCAGCACCGTGTCGCCCAGATGCACCCCGCGCCCAATTCCGTAGCCCGCGGCCAGGGCATCCACATGTTCAATCAGCGCCACCGGCTCCATCGCCACGCCGTCCACGTGGGTGGGCTGGCCCTCCTTGAAGGTCAAGGTGATCTTGGTCGGAGCCTTCGGGTTGGCAAAGGCGGCCTGCGTGCGCACCCACGCATGCTCCGGCACTTGGCCGTCACTAGTGGTGGTTTCAGTACCCCCAATCGTCACGCCCCACAGGCCGGAGTTGATGGAATAGGCCGCGCCGTGCTTCGGCACGGGCATGCCCAGCCGCTGCAAATCTTCTACTTGCTGGGAGCGGGAAGGGGTGAGGTCGCGAATCGGCGCGACGATCTCCATCCCCGGAGCCAGCGCCCGCAGCGCGGTCTCGAACCGAACCTGGTCGTTACCCGCCGCCGTGCAGCCGTGCCCAATCGCCGAGGCACCCGCCTGGTTGGCAAATTCGGCCACCATCTGCGCTTGTAGGAATCGTTCTGCCCCCACGCATAGCGGGTACACGCCGCCTCGGCGCACGTTCCCCGCAATCAAAAATCGCAGAGTCGTTGCATAAAATGCAGTCCGCGCATCCACAAAGTGGTGGCTGATGGCCCCGAGCTTCTGCGCTCGCTCGGTCAGGTCTTGGCGTTCGTCATCCGACATGCCGCCCACGTCCACCGTGACCGTGATGACCTCCCACCCTTCGCCGATGAGATGAGGGATGCACCAGCTCGTGTCCAGGCCTCCGCTGTAAGCCAAGATGATGCGCTTAGCCACGTTCAACCCCGGGCAAGAGTCGCTTCATCAAAACCGTTTGCGCCCCGGCATCCGGCGTGGCGATGAAGACCGTGTCGTCCCCCGCCACCGTGCCGACGACCTCTTCCCAGCCTTGATTATCGACTTCCAGGGCAAGGCGAGTGGCACTGCCAATGGTGGTGCGCACCACCAGCATATGCGGCCCGGCGGGCAGAATCGCCACCACGCACGAGCGATCTAAACCCAAGGGCAAACTCACGCGGCTGGGCAATACGTAGCGCCCGTTCTGGCGCACCGCGCCCAGGCTCCGCAGGTCGCGCGAAATGCTGCTCTGCGTGGCCGAATAGCCCTGCGCCTTCAGCATTCGCACCAAATCGTCCTGGGCTTTCACTTGCCCCGAAGCCAGGAGCCGCCGGATCACCTCGCGGCGTTGCTCGGATAAAATCGCCATACTATGCTCATTATATGCACATCTTGCAGATTCATGCAACTGTATGCGCAAAAGACCCGGCACGCCTTGCCACAAAATCTCATGTCAGCAGGAAACGATTTCGAACGTCCTTCGCGTAATATGCAAACAATGTTGCGATTTGCTGTCGTTCAGCGCCGTCTCTTGGTGGCCACTCTCGCCGGGGCGTGTCTCGCCCCCTCGTTGGTTTTCGCCCAGGCCGCTCCCAATGGAGCGCCCGTAGCGGCCGTGGATCGCGTCAAGTTGCAGGCGCACCTGGAGTTCATTGCCAGTGACCTGCTCGAAGGTCGCGACACGGGCTCCCGGGGCCTGCAGCTTGCGGCCAGCTACATTGTCAGCCACCTCAAGCAGTGGGGCGTGCAACCCGGCGGCGTGGACGGCACCTACTTCCACCCGCTCCCGATGACGTCGAGCCGCGTGGTGCCGGACGGTACCAAGGTCAGCGTCAACGGCAAGGCCCTGGTGTACGGCGAGGACTTCATCGCCGAAACCCAGCCGGGCCAGCTTTCGGGCGACCTCGTTTTTGTGGGGCACGGCTACCGCGTGCCGAACGGTGACAACCCCTACGCCGGGCTTGACCTGAAGGGCAAGACCCTCGTGGCCGTGGCCGGGGCCGCTCCCGCGGGTCTACGCGGGCGACCGGGCACCGACTACGAGACCCCGGCCCTGGTGGCCCGGGCCGAAGGCGCTGCCGGGGTGATCATGTTGGATCGCCGCGCCGGTTCCCCGAACTGGACGCAGCGTCGATCGCGTTCGGAAGCCGGCCAAATGCGCCCCGGGCGACCGCAACCGGGCGTCCCTACCCTTAGCCTTGGCCCCGCCGGGGCCGCCGCCCTGCTCTCCGGCACCGGCCTCGATGCCGATGCCCTCATGGGTGCCACGGTGACGCCGGAACTGCTGAAGACCAAGGCCTTCCGCGCGGAAGTGAGCGCGTCCGTCCAAGTGGACACGCAAGAAAGTGTCTCGCACAACGTGTGCGGGCTCATCCCGGGCACCGACCCCACGCTGAAGGCCGAAACCGTCATCCTGGGTGCCCACTACGACCACATCGGCATGCGCGAAGTGCCCGCTGGCCAAGACGGCATCTTCAATGGTGCGGACGATGACGGCAGCGGCACGGTCGCCCTCTTGAACATGGCCGAAGCCATCGCCAAGAACCCGGTTCAGCCCAAGCGTTCAATTCTGTTCCTCTGGTTCACGGGCGAAGAGCGCGGCCTGCTCGGCTCGCGCGAGTTTGTCGCCAACCCGACGGTGGACCTCAGCAAGGCGGCAGCCATGTTTAACATCGACATGATCGGGCGATCGAAGGAAACGAGCTCCGACATCCCAGCCAACGAGAACCTCGTTAGCAAGGGACAGGTTTATCTGATTGGCCCGAAGGTTTTCAGCCCGGCTCTGGACGCGCTGATGAACCGCGTGAACAACAGCTACCAAAAGCTGAACCTGGACCAACGCTATGACGACCCGAACGACCCCAACCGGTTCTGGGCGCGCAGCGACCACTACCCGTTCGCCGAAGTCGGTATCCCGGCCGCGTTCTTCTTTAGCGGTGTGCACGAGGACTACCACCAACTGAGCGACCACGTCGAGAAGATCGACTTCGAGCAACTGGAAACGATCAGTCGCGCCGTGCTGGCCATGCTGTGGGAGGCCGCCAATACGCCGGTGTCCCCCCGGGCGGCCGGCACGACCAACCCGAACGCGCGCGGTTAAACCGGAAGCGCGTGCTCGAGCAGAGCTTGCGCTTCCACAAACTCAAGACAGGCCTCGTGGGTCGCATTCAAAACGACCGGCGGGGCCACATCATTTTCCAGAGCCTCCGCCCAGCGCATGACGCTCAGGCACCAGCGGTCACCCGGCCGCAAACCAGGAAATCCGTATTCGGGACGCGGGCTGGTCAGGTCGTTCCCCATCGTGACGGAGAAGGCCAAGAACTCAGCCGTCATCACCGCGCACACCGTGTGCATGCTCAAGTCTTCGGGGCCGGACTCGCAACAGCCATCGCGCCAGTAGCCCGTCATGGGCATCACCGAGCAGCTTTGGAGCGGTTCGCCGAAGACGTTACGAGCGGGGCGCCGTGACATATCTCTTAGACGCTCTGGCAAGACACTCCGGCGACACCAGACCCAAAAAGAAACAACCCCGGGGGAAAACCGCCGGGGTTGTTGAGGATGATCCTTGCGGACTCGTTGCGAGCCGTTAGGACTTGGGGAACTTGCTGATGTACTTGTTGGGGTCTTCCTTGAACGGCTCGGGGCATCCCGCGCAGCAGAAGTAATAGCGAACGCCGTCCACATCTTGGTAGCCCACGGCCTTCTCGGCGCTTTCGACTTCTTGGTCCATCACCGGGCACCAGAGCTTGCCGTCCTTCTTGAAGGCCACCGGTTCGGCCGTCGCGCCCCCTTCGGTCTTGCTGGTTTCTCCCGTAGCGGGCGGGGTCGTACCTTCTTCGGCCGGAGCCGCCGGCGAACAACCAACGAGAGTGACGCCCAAAACAAGCGCCAACAAACTACCAATGAATAATTTCATCGTACCTATAATAACAACTCTTCACCCTTGGGCGTTCCATTCAGGTTCAAAATGAATCGCATGGCCGGTCGCATTGAGGTTACGGAATGGGGGCTGCTTCCCGATGGTCGCCCGGCGCACCTGATTGCATTGACCTTCCCCAACGGCTGCCAAATCGTCGTCTCCGACCTCGGTGGGATCGTTAAGGAAATCCGGGTTCCCACTCAGGCCAGCGGCCTCCAGAACATGGTGCTGGATCTGCCCTCCCCCGCCGACTATCTCGCGGCCCGCTCTTATCTAGGGGCGATCGCCGGGCGCTACGCCAACCGCATTGAAGCCGGTCGCTTTTTGGTGGACGGTGTGGCGCATCAGCTTGCCACCAACGATCAGCCCGGCGACGTGCCCTGCCACCTCCACGGCGGCCACGAGGGCTTTGACCGCAAGCTGTGGCGTGCGGAACCGTTCTCCGAAGGCGACACCCTGGGCGTGCGCCTGGACTACACCAGCCCGGCGGGCGAGGAGAACTACCCCGGCGAACTCCACGCCACCACCACCTACCGCTGGACGGAAGACGGCACCTGGGAGATCGAATATGTGGCCACTACCACGGCCCCCACAATGGTGAACCTCACGCAGCACTCGTACTATGACCTCGGTGCGGCGCGCACGGGCCATACGCTTGACCTGCAGTTGCGAGTGGACGCCGAGGCTTACACGCCGGTGAGCGCCGACATGATTCCGCGCGGCGAGATTGCCCCGCTCCACGGCACCCCATTGGATTTAAGAAGCACCACCCGTTTGGGCGACCTCTACCAGGCCGAAGACCCGCATGGCCACCTCATCCAGGGCGGACTAGACCACAACTACGTGCTCAATGGCACCCCGGGCCAAATGCGCAGCGTGGCCTGGCTGACGAACCCCGCCAGTGGCGTGGCCATGACCATGAGCACCGACCAAGCCGGACTTCAGATTTACACCAGTGTGATGCTGGATTGCGGTCCGTGGCGCAAATATGACGGGGTGTGCCTGGAAGCCCAAAACTTCCCCAATGCGCCGAATGTGCCGGCGTTTCCCAGTGCGTGCCTCCGCCCGGGACAGGTGTATCTGCACCGCACGGAGTACGCCTTTCGCCCGCTGGATTAACTCGCGATGATCTTGGTGATGTCGCCCGCCGGACGAATCATCTCCGTCAGTTGGCGCACCAGTGCCAGCCGCGCATCCCGCACTTGCGCGTCCTCCGCCATCACCATCGTAGATTCAAAGAACTGGTGGATCGGCGCGGAGAGGGCTACGAAAGCCGCCTTCACCGCCGTCGCATCCCTTCGCTCATAGGCTTCGTTGAGCCCCGCCGCCGCTTGGGTGGCCTGCTGGCGGAGTTGGTCGCCTTCGGCACTTTGCAGGTCGCAGTTTCCTTCCGATCCGTTGAGGCCCTGCTTCTGCGCCGCCGACCACAAGTTCAGCGGGCGCGACAGCGTGCTGAGCAGTTCGGGTTCTCCGGCCAATTCGCGGGCCAGCAGCACCCGGAATTGGATAACCAACGGGTTCAGCAAGTCCTGCCCATCGCCCATCGCCGCATCCAGCCAGTCCGCCGGAATGTCATCCGCGCGCGAACGATAACGCTGCTCCATTAGGGACTTCAACGCCTTGTGCGCGCCTTCGTGGTCCAGTTCCACGCCTTGCGCGGCATAGGCGGCCAGCGCCGCATCCAAATGGGATTCGTAGCCGGTGGGTGCCCCGCCATTCTCGGCAATCTCAATCAGGATATTGGCCGCGCGGCGCAGGCCCAGGGGGTCGCTACTACCGCTGGGGATGCGCCCCAAGCCCAGGAAGCCCGCCAATTTATCCATTTGGTCAGCTAATGTGACGCACAGCCCCGCCTTCGCCCCCACCGCATCCACCACAAGGTTGTTTTGGTAGGCGTAGTGGGTGCCAATGGCATGCGCCACGTCGGCACTCATTCCATCTCGCTGAGCATAAACCCCGCCGATGACGCCCTGCAGTTCGTCCATCTCGTCCACCAGGCCGGTGGTGAGGTCGGCCTTGGCGTACCGCCCGGCTTGTTCGGCCACCCCTGCCACTTTGGCGCCGTAGGCCACCTCCGCAAACGTAGACGCCAGACTCGCCAATCGGTCCGCGCGCTGCCGAATCGTGCCCAGCTTCGCATCAAAATTCATGCCCTGGGTGGCTTCGAGGAACTCATCCAGCGTCCGTCGCTGGTCTTGAATGAAGAAGAACCGCGCATCGTTAAAGCGGGCCCGCAGCACCCACTCGTTGCCCTTGCGCACGTCTTCATCCACCCCGCCTCCGCGAATGGAAATGAACTTGGGCATCAGCCGCCCCGCCTCATCGCGCACCGGGAAGAATCGCTCGTGCTTGGCCATCGTAGTGACCAAGACCGGCTCGGGGAGCTCCAGATACTCATCCGGGAAGCTCCCCTCCAGCGCCTCCGGCCATTCGGTCAAAAAGGTGTTCTCTTCCACCAAGTCACCGCTCAACTCCGGCGACCCCGAGCACACCGCGCGCGCCCGGTCGGCAATCACCTGCATGCGCACCTGCGGGTCCGGCTCCACCATCCGGCCTCGTAGCTCCCGCACCAAATCATCCAGCGTCCGCGCCTCAAACGGCCCCGGATGCTCAAACCGGTGCCCCCGGCTCGTCAGCCCCGACGCAATCCCCGCCCACGCGCACGGCACCAATTCACCGTCAAACGCGGCCAGAATCCACCGCACCGGCCGCGCAAACCGCACCGTCAGGTCCGCCCAGCGCATCGTCTTCGAGAACGGCACCTTCTCCAAGGCCGCTGGAATCAACTCACCCAGAATCTCGCGCGTCGGTCGGCCGGGCTCGGTCTTCGTCACCCACACGTACTGACCGTCACTCTCGGCCGTGGCCGGGTCCACGCCCTGCCCCCGGCAAAAGCCTTCCAGCGCCTTCGTCGGCTTGCCCTCGGCGTCATAGGCCGCGCCCACTGCCGGGCCTCGGCTCCGCTTCTCGCGGTCGGGTTGCTGGGCCGGCAAATCCTCGAACGCCACGATCAATCGGCGCGGTGTCCCGAATAGCTGAACCTCGCCCACGCCCAGACCGCGCTCCTCCAACATGCCCTGGATTTCGGCGGCTAAAGCACGGTTCGCCCGGACAATGGAAGACGCCGGAAGCTCCTCGCAACCGATCTCAAGAAGGAAGTGGGGCATGGATTTTCAGTTTACCGAGGCGTACGGTTTGACCTGAGCGCATCGGGTCAAGTAGAATCACCAGGCCCAGAGGAGTTTTGGGCTGGCTTCCCGCCACATTTGGAGGATCAAAACATAGCATGAAGCGAACTCTTTGGCTCGCAGGCCTCGGCCTCGGCCTCGTCGCCGTCGCGCCGGCCCAGGGCTCGTCCTTTGGTTACCCGTCCAACGCGGCCCTTCGCGTTGGCGCGGCTTACCCGCTGGACGGCACCACCCGAAACGTGGTGAACAATTTCATCGGCGTCGGTTTCGACTACTTCCTCGAAAAGTCTCTTTTCGGCGAAGGTGAAACCACCATTTCCATCGACTGGCTTGGTAAGAGCGGTTCGGGGGCCAAGGGTAACGCCTTCCCGATCATGCTGAACCAGCGGTTCTACAGCGGTCCGGAACTGGAAGCCGGCGGCGGTCGCACCTATTGGTTCGCCGGCGCGGGTGTGGCCGTGATGGACGTCACCAGCACCGACACCGTGTGGGCCATTCGTGGCGGCGTGGGCAAGGAGTTTGGTCCGAACATCTTCGGTGAACTCACGTTCATCTACAGCGACGATGCCGCCGGCGCCCGCGCCACCAGCATCGGTGCTTACGTCGGCTACCGGTTCTAAACCTCCGGTCGCCAAGTAACAAGAAACCCCTCGGTCACCAACGACCGAGGGGTTTTTCGTGTCTCAGGCTGGCTTACCAGCCGCGCGTGGCCAGCTGATCTTCCGGCTTGAGCGAGGAGATGTTGATGCCGACCATGGCTTCGCCGAGGTTCTTGCTGATTTCACCCAGCTTCTTCGGATCGTTATAGAACAACACCGAGTCCACAATCGCGCGGGCGCGTCGGGCCGGGTCGCCGCTCTTGAAGATGCCACTGCCCACAAACACCGTTTCCGCACCCAGCTTCATCATCAGGGCCGCGTCGGCCGGGGTGGCAATGCCGCCTGCACTGAAGTTCGGCACCGGCAGCTTGCCCGTGCGGTGCACTTCTTGGATGAGTTCGAGCGGGGCTTGGTGATCCTTGGCCAACTTGAACAGCTCGTCCTCGCGGGCGGCCTGCACTTGCCGAATCTCCTTCATGATCGTGCGCATGTGCCACACGGCGTGCACCACGTCGCCCGTCCCGGCTTCGCCCTTGGTGCGGATCATGGCCGCGCCTTCGCCGCAGCGTCGCAGGGCCTCGCCCAGGTTGCGCGCGCCGCACACAAACGGCACCGTGAAGGCGTGCTTGTCCACGTGATTCTCTTCGTCCGCCGGGGTCAGCACTTCGCTTTCGTCAACGAAGTCCACTTCCAGTGCCTGCAGGATTTCGGCTTCGACAAAGTGACCGATGCGGCACTTGGCCATCACCGGGATATCCACGGTGGCCTTGATGCCCAAAATCATTTCCGGATCGCTCATGCGGGCCACGCCGCCGTCACGCCGGATGTCGGCCGGAACTCGCTCCAGCGCCATCACCGCGATCGCCCCCGCATCTTCCGCAATTCGTGCCTGTTCCGGGGTCGTGACGTCCATGATCACGCCGCCCTTCAGCATCTCGGCCAGGCCGACCTTTTCTCGCCAGGTCTTGGCCGCATTGACTACGCCGTTAGTGCTCATCGCCTTGGCCTACGAGTATACGGAGCCGGGAAACCCGCCGACCGGGACAACCGTACAACCTACGGGGATGAATCGGGACGAAAGGTCGCTACGTTGGTGGGAAATCTTTGGGGACGAGTGGCGCAGCCGCCAGATGCCCGGGTTCTTGCACCCCGATGAACACGATCCGAACCTGATGTGGGCGGAAGTGCGCCCCCATCGCGATGCCCTCGGCATCTATGTGGAAGAGGAGATCGCGCAGTGCGTCTATCGCCTGCACCCCGAGCCCCCGACCATGCTCGCGCCGATGGCGGGCTACCTGGGGCAGCACCGGGCGGATATCGAGCGTGCTTTTGGGGGGCCGCTGAACTGGGTGCCAGGCGTGGTTTCTTTTGGGATCGAGACGCCCGCGCTCGGCACCGGGTGGGCTTCGCCGGTGATTGGATGGAATGAGTTGGTGGATGCGCTGGTGGACCAATACGCGGCCCTGCGGGGTGCCCTGGCCGTGCCGATCTGCCTTCCGGAGCCCGTGCGGGCATACTCAGTGACCCAGTGGCCCGTACAATAGCCGCATGAGCCGCGCCCGCGCCCTGGAACTCAGTGCCGGGCGTGCCGCCACCCCGCGCGAGATTGAGCGCGTCGCCCGCGAGGTGGGGCCGGATCTCGCCGCCTGGGCGTTCACCCAATGGGCGCTGCGGGCCAAAGCGGAGCGCAAGTTCCCCCTCGGCCACGATTGGTACCTGGACCGCGACGGCCTGGAGATGGCCAGCGCCCTGCCGGTCGCCGCTTGGCACGCCTCTCTGTTCCCGGCCGGGATGCCGGTGGCGGACATCGGTTGCGGGCTGGGGGCGGACCTTATCGCGCTGGCCCGGCGCGGCCCCGCCGAGGGCTGGGAAGCCGACCCCACGCGGTCCGAGTACGCCGCGCACAATGTCCAAGTCGCCGGGGTGCAAGCCACCGTCACGCTGGGCACTTGCGAACCCGGAGCACCCTACGAAGGCCTCTGGATGGACCCTATGCGGCGCGGCGGGCGCGACCTCCGACCCGACCCGCACCTCTTCATCCCCCACGCGAAAACCTTTGCCATCAAGCTTTCGCCCCTGATGCCCGACGCCGAACTCCAAGCCCTCGCGCCGGGCGTCCGGTTCGTCAGCTACGAAGGGGCGTGCCTGGAAGCCGTCCTGGGCTCAATGTTGGAGGGCGTCGCCGCCTATCACATCGAGAGCGGGGAGACCATCACCCAAACCCCCGACCCCGCCACCACCGGAGTGCCCGGCACGCACATCTACGAACTTGACCCCGCCGCCGTACGCGCCCACGCGCGCGGCCACTGGGGGCTGGCTCAACTGGGCGACCACCCAGGATTCCTCACCGGCGGAGCCGTGCCGCCTTCGCCCTGGCTCAAAGCCTTCCGGGTCATCCAAGCCTTCAACCCGAAGAAATCCCCCGGGCCGGTGCAGGCCATCAAGAAGCGCGGACCTACGCCCGCGCCGGAAACCCTCGCCCGGCAATGGGGGCACGACACAAAAGGCCCCGTGGCCCTTTTGTGGACCACGGGGCGCCGAGTGCAAGCCGTTCTGGCCGAACGTCTCGATTAGTTCGGGACGGTCGAGCCCTCGAGGTTGCCGCCCTTCTCCAAGAAGTCCTCGCCCATCAGCTTCTTCACGATGGTGACTTGGTTCACCTTGTACTTGCGGGCGCGGGGGGCGATCACATTGCACTCGATCTGCTCGTCGTGGTTGAACAGCGGGCCGCTCTCAGTCCACATCGCCTTGGTGGTGCGCAGCCACTTCGAGTCGTCGCGCTCCGGCGTGTCCATCTTGAAGTGAGCGCCTCGGCTCTCGTTGCGCAGCAGGGCCCCGCCCACAATCGCCTTGCTCATCTCCACCATGTGCTGCACGCTGCGCACGTACGGGGTGGCCTGGTTGGTCCAGGTGCCACCATCCACCACCGCGCAGTTCTTGGCACGCTGCGTCAGGTCGTCCAGGATGCCGCGAGCCTTCTCCAGGTCACTCTGCAGCCGCCAAATGCCGCAGTAGTTCCACATCGCGTCGGCCAGTTCGGCCTGAAGTTGATAGGGGTTCTCCTTGCCGTTCGGGTTGGCCAGGCCGGCGTAGTGCGATTCGTGTCGCTGGCGCGCATCGTTCACCCACTTGCTGTCCAGGCTCGCCGCGTCGGTGTCCATCTCGCGTAGATAAGCCGTGATGCCCTGGGCCGTGAGTTCCCCGCCGGTCAAGCACGAAAGCAACGCATTCGCGCCCAGACGGTTCGCGCCGTGGTACTGGTAATCCGCTTCCCCAGCGGCATAGAGGCCCGGGATGCTCGTCATCTGGTTGCGCGGGCTATCCAGGTTCAGCGTGGCCCCGTCGGTGCCCTTTTCGTAGTCCACCCACAGGCCGCCCATGGTGTAGTGCACGGCCGGGTAAATGCGCATCGGCTGCGTCACCGGGTCTTCGCGCATGAACTTCTCGTAGATCTCCAGCACGCCGCCCAGCTTGTCCATGATCAGCTCGCGTGACATCCCAAGCTCGCGGTGCAGGTGCGAAATGTCGAGGTACACCTGCTGGCGACCCTTCACCCCGCGTCCCATGCGGCACACGCAATAGATGATGAAGCTGACAATGTCGCGCGAAAGCAGGTTGCCGTAAACCGGGTCGAGCTCTTCGCACACGTACCAGCGGTCGGCTTCCGGGATGTCCGACGGCGTTCGGGAGTCCATCGGGTCACGCGGCACCCACACGCGGCCGCCTTCGCCGCGCACCGATTCGCTCATCAGCCGGCACTTGTCTTCGCCCGGGATGGCAGTGGGGTGGATTTGCACCATTTCCGGGTTGCCGTAAACGGCCCCTTCTTGGTAGGCGATGCTCACCGGCTCGCCAGTGTTGATGATGGAGTTCGTCGTCTTGCCGAAGACCACGCCGTTCCCGCCCGAAGCGATGCACACGGCATCCGCCGGGAAGGTTTCAATCTTCATGGTGCGCAGGTCTTGCGCCACGATGCCGCGAGCGCGACCCTGCTCGTCCTTGATGAGCCCGAGGAAAGTCCAGCCTTCAAATTTCTGGACCAGGTTGCCGCTTTCGTAGCGGCGCACTTGTTCGTCCAGCGCGTAGAGCAGCTGTTGGCCCGTAGTGGCCCCGGCGTAGGCGGTGCGGTGCTTCAGCGTGCCGCCAAACCGGCGGAACGAGAGCAAGCCTTCGGACGTGCGATTAAACGGCACGCCCATGCGGTCCAGCAGGTAGATGATGGCGGGCGCGCGCTCGGCCATGCGCATCACCGGCGGTTGGTGGTTCAAGAAGTCGCCACCCGTGATCGTGTCTTCAAAGTGCAGGTAAGGCGAGTCGCCTTCGCCCCGCAGGTTCACTGCCCCGTTGATGCCCCCTTGGGCACATACGCTGTGACTCCGCTTGACGGGAACCAGGCTGAAGAGTTGAACCTTCACCCCCGCTTCCGCGAGCTTCATGGAGGTCATCAGGCCGGCGAGGCCCCCTCCAACGACGACGACAGTGCGTTGCGGCATAGTGCTTCTCGGTCTTACGGATGCATCCGGGTCGGATACGGCAGACCGAGGTCATTCTACCGGGACGAAACCCGGCAAACATGGAGAACGATCCCTAAAGGCGCGTGCCGATGGGGCCTTGCAGGCTCGGCCCCGTACTGCCGCCCGTCCCGCCACCCGTACTGCGCGGCGGCAGGTCTTCTTCATCAATGGCGATGGTGCCGGTCAGGTCTTGGGCGCTCATGCGGTCGTCGCCTTCGCGGGTGGAAAGCTGAATCTCGCGGGCCATCACGTCATCCCCCACCGAGTTGATCAGGCGCACTTGGCGGCCCTGCCCGGTGCTGCGCATGATGAGCCAGTCGGCTTCCACATCCAGATCGGCTTCCGGCGCAAACGCCAGCCGCCACGAGGTCGGCGAAATCTGCTGTCGCGCCTGCGGATTCCCTGTGGCCTTCGCGCGTCGCTGCCCCCGGGCGTAGGTGGTCTCAATTTGTTCGGCCCGAATCGTGATCGGGTACTGCCGCAAGTTGCCGGTGTCCCGCACGGGGTCTTGGGCCACGGGGTCGGCGCTGGGTGCCGGCCGGTTCTTGGCAATCTCGTCGGGCACCACGGGCGCCAGCGGCGGGATCGGCTCCTCCTTGGCCGGCGGGCTGTTCTTCGGCCGCACCAGCATCTGCACGTTGTTGCTAAAGATCGCGCGGCGCTCCCGCCGATAAATCGTCACGCGCCCGGCCTGCACGTTAGCATCCGGACCCCAGTACCGCACATTGCCGATGCACGTGATCACCTGGGTTTCGGTGTTCTGCTCGATGCGGTCGGCCCGCACGATGACTTCGCCGTCCGTTGCCCGCGCCCGTGAGTGGATGTACACCCGCCCCCGGAGATCTGTGCGTTCGGCCTGGATCGTCCAGTCGCGCCGGGTGGCCCCTACGTCCGGGTCTTGCAGCTTGCCCCGGTAGGTGAGCTTTTCCGCCACCCCGATATTGGTCTTGGTGTTGAACCGAATCGTCTTGGCTTCAATGCGGCCCGGCCCGAACATGCCTTTCACGGGCGTGCGAATGTCCATCGTCCCCTGTCGGCCGTCGTACTTCCCGGTTTCGCTCGTCAGGTCAAAGCCCTTGCCCCGCACCCGCATCGCGCCTTGGCCTTCCAGGGTTTCCACCGGCGGGTAGTACACGGCGTTGGCCATCGTGAAGCCCACCGGAGCCTCGCCCGGGCGCAGGAATTGCCCTTGCTTCACTCCCGCCAGTTCCACTCGCATGCGGTCTTTGGTGACCCCAATGCTGTCCACGGTGGCTTCGGCCACCAGCCGCCCATCCGCGCCGTAGCTGCGAAAGACACTGTTGGTCATCGTCAGCGTCACGGGGCGCTCGTTCCGGTTCGTTAAGCCTCGGGCCGGGTCCTGGCGCAAGATGTCGCGCACGACCCACACCGCCCCCGTCGCCCCGGCAATGAGCAGGAGCGACGTGAAGGCTTGACGCCAGCGGAACTTAGTTGAGGGTGACATTCACAGTGGTGAGTTGGCTCGGTTGCGTAATCGAAACCGGTGCCGAACCCGATTGTGCCCCTTTTGTGGCCGTGAGGGTGTAAGTCCCGGCCGGAACCCAGAGCTTGTACCGGCCATTGATATCCGCCGTGGCCGTGCGAATCAAGGTCGTCCCTTGCCGCAATTCCACCGTGGCCAAGGCCCCGGTCGCCGTGGGCTGCACCAATCCGGTGAGGTTAAACGGCAACGGCGGCGGGTCGCCTCCGCCCACCGGCGCAAGCGGCACGTCACCCACATCCACCACGCCTCCCACCGGCGGCGAAGCCGGGCTGAAGAAGCCATCGAAGAAGCCAGTGGCGGCAATAGTGCCGCGCAAACCGAAGAACACGGCCTGGCTGGCGGGGTCGTAAGCTACCTGTGTGAGGATAAACACCCCGCTGGCATCGGTGGTCGCGCTGCGACCCGCGAAGGTCACCGCCGCGCCGGGGATGATCACACTCCCGGACGAACTCACCGCTCGCCCGCGCACGCTCACCGTCTCGGGGCCGATGTAGAGGTCGCCGAGATCGCGGTTGGCCGTAGCCGCCGAGAACGTAAAGGTTTGGATGACCGGACTGCCCGTGCTCGGGCTGTAGGTCACCACCACCTGGTTGGTGCCGCTGGGCGCGGTGATCTGGAAGAAGCCGTCAAAGGCATCCGTCGCCACGCTGGTGGTACCCACCCGCACGCTGGCCACCGGGTTCGGGGGGCCACCCGTGCCGACCCACACCACGCGGCCCGTGAGGGTCACGTTGGTCGGGGTGACCACGCCGCCGCCCCCGCCGCCCCCGCAGCCCAGGATGATGAGGCCAACGACGAACAGCAGCCACTTGGTGAGCGGGCTCATATGCTTCATCGCCCCGCCCCCGTGCGCACGTCAAATTCGTGCGTCTCTTGCGTCGCGCGGAAGGTGTAAGTCCCTCCTCGTGGGTAGTACTTGCTGGCTCCGGTAAGCCGGTCCGTCAGCGTCGCCGCGCGGTAGAGCAGCTTGCGCCCGAGCATGAGTTTGTACTCGGTGCCCGGCCGCAATCCGGTCAAGGTCACCCGGTACGTCTGGGCTCGGCCCGCCCCGCGAATGTCGCGGTAAAGGCTCGGCCCCACCTGCACCTGCAAGCCCCCCGCCAGGGGCGGCATGCCGCTGTCCCAGGCGCGGTCAAAGGTGTCCGAAGCGCGTCGCGCCTGGCCAATCAAGGCCCGGCTGGTGCGCCCGCCACCTGACACTTGCACAATCATCTCCCAGTCGGGTTTGGGTTCGGCGGCGTTGCCGCCGGTCCGCGTCCCCGCTCCGAACGACGACGGCGTAAAGGTCATGATCGCGCCCTCCGTGCGGTCGCACCGCACCCAAAAGGCCGCGCCCCTCGGCACGCTGCTCAGCGGCGTGAGCGAGCCCTGATAGATGTTCACGGTGTCGCGCCCGAAGCCAAACATCGTGGTGCCGATGATCGTCCCGCGCGCCTGGCTGTAGGTGGCCGGGGCTTCGGTCGTGGTCGTCACCGTAATGCGGCTGAAGGGGATGTCCTCGTTCAGCGGGTTCGCCACCATGTTCCACCCGGGTTCGAGCGGGATTGAAGCGGGTTCGCTGGTGTCGCGCACGCCGCGCACCGTCGTGTTCACCGGGGAACCCAGCGAAAGGTACGCCCCGCGCCCGGCCATCATGCCGCCTTCATTGGGGAAGAGGTCAAATTGGCCCGTGCTGGGGCTCCAGCGGCCTAGCAGAGTCTGGTTTTCGGTCAGCCCGAGCACGCGGTCGGCGCGGTGACGATACGGCGTCCCGATGGGAGCGTAAAGCGAGAGCCCAGCGGGCAAGGTGATGCCGATCGGGGCCAAGTCTCCGGCTCCCCGCAAGTCCAGCGCCACCGGGCCGTAGCCCTTATTGAACAGCCGATCAATCACCTGCACGTTGTCGCGGAACACCTGAATCCGCAGCGGCTGCGCCGGCACAAAGTTGGCATCCGACACCGTGGTGCCAAAGGCAAAGCGCTGCACCGGGATGTCCACCGACCCGCTCAGGCGGCTGCTGGTCACGCGCACCACGTAGCTGCCCGTGCTAGGCACCCCACGCACCGTGCCGTAGAGGTTGCGGGGCACCGGTGCCGAGCCCGTCGCAAACGAACCGGCGGGCAAACTCAACCGTGTGAGAAGACCGGCAAACGGAACATCCACCAGCGTGCGATACGGCGTGGTGCCGCTGGTCGCCGGGAAGTTGGGCGCCACCGAACCGTAGGCCCCCGCGATCTCCAGCACGTCGTCCTGCACACTCGTTAGGAACCGGGTGCCGTCTTCGCGCCAATACACGGGGAAGGCGCGCCCCCCAAACAGGGTCTCGTTCCCGTTGGGTTCGAGCTGGAAGGCGTTCGCGACAATCGCAAACACCCCAAAGTCGCTGCTGCCTGGCGTCGGGTCCAGCGGGAAGGCTTGGACGTGCAGCTTCGGACCCGGAATCAGGTCGCTATCCAGCACACGTTGCTCTTCGAACCACTGCGCAAAGGTCTTGCCTTCCACCGTGGCATTGGCGCGGCCCGCTGCCGCATCTAGCGCGACTTGACCCAGCGCCACCAGGCTGGCTTCGTTGGGGTAGCTGGCCGGGCTGAGCTGATAGCGCGCATTGAACTGCACCAGGAACCCCGGCACCTCGGCCAGCAAGCGATTCCAGGCCGTGCCGGCCATCTGGAACCGAAGCAGGAAGATCCCGCCCGTGCTGCCCCCCGCCGGGAGCGGCGAGGACACCAGATTCGGGGCGATAAAGCGCGGCGCGGCCAGGCTCGGCTGGTTCCACCAATCGTAGAAGGTGGAAACGTCATAGGCGGCGTCCAGCACCGCATTCACGGCGTCCACGCTCGGACTGTTCGTGAGCGCCCCCGTGGTGCGGGCAACCTGAATGGTGGCGGCGCGGGCCAAACCTTCCTGGAAGCTGTCAATCGGATACGGCCGGTCCGCTTGGTAGGCCAGCAGCATGCAATGGATGAAGTGGATGCTGGCCGCCGTGGAGTTGTTATAAACCGGGAACCGGATTTCCGGCCCGTCCGGCGCGTTGGCCACAAAGGCACCCCCCGCCACCGCCGCGCGGTCGGGCAGGTCGGCGTCGTAGTTCCGCACGCGGATTGTCACGTTGCGCAGGGCCGGACCATAAATCGCGTCCATCGTCGCCTTGGCTTGCGTGAACGTGGCTTGCAAGTGCTGCCGATACGAGGTGGGAAACACGCGCGCCCCCGTCGTATCAAATTCAAGGCTCAAATCTCCGGCTCGGCCGCGCGGTTGGAACGGGAGCTTCACCCCATCCCGGTAGAGCGTGATGGCCACCGGCGAAGCCGCAAACGCCGTGCGCCCCCGGCGCTGAGCCGCCGCACTGGCCACGCTTTCCGCCCCCAGGCGAACAAGGGCCTGGTCAATCTGCGCATCCAGGCTTTGGTTGCGCCCCTGCGCGACCTCCAGCGCGAGACCCTGGGCCCACGCGCCCGTGGCGGCGCCCAACAGCAGGCTGGCCAACCAGAAACGTTTTGATGTCCGCATAACTCAGTGCAAGGAAGGTCCGAAACCGGTAAAGGTTCGGATGCCGCCGAGAGGATACTCCCGGGAATCAAACGGGTGACGCCGCCGCGACCCTTCACGCGCCCTACGACTAGAACCCGAAGTTGAAGCCGAGTTCGATGTCGAACCCTCGGGACTTGAACGCCCCGCTCTGCACCGTGGCGTCCCGGCTCACGATGTCCTGCCAGCGGTAGCGCACATTCAGCGCCAGGCTTTCCCAGATTTGATACTGGTAGGTGAGATTGAAGTCGTTGGTGTCCTGTGGGAGGTAGCCCGAGGCGTTGCCCAGCAGCCCGTAGAACGTAAGGTTTTGGCGCGGGGCCAGGCGATAGGTAGAGCGCACTTCGCCATTCCAAATGTCCTGCGCGAACTGGCTTCCGCCCCCGCTCAGCAGGCCGCTAAACGTGGTCTGGTACGTCCATTTCGGGTTAAACCGACCATCCAAGGTGACGTCAAAGGTGGTGGCCTGAGAAGACAAGGCGTTACCGATGAACTCGGTGTTGGTTTGGCTGAGCGTGCCGCTGAGAAGCGTATCGTCGTTGAGCGACCACGTGAGGCCCGCCGATGCCCCCAGGGTGCGGGTGTTGCTGCCAATATCGCCCCGGCTTTCGCGCTGGAACAGCCCGCCAAACCCCGTGAGCCCCGGCCGCAAATCCATTGTGCCGGAGAAACTGAGGTTACGGAACCGGTTGGCCCCACCGATAAAATTGTTGCCGCTGCCGCCGCTGAAACCGTTGCCGCCGTAACCTGAGCCAAAGCCCGAATTCAGCCCGCCCAGGGTTGCCAGGGCCCCCGAATCACTGTCGGTGTAGTCCAGCCGCAACGTGCCCGAGGGGTACCGATAGTTGCCGTCTTCATCCACATCGCGGAACACATAACCCCCGCTGAGTTGTAAATCGCGGCCGTTGCCCGTTGTGCTCGCGCGCGTCACCCGGTTGAAACCAAACGAGCCGGTGGCCGACCACGGCCCGGAGACATTGGTGCGCGCCCGCAGGTTGACGCCGCTCACCGTGGCTGACGTGCGCTGAGTGCCGGTGCCGCCCGTGAGCGCTTCGTGGCTCAGCTCGAGATTGATCGGGTACGCCCCACCCGAAATCTGACTTTCCAGGCTTGTGCGCTGGCTGCTGTTGTTGGCCGTCAGGCCAGTGGCCGTGCGCCGGTGGCGCACTCCCCAGGGCCGCCCGCCGGCCTGAACATTGTAAAACGCCTCCGCCAAGGTCAAGCGCGAAGCCCGCACCACGCTCGCGCCGCTGTTATCAATCGTGAGGGTGGAGATGCGGGTGTTGAGGAAGCTGAGCCCGGCTTCTTGACCCACTTGCGGGCGGTAAGTCAGGCGGGCGTCGGCGGCGCGTTCGTTCCGTTCAAAGCCAACCGTCTCCACCGCCACGTAGCTGCTCGGGATGTCGCGCAAGGATGCCGTCACGCCCCACCGGGAATCGCCCCAGCGCATATCAATCCCGCGCGCCAGACCACTACGCCCGCCCGCCCCCAGCGCCCGGCCCGTGGCCTGCTGCAAGGTGATATTCCCGCCGGTGCCCAAGGGGATGCGGTAGTCAATCCCGAAGGTTTCCCGGTCACCTTGCACCGTGGTGGTGGGGCGAGGCGTGTAAAGCACCTCGATGGTGGTATCGGACGGCATCGTCCGGTTGAAATAGAAAACCGCTGGGTTGTCGTTGTCGCGGCGGTAGTCCACGCCTTCCACCTGCAGCACCCCGTCCGCCCGGATCGTGAGCGTGGAGCCCGTCAGCGGCTCGAATTGCAAGAAGTACGGCGTGCTGGGCGCGCCAAAGCCCTGGAACCGCTCCACCCGCGTGCTCAGGCTGCCCGTGGCCCCGGTGCGCGTGCGCAGCATCGTCACGCCCACCTGCCCGGCCGCGCCAAAGTTGTAGGTCATGCTTCCGCCTTCCACGGTGCCCCGCGAGCCCGTGATGCCGTAGGCTTCGTAAGTCGCGACGATGGAACTGGACGCCGGCACCACCCGCGCCGCCAACGATTGGCGATTGACAAACGTGACGCTGCCGACCTCGTAGTCGATGATGTAATCCTGGCCCAGCACCAGGTCTTCATCGTCAATGCGGATGCGCTCGCTGCCCCGCACGATCTGGCTGGATTGCAAGAAATACGGCCCGGCGGTGTTGTTGCCCGGCACACTCACGGTGCGCGATTCGCCGCGCACCTCGCTCCGCACCACCTGCGCCGAGAACCCCGACGAGCGATACGCCGCGTTCACCCCGCGCAGGGTCTTGTCCATCCGGGCAAATCGGTTGGTGTTCGCCAGGGTGCCGCGCACGTCGCCCAGGTCCACCTGCCAGTCGCCTTGGCGGTAGTTCAGGCTCAGGCGGTCGTCTTGGGGCCGCGCCAGGCGGTTGTCTTGCACCGTCGCATCAAAGTTGACGAACCCAAACAGGCTCTGCGCGGACGCCCGCACCGTGCCCCGGTTGGTGAATCCGCTGTTCCCCAGGCCGCCGTAGTTAGTGCTCTTGAAGGCATCGCGGTCACCGGTGATCCGGTGGTTATGATA
>CALRVA020000006.1:0-31694 GCA_943371495.1 Archangium gephyra | reverse complement strand
TGCGCCGGCGAGGGCGAGCTGGTTGTTGCTGCCGCCGATGAAGTTGTCGAAGCGGTAGCGCAGGTCGCGTTGGAAGCGCGGGGCTTCGGGGGTGGAAACATCCTTGCGCAGGGAGGCGGTGGCCGTGGCCACTCCCACGCGGGGCGTATCCCGGATCTCGGCCTCGATCTCGATGCGCACCGGCGTCTCCAGCGCCTCGCTCATCCAGCCGTCGAGGTCGCGGCCGTACTTTTCGCGCACCCACTCGGCCACGAACAGGCTGCTTGCGCGGAAACGGGCCACGCCGCCCTCAAACTGAACCGGCTCCAAAGACCCCAAGAATCGTTTGATCGAAACCTCTCCGTAGGTGGTGCGGGCACGGCTCATCACCTGCTGCCAAGCGGAACGGAGAGCTACAACATCGCCTTGGTCTTCGAAGGAATACTGGTCCGACATTTCTCGCGTGAAAGCCGCCCCACTCGGGCGACCACAGACGGAGCATAGCACCCAAACGATTCGCCAATCACAGCATTTTTCGCGAAGATTCTCAAGTTCTCTTGAAGTGACGCGACTCCGTTTAACTTGGTGAAAATTGACCTAAACACCACAAGAAATGACCAGTGCCCGGTTTCATCTGAACTCATGACACCAAAATGGGCAGAGATGAGCCGGGTGCTGGGATTGCTGGCGGGTGGGGACCTTTCGTTGGCCGAACTTGAACGTTGGGCGCGGGGGGCCGATGCGCTTTATGCGGCCGATTCGGCGGGCCTTCGGCTGGTCGAATTGGGCTTCCGACCTACCGTTGTGGGCGATCTCGACTCGTGGCCCGATCCCCCCGCACATTTGCGGAGCATCAAGGTCCCCGATCAGAACTCCTCCGACGCCGACAAGATGCTGGCATTGGCCGCCACCGACGGTCACGCGCGCTTGGCGCTGATGGGGCTAGAAGGCGATGACCCCGGCCACGTGCTGGGGACGCTGCACAGCGTGGCCCGGGCGGGCTACCCCGTGGACCTGATCTACCGGCGCTTTGCCGGGCGGCTGGTGCGCGCCGGCGAGGAGATCTCCCTGGACATCCCCGCCGGGCGAAGACTTTCACTTTTGCCACTAGCCGAGTGCCGGGGCGTAACGCTGACGGGCACCGCCTGGCCGCTGGCGGAAGCCACTCTCAGCCCCAATGGACTCGGGTCCCTCAGCAACCGGGTGACGGGGCCAGTGCGGGTCACAATGGAGTCCGGGCTGGCACACATGTGCTGGTCGCACGAAGGTGATGCTCCGTGGACGTCGTACGAATCCAACTAACCCTCCCCGACCAGATCATCATCGGCCTCTTTGGGGTGGCGGTGCTGGCCCTGGGGTTCTCGGCGCGGGCCGGTTCGGGGGTGCTCGGGTTTCTTTCAGCCGGGCGCCTTCTCACATTGCCCGCATTTGTGGCCACGCTGGTGTGCACCTGGTACGGCGGCATCCTCGGCATCGCGGAGTCGGTCTCGTTTTACGGTGTGGGGGCGTGGCTTCTCATTGGGGTGCCGTACTACGTTTTTGGTGCGCTCTACGCGGCCCATATGGCGCGCCGGGTGCGCACGGAGGATGCGCTCAGCATCCCGGACCGGTTGCTGGCAACGGGCGGGCGCGGCCCGGCGGTGATGGCCGGGGGATTGCTGTTCTTGCTCGGGATTCCGGCGGCGCACATTCTCATGCTGGCCGTGCTGATGGTGGCGATCTTCGGCGGGGGGCTAGTGCCGGCGATTTTGGTTTGCACGCTCATCGTGGGGGCGCTGACGTACAAGGGCGGGCTGATGGCCGACGTGCGGGTGTCACTGCTGGCCTTCGTGTTGATGTTCACGGGGTTTGGGATAGCTGCGGCTGAGAGCATCAGCCAAGGGCACCTCGCCCGGTACTTTAACGAAGCCCTGGTGAATCCGGGCAACTTTACAGGGAATCAAGGGCCAATCGGCGTTTTGAGCTTCTTCCTGTTGGGGGCGTGGACGTTCGCCGACCCGGGCTTTCACCAGCGGGTGGCGAGCGCTCAGAGTCCGGAAGTTGCCCGGCGCGGTGTGTGGTTGAGCGTGCTGTGCTGGATCGTGTTTGACTTCCTCTCCATCACGAGTGCCCTGCATGCGCTTTCCATCCAAAGCATGATTGCCACACAATCTCCAGCGACTTCTGGTCTCGGTCTCTTCCCTCTCCTGGCAAAGAGCGGGCTGGAACCCGGCTGGCGCGGCATGTTCGTCGTGGGCATGGCGGGCACCATCCTCTCGGCGGGGGTGGGCTACGCCCTGGTGAGCGGATCGAGCCTCGGCCGCGACCTCGTCGCCAAATTCCGGCAAACGGAAGACGACGCCACCCAGGTGAAGTGGATGCGCAGGGGCGTGATCTTGGCGCTGGTCGCGGCGGCGGCGCTGGCCGCCTCGCTCCAGAGCGTGGTCGCCATCTGGTACCTGTGGGCAGGCGCTATTGTGGGGGCGCTCCTCGTGCCCACCGCCCTGGCTTACCTGCGCCCGCAGGCCTGGACCGGGCGCGCCCAACTGGCCGCCTTGATCGCCGGTTCAGTTGTCGGCTTCGGCCTGCTCATCTTCGGGCAGATGAAAGGCGATCCGTATGTCACCGTGCAGATCGGCCAAGAGGCGGTCGGTTTAGGTACTCTCGTGCCGGCGCTGGTGGCGAGTTCGCTAGCCGGATTCGTCGCCAATCGAAGGACTTAAGATGAGCCAATCCCCTGCTGCGCGATTGAGGGCCTTGCGCCCCGCTGACGGAAGCGACGGAGTCTTCCCGCTCGATCCGCCCACCGTGGTGGGCCGCTTTGATCCGGATTCCGGCCCCATCGGCGTGGACCTGGGTGGCCTCCCGGATGGCAGCTATGTGAGCCGCAAGCACGCGCGCATTGAGTTCGGCGACCACGGCTGGACGGTGCAAGACCTCGGCAGCAGCAACGGCACCTGGTTGAAGCAGCAAGGCGAATGGGTGCGCCTGGACCCCGACACATCGATGAGCCTGGCCGACGGCGACCAGATCTCCTTTGGTCAGGCGCAGGTCGCGTTTGAGCTCGCGGATTCCGCCGCTGGCGAAGACGAAAGCCCCGAAGAAGACGAGACCGAAGCCACGGATGAACCCGCAGAAGAACCCACTGATGGGGAAATTGCGGAAGAAAAGAGCGAGTGAGTCGGCTGGGACTCGAACCCAGGACCCGCGGCTTAAAAGGCCGCTGCTCTACCTACTGAGCTACCGACTCGTGCCCTCCGTTGTACCCGCTGGGTCCGGGGGCGCTGGGGGGTAACGTCCCGTCTGATGGCAGATGATTCGATGACGTACGCCCAGGCGGGCGTGGATATTGATGCGGCAACCACGGCCCTAAAGAACGTCGGGGATGCCATCCGCGCCAGCCACAACGATCGGGTGATCGGCGGCATTGGCTCGTTCGGGGCGCTGTTCGATGCGCGCTTCCCGGATATGGAGCGGCCTGTGCTGGTCTCCAGCATTGACGGGGTGGGCACCAAAACGAAGATCGCGGCCATGGTGGGAGACTATGCCGGCATTGGGCACGACATTGTCAATCACTGCATCAACGACATCCTGTGCCAAGGGGCGCGTCCGCTCTTCTTCCTCGATTACTTTGGTTGTGCGCGGCTGCAGCCGGACGCCTTCCAGCAAGTGGTGGCCGGAGCGGCGGCGGCGTGTGCGGCCCAAGGTTGCGCGCTCATTGGCGGCGAGACCGCCGAGATGCCCGGCGTCTATAGCGACGACGAAGTGGACGTGGTGGGCGCGATTGTCGGCATTGTGGACGACGCTCAGCGGCTCCCCATGGCAGGGATTGATTCTGGCGACGTTCTGATCGGCTTGGCCAGCAGTGGCCTGCATACCAACGGCTATTCCATGGCCCGGCGCGCGTTTTTTGACGTGCAGTCGCTTTCGGTGCGCGACGCCCTGCCCGGCGGTAGGGGCGAAACGGTGGGCGAAGCCCTGCTGGCCCCGCACCGGTGCTACGCGGCTTCGTTGCTGCCGTTGGTGCGAGAAGGGCACATCAAGGGCCTGGCGCACATCACGGGCGGCGGGCTGGTGGACAATCTGCCGCGCATCCTGCCCGGCAATGTCGAAGCCGTGATTCACCGTGACCGCTGGACCGTGCCGCGGCTGTTCCAGGCCATCGGTGAAATCGGTCAGGTCTCGACGCAAGAGATGTTCCGCACCTTCAATATGGGAATTGGCATGGTGGCCGTGGTTTCGGCCAGTCACGCCGCCCATGTGCGCGAGCGGCTGGGTGCGGCGGGCGAGGAAGCCGTCGTCATCGGCGAACTTCGGCCCGGCAACGGCGTTCAGATCGTCTAAAACTGGGCCAGAGTGGCCATCATGCGGCGGATCAGGTGCCAGCCCGCCGGGTTGTGTTTGAGCGCCGGGGGTTGATCGCCGAGGCCGCCTTCGGGCCGCAGCGTGGTGATGAGGGCGTTGCCGTGCCGCACCAGGTAGGGCGCGCGGCGGTACCTGCGCGTGTCCACCCGAGTGATGAGCCACTCTGACGCCGGGACGAGGGCGGGGTCGAGCGTGGCATCCCCACCCACACCCCATAGCCATGACCAGGGGGACTCGAGCACCTCGGTAAGCCATCCCCCGGTCTGGATGCACTCCCGCCAAAACGGCATGCGCTGGGCCGGCACGCCCAGATCGAACACCAGCGCCGGGCGGCCCGCCGCAATCGCGGCTTGAGTTTCCGCATCCCAGCAACTGCTGATGAGTAAATCTCCCCCGTCGCCTTGGAGCTCCGGCCAGCGGCCCGTGGGGTCATGGATCGTGGTTCCGCTCACAGTTTCGGCCGGGGCCTCGACGTGGATTTCCGTTCGCCATTCCCCGCCGCCCCATCGGAACCACGCCGGATAGCAACCGGGGCTCAAATGATCGATGACGATCTCCCCGATGAGGCCGGGTTGCAGGGCGGCGAGGCGCGCCGGCGCACTGGTGCCACTGAACTCGCCTACTTGCCACTGCAATTGGTCTTCGGCGCCCGCCCGCATGGCTCGGGCTCCGATTTGCAGGGAAACCTGCCCCGCAAAGTGCCAGAACGGGTCGCGGAATCCCGGGCGGTTGCCGCCATTCACCCAGGGTGGCAGGCGGTACGGAATCGGAAACAACACCACGGACGAATTCAGCTCGCGCCACGCCTCGGCCCCGCCGACCAGCTGGTCGTGGTCATCCACAATCCCGGCTGTACTGATACCGGTGTCCCGCTCCCCGGTGATCACGTAGCCTGCGATGTCCGGCATGGCAATCATTTCCCGGGCCACCCGCGTGCGGAGATACTGCCCCTTGGCGATGCTCTCGGCGCGGAGGCGGGCTTCCTCTTCGGGGGAAGGTACGGGGTTGGCCAGCACGCCCGGCAGATCGAATTGCCAGCGCACGCCCTGGTCATTGAAAGCCGGATCGGCGGACGCCCAAAAGGGCGGATTCGCCTGCAAGGGGCCGAGCGCGCGGTAGTGGTCGAAGTCGTTGGTTTCTCCCAGCAGGACGGGCACCACCGGGCGCGGCCCGTGCTGAAGACTGCGCAGCACACTGGCAAAGAACGGCCCGTCGCAATAAGGATGGAAGTCGGCAAAGGTGCCGTACTCGCGCGGGTCGCCCCCGTACATTTCCGCCCCACCGCTGTTGTCTTTGACCAGAGGGCAACCGGTTTCGGCGCGCACGTATTCCGTCAGGTCCCGGCGAAACGAGGCCGGGGTTTCGTGGCTCAGCTCACAGCCCACGGTCCAGGCGATGATGCGGTCGTGGCGGCGATATTGCCGCACGATGCGTTTGACCTCATCCGCCATGGCGGCCTGGTGGTCAGGGTCGGCGCTGGGCATCCAGAGGGGTAGCTCGAGCCACGCCCACAGGCCTTCTTCGGCCAGCCACTCCAGCACCTTGTGCGGGGGCACCCACAGGCAGAACTTGACCGTGTTGAACCCGGCTTCCCGGAACCGCCGGAACTGCGCGCGCACCCGGTCTTCGCGGGGGTAGGGGTGCGGCACGGTGGGGTCCCATCCCCAGGTCAGCACGCCTTGCATGTAGAACGGCGCGTCATCCACCCACAGGTGCGTCCCCTCCACCCGAATGCGAGACTTGGGGGCGGAGGGCTCCAGGTCGGGTTCTTCAGTGCTGATCCACACCCGGCCGGGCACGCCGCCCCAGGTGTGAAACACGTAAGGATAGAACCCACTGGCGACCTGTTTCACCGGGTAGCTCGGCCCGCCATTCTTGGTGACTCTAAGTTCGACCCGGTGTTCGCCCGCCGGCACCGGCACGCTCCACGCATCCCACAGACCGTAGTGAGTGGCTACGAGTTCCCCATTCAGGAACAGCTCCGCCGCGTAAGCCGTGCGCTCAAAGGTCAGCCACGCGCCCTCTTCAGGCACGGTGAGGGTCGTGCGGTATATCGCCGGACCTTCCCACCGTACATCGGGAATTTCCCACACGTGCGGCATCTCACAGGGCACCGGCCCGGCCCCGAAGTCCACCGTCCAAGTCTCGACGGCCTGCCTCACGCGCTACCCCGACCCGCGCTGGATGGTGATGGTGCCCGGCCCGCCTTCGGTGCCCCGAATGGTGATCGGAATCGGGATGAACTGCTTGATCGCCCACGCCATCGTCTGCAATCGGCGGGTGATTTGCGGCGTGGTAAAGGTGCTGTCGCCGGTGGCCAGCACCGCCGGGAGGAGGAGTTGATCGGCCAGGAACATATCCACCGTCGCCTCGCTTTCGTACCATTCGGCAAAGCCCGCCATGGCTTGGTCCACCACGTGTTCCACACGCATGCCTCGGCGCCCGGCCGCTTGGGCGCTCCCGAACCCGGGCTGGCAATCGCCCCATACGGTGATATGGATCCCCGGCTCCCGCGTCGGCACGTGGACGACTTCGATCTCGATGTTCTCGCCGTACTTCTGGAGCTGGGCTTCCAAGCGGGCTTGGGCTCGCTCGGCGATGCCATCCTCGAGTTCCCCGTAGGTCACGGTGGCCCCGAGCCGGGGTTCATTTCCCCGCTTGGCCCAGTGCACCCCCTCGATGCGTCCAGGCTCGATGTCGGCGAGGATTTCGCCGTGGTTCCCCGCCCCAAATCCGGCCCGCTTGAGCACGGGGATCGAGACTAATCCCATGCGCCGCCACGCGGCAAAGAGCGAGCGCTCCATGGCATCAAACGAGAGCATATTGGCCCCGTGGGTTTCGCCAATGATGTGGAGTTCGGAATAGCCCAGAGCGCGGCCCAGCACCGGGGCGATCGAGGCCAATAGCACGCACGCACTGCCGCTCGGGCTGCCCTTCTCGAAGGTGCCGACATCCACGCTGGTGGTCGTCCCCTTGGGGAGGCGGCGGGGCGCCAGCAGCAGGGTGTCGTCGCCCAGGTTCACCTCGGGCATCTCGGTCAGCGTGCAATCGCACACGAGCTTGAGGAAGGCCAGGTCTTCGGCGTTCAGCCCTGGCTTGCGAAGGCCACCCCGAATCCGGTCGATCTGCACCGGACGCTGAGTGAGCGCGGAAAGGGCGAGCACCGTGCGGAACAAAGCCCCGCCGCCTTCGCCGAAGCTTCCGTTGATGCGGACGGCGGCCGGGCCGGAGGAGCCGTTAGTTTCGGTGCGAGAAGAACGTGAATTCAATGAACCGCACTCCGTACGCAAAGACCATCACGACGACCGCCAGGAGCGCAATTTCGTGGAACGGAATGGAGCCTTCGAGGGCCGAGGTGCGCGAAGCGTCAAAGGTAGCCGAGCGCACCGAACGCTCCGCCCCCAGCAAGAGGTTCTTCATCCCTTGGGCCAGCGGTTCACGCATCAGCAGATACACAGCTGCCACCACCAACATCCACACGGGCATGGCGACCTTGAACTGGTGTTTCAGGTGCTCGTTGTAGATCACGCACTGCCGGCATCGCTCCAGCTTCTGCTTGGGCGTCAGGCGGTTGTTCTGCGGGATGTACTTGCCGGAAAGCAGTTGTTCCTTCGTCAGCTTTGGCCCGGTGGCAACGACCTTGCCCGAGGTCACCAGGTCCGGATCCTGCGGCTCGTCGTTCTTGCCCTTCATCGCGTTGCCGATGATGGCTTCCTCGCACATGCACCCCACGCGTTCCTTCCAGCACGTGGTCTTTGCATGATAAATCGGGCACTGTTCCCGGATGAACTTGCGGCAATACGGCAACTGCCAGCACTTGCCCAAGAAGACGTTTTGGTAGTCGCGCTCTTCCTTCAGGCCCTGGCCAAGCTTGAGTTTGTCGGCTCGGGCTCCTTCTCGGGCCCGCGTGCGGACCCGACTCCCCATGTCGAAGAGGAGAAGAAAGACACCGGCCCCCAAAATCGGAATCCCAACTTGCGAGATGGCATTAAGCACGCGCGCGCTGACATCACCCGTGGGCCCACCCATCTGCGGGAAGACTGAGGGCGCAAACATCAGCAGCCCTCCCACAATGGCGGTAATTACGCCGGCGGTCTCTTCTTCCAGTAAGATCCACGAGCCCGCGATGGCCACCGCGATCGCACCCATCATCGCAATGGGCAAGAAGCGATTGATGTTCGCGTTGATGGCGGCTTCGGGCTGAGATGCCGACCCAAAGTAACTCATGATGAGGAAGCCTGTGCCAATGGCAAAGGCGGCCAAGCCCACATAAAGCACCATGCGGGCAAGGTTATCAAGGGCTCCTAAGAACCCTTCACGGATATCGCGTCCTCGATCTGGCTTCATGGCTCGGGCTTGGTTCGAACAGTCGGTTACTTCTTCGAGACGCGTTCGAGATAAGAACCAGTACGGGTATCTACCTTCAAAACGTCACCAATGTTGATGTGGAACGGCACCTGAATAACGGCGCCGCTTTCCAGTGTCGCGGGCTTGGTGGCGCCACCACTCACGGTGTCACCGCGCACACCCGGGTCGGTTTGCGTCACTTCGTATTCGCAGAAGGCCGGCACTTCGTAGCCCAGCACTTCGCCATTGGCGGTGAGGGCTAGCACTTCCATGTCGTCCTTCAAGAAATCGGCTTGGTCGCCCAGGAGGGTAACCGGAACTTCGACCTGCTCGTAGCTGTCCAGGTCCATGAAGGTCAGGCTGTCGCCGGTGCGCATCAGGTACTGGAACTTCACGCGCTCCAGGAAAACGTCCTCAAACTTTTCGCCCGAGCGGAAGGTCTTTTCGATGGTTGCCCCAGACTTGAGTCGGCGCAGCTTGGTCCGCACGAAGGCTCCCCCTTTGCCCGGTTTGACATGCTGAAACTCAACGATCTGACAGATTTCTCCGTCCACAATCATCGCAATACCGTTCTTAAAATCGCTCGTATCAATCGCCACTCTGTGAATAAACCTCGGTCGGAAACCGTAGTTTAGCCGATGAAAGGCTGTGCGCGCGTGCGTTAGAGGTAAGAAGCCGGGTTCACGGGGCGGCCGTTGATGCGGATTTCGAAGTGCAGGTGCGGTCCGGTACTCAGGCCCGTTGAACCCACCGCCGCAATGCGATCCCCTTGGTTGACGCGCTGACCCGAGCGGACAAACAGCCGCGAGCAGTGCCCATAAAGGGTACTAAAGCCGCCGCCGTGGTCGATGATGACGGTGTTGCCGTAACCCCGCATCGAGGTCGCCGTGACCACGGTTCCGCTGGCCGAGGCGCGAATGGCCGTACCCGTAGGGGCGGCAATATCAATGCCGGCGTGGAGGCGCGTGGTGCCCAGCACCGGGTGGCGGCGCATGCCGTAGCCGCTGGAACGACGACCACTGGTCGGGACGATAAAGCGTCCGGCAAAGGGAACGTAGCGGCCTGAAGATCGCTGGGTGTTGGTCAGCGCGGCGAGGCGAGATTCAATCTTATTGCTTTCCGCGTCGAAGGCGTCGTATTCGGCCTGGAGCTTGGCCTTGTCGGCATTCACCACCTTGAGGATGGCTTGCTTCTTGGCCTTGGCTTCATCCAGCCGCTCCTTTTCTTCAGCGAGCTTAACGCGCAGCACCTTGATGTCGGCCACCACTTCGTCCTGCTCCTTCTTCATGGACTCCACTTTGCGCTGGAGTTCCAAAGTTTCCTTGAATAGCTTGCGGTCGGCGGCCATGATGCGCTCCATCACGCCTTGGCGTTCGGCAATCTCGCCCATATCGCGGGCTCCGACGATCACCGAGATCATGTTCTGGTCATCGTTGACGAACATCGCGCGGAGGCGGACTTTGACCATCTCGCGGCGCTTGGCGAGTTCGGCGTTGGCTTTGCGAAGTTCAAGCTCCAGGGTGGCTTGGCGCTTGACCTGGCGGTTGAGATTGTTGGCGGTTTTGGCGAGGGCCTCGTCCATCCGGTCCGACCACTGGTCGGCGTAACGAATCTCCCACGAATACTTGGCGGCCTCTTGGCGCTTGCGTAGCAGGCGCGTCCGGACTTCCTTCTTCTTGGCTTCGACCTTCTTCAAGTCTTGCTTGAGAGCGGTCGTGTTCGTTCGTGACTGGCCGAAGGCCATCACCGTGCAAACGGCGATCACGATTGCGATGAACGATCCCCACGTCTTCATCCAATAGCTCCTTTTAGGGTCTTCCCGCGCACTGCAAGCAGGCTACAGATCAACCCGTAAACTCCACCGGCGGCCACAAAGCCGAACAGTGAGCTTGTGATGGGAAACACTTCCGTGCCCCCCACTTGCAAGGTACTGATCATCAGTGCCCTTACGACGGCAAAGCTACCCCAGAATGCGAAAAACGCGATCAGACCACCCAGCAACCCTTGTACAAATCCTTCGAGAAGCAGGGGCAAAGCGATCGTGGCTTGGTTCGCACCCACCAGGTGCATGATGCGGTGCTCGCGGCGGCGGGCGACCACCGTGAGGCGGATCGCGTTGTAAATCAGAACTCCGCTGGTGATCAACATCAGGCCGCCCAGCGCAAGGCCCAGCAGGCGCACGGCCCCGAGGGCGGTGGTGAGAAGCTCTTGTTCCTTGGCCAGGTACTTCACGTTCTCACCGCCGATTTCGGGCTTCTTGGCCAGTTCCTTGGCGACATTCGGCGCGGCGGCCAGGTCCTTCAGGCGGATACGCATGCTGTCGGGCAGCGGGTTCGGGATGCCCTGGGTGAGTTCGGGCTGCTCCTTCTTCAGGACTTCCCACTGCACATCCTTGGGCAAGAACCGCACGCTGTCCACGCCCTCCATCTTCAGGGTCTCAGCAACGACGCGCTTGGCATCGTCGGCGGGCACCTTGTCACGGAAGAAGACGCTGATCTCAAACTTGCTGGGCAGCGACTGCGCGAACTGGTCGATCTTCATATACGCAAAGCCCAGTCCGCCGAGGAGCAACAAGGCCATGGCGCAGGTGGTGACGGCCGCGAAGGTCATCCACTTGTTGCGGCCCAAAGAAACGAACGCTTCGGACAGCAAGAACTCAATGCGGTCAAGCACGTGGGGTTTCCTCCTCGTCCGCTTTGTCCGCTGCGGCTTCCGGGCCGGGTTCCTCGAGATAGATTTCGAACTCTTCGCCTTCCGGCTGCCAATCGGTTTCTTTCTCTTCGAAGGTGGTGTACTCGGTGGAAGAGATGTTGGGCGACCAAGTGTCGCCGGCGGCGGTGTCGCCGACAATGGTTCCGAATTCGAGCTCAACGACCCGCTGTTGCAGGCGCTGAACGATGGGGATATCGTGGGTAGCCACCAAGATGGTGGTGCCCTGCTCATTCAGGCGCGAGAGCAAGGCCATGATCTCGGCCGAGTGCGTGGGGTCCAGGTTGCCGGTCGGTTCGTCAGCAATGAGGAGGGGCGGGTCGTTGATCAGCGCCCGGGCGATGGCCACGCGCTGCTGCTCGCCGCCGCTGAGTTCGTAGGGGAACGCGTCGGCGCGGTGCATGATGTTCACCTCCTCCAAGATCTGCGGCACCTTCTGCCGGACTTCGCGTTTGCTCCGATCCACGGCGCGCATGGCATAAGCCACGTTCTCCCACACCTTTTTGTTCGGGAGCAAGCCGTAGTCTTGGGGCACGATGCCCATTTGGCGGCGCAAATAGGGGATTTCGCGCTCCGGGAGCTGGCCCAAGTCTCGCCCCAGCATGGAGACTTGACCGCTGGTTTCCCTCACTTCACGGGTGATGAGCTTGAGAAGGGTGGATTTCCCCGACCCCGTTTGGCCGCAAAGGAAAACGAATTCGCCGCGCTCGATGGAAAGACTGACTCCTTTGAGCCCCGCGACGAGCGCCGAGTAGTACACTTCTACGCGGTCAAACGCCAGGTGCGGCGGCCCATTTTCGGCCTTCGCCATGGACATATAAAGACACTGTACCTTTGGCTCCCGGAACAAGTTGCAGACCCCCAGAGGAGAATTACCCCCCATGCCCCCGCGCTTCCTTCCCTTCACCGCCGCCATTCTTGGTGCTAGCATGATGCTGATGCCGATGGCCGTCGCACAACCAAGTTCCATCATGCCGGGGGTGATGATCCGCTTCGAGGCCGACCGGGATGCCCTCCTGCGCACGTTCCGTTTGCCGCAAAGTCGCATCCGCCACGAGCGGTTGACGAAGTTCTACAACGAGTTCGAACACGAGCTGGGCGCCCTGAACTTTGAAGCCATGGGGGCCGAAGACCGGGCGGACTGGGTGCTGCTGCGCGACCGTGTGCGCAACGACCGGGAGGCATTAGACTTTGGGCAGAAGCGGTTTGCCGAGGCCCGCGCCCTGCTCCCTTACTGGGATGAACTGGGTGCCTTTCATGAGGAGCGCATTAGCAAGCGCACGGCCGATGGCGCGGGATCGGCGGATCGCCTGACATCGCTCAACAAGGCGGTGAACGAAGCCAGCCGCAGCATGCCCGATGTGCCCGAGCCAGTGGCTCGCCGCGCCTATTTGGCTTTGCAGGATGGCATCCGGGCGCTGGACGACTGGTATGACCACTTTGCGGGCTACGACCCGCTCTTCACCTGGTGGACCGAACGCCCGAACCGGGATGCCGTGGCCGCCCTGAATCGCCACCGTGAACTCATGGAGGCGAAGTGGCCGGCCTTCCGCAATGCCGATGGCACCGCCATTGTGGGGGACCCGGTGGGCGAAGAAGCCCTGAAGCGTGACCTGGCCCGCGAGTACATCCCCTATACGCCGCAAGAATTGATCGCCATTGGCGAACGAGAACTGGCCTGGTGCGACGCCGAACTGGCCCGCGCCGCCCAGGAGATGGGCGTGAAAACCTGGCAGGAGGCCATGGAAATGGTGAAGCAACGGCACGTGGCCCCGGGCGAGCAACCCCAAATGGTGCTGAACCTGGCTAACGAAGCCGTGGACTACCTGGAAAAGCACGATCTCGTTACCATCCCTGAACTGGCCAAGGAAACCTGGCGGCTGAACATGATGCCCCCGGAACGCCAGCTGGTGGCCCCCTTCTTCCTGGGCGGCGAGACGATCATGGTCAGCTTTCCCACCAACGCCATGACCCACGCGCAAAAGGAGATGAGCCTGCGGGCAAACAACATCCACTTCGCCCGCGCGACAGTGCACCACGAACTCATTCCGGGGCACCACCTGCAGCAGTTCATGAACGCACGGCACGCCACCCACCGCAACGGGGTGACGGAGACCCCGTTCTGGACCGAAGGCTGGGCGCTCTATTGGGAGTTCTTGTTCTACAAGCGGGGATTTGCCGCCACCCCCGAAGATCGCGTCGGCTTCCTGTTTTGGCGACGCCACCGCGCGGTGCGCATCATCTTTTCGCTCAAGTACCACCTCGGGCTGATGACCGAGGATGAGTGCGTGCGGATACTGATTGACGTGGCCGGGCACGAACCCGCGACCGCCGAAGGCGAGGTGCGCCGATCCTTCAACGGGGATTACCCGCCGCTCTACCAAGTGGCGTACATGATCGGGGCGCTGCAGATGCAGGACATCCGCCGCGAACTGGTGGACACCGGCCGACTGAGCGAGCGCGACTTCCACGACGCCATCCTGCGGCTGAACAATATGCCGTGGGCAATGGTGCGGGCCTTGCTCAGCGGCGCGAAGATTGAGAAGGACTTCCGCACGGATTGGCGCTTCGATCAGGGTCGCCCGGCGGGTGACATCTTCGGGGTCCGCGGCGGTTAAGGGTTGACGAAGCTCCCCGCCGTTCCGGCTTACGTCGGGCTGTGCGCCCTCATGGGCATGGCGCACTCGACGGCCTGGACGCAGTACTTGCTGTTCCAGGAGAACGTGGCGGGGCTCCAGCCGTACCATTTGGTGCTGATGGGGACGGTGAGCGAGATCACCATCACGCTGTGTGAGGTGCCGACCGGCATGGTGGCCGATACGCTCTCTCGGCGGCTTTCCGTGGTCATCGGACTGCTCATTCTGGGGTTGGGGTTCTTGATCCAGGGGCTCTTTCCGGTGTTCGGCGTGGTGGTGGCGTGTTCGGTCTTGTGGGGCTTGGGCGAGACCTTCATTAGCGGGGCCCGCGAGGCCTGGATTGCCGACGAGATTGCCCACAGCCCCACCCCGGAGCGCCACACCGGGGATGTCTTTGCCCAGGGCAACACGGCGCGGCTGCTGGGGATGTTTGTGGGCATCTGGCTGAGCGCGGGCTTTGGCCTCCAGGGGTTGCAAACGCCCATTATTGCTTCGGGAGTGCTCTTTTTGGTGCTGGCCGGGGCGGCAATGCTGCTCTTGCCCGAACTCGGCTTTGCCCGAGCTTCAGAAACTGAACGCGCCTCGTGGAAGCAGTTTGTGGACACCGGGCGAAATGGGTTTCGCATCGCCCGTGGCTCGGCCGCTCTGGGCGCGATTATGCTGATGGTGTTCTTCACCGGCATCGCGAGCGAGGGGTTCGACCGGCTCTTTGCCAACCACCTCAACGACAATCTCGGCTTCCCCGTTGAGTTGCCCCCGGTGGTGTGGATGGCGATTTTGGCCAGCATCCCCACGTTGGTGGCGGCGGCGGCAACGGTTTACCTTCGCCGGGCGCGGGTGGTGCAAGACACCCAACTCACTGTGCGGGTATTGACCTGGATGCACGCGGGCGTGATGGCCTCGGTGCTGCTCTTTGCCCTTGCCCCCAATTTTGCGATTGGCGTGGTCGGGTTGATGATGGGGCGGGTGTTGCGACGCGTGGACACCCCGCTGATCCAGAGCTGGACCAACGAGCACGCCACGAGTGACGTGCGGGCGACGATACTTTCCTTCCAGAGCCAAGCCCACGGGTTCGGGGAGATTCTGGGCGGGCCAATTTCGGCCACCATTGCGGCGCTGGCCGGGGTGCGGGCCGCCCTCACATCGGCCGGGGTGCTCGTGCTGCCCACGGTCCTCACATTGCTGCGCGCCAGGCGATTGGAGTCCGGTAAACCCGTGACGGAGGCGGCATGAGTCAGGAAAACCTACGACATCCCCTGAGCGCCCGATTGGCGTTCCCGTTCATCCGGGCGGCACTGAAGCTGTTCTTGCTGTTCTTGGGGCCGCTGCAGACAACCGGACGCAAGCGCGTGCCGCGCGACGGGGCGCTCCTGATCATTGCTAACCACCTGAGCTACCTCGACCCCCCGGCGGTGCAACTGGCCTGCCCCCGGCTCATTCACTTCATGGCGGGCATCGAACTCTTTGAGCGCGGCGACCGCATTTCTAAGTTCGTGACATGGTGGCGCGCCTTCCCCGTGCGGCGCGGAGCCAGCGACCGCCGCGCCCTCGCCCACGCCCTGATGCTGTTGAAGGCCGGCGAATGTGTGTGCCTCTTCCCGGAAGGCAACCTGAGTGAGGACGGCCAACTGATGCCCCTGCAACCGGGGTGGTCCATGCTCGCTCGCAAAACGGGCGCGCGCGTGATTGCCGCCCGGGTGGACGGCACCCAATACGTGGTACCGCCGGGGATTGAGAAGTTCCAGAAGGGCAAGGGCCCCGTGACCGTGCAATGGAGCGAGCCGTTCACGATTCCCGAAGGGGATGAAAAAGAAATCGCCCAGGCCATGGAGGCCTGGGCGCTTGAACAGCTTTCGCCGCGCTAAGTTAGCGCGGGAGGGCGGATTCGGCGACGGGCTCCCAGCCCTGGACCGGTTCCAGCTGTCGGGTGGCGTAGTCAAACAGCGTCACGCCCAAGAGGGTGACCCAGAAGAAGCCGCCGTAGGCGTAGAGCTTGGTGAGCTTGGTGCCGTACTTGACGCCCATGAAGATTTGGACGACGAGGCCCGCCTTCCAGAAGGCGATGCCAAGCAAAATCAGCCAGGCAATGGCCGAGGGGATCCCCTTGACGCCGCCTTCGTAGGGCAAGCGCGCCGCCACCACGGTGGCGATCATGAGCCCCATGAGGACGAAGAACGTGGTGAGGAGCTTGGCCTGCGGGATGACGTGATGCCCGCTGTGGCCGTGATCCCCGTGCCCGTGGTCGGCGTGCCCGTTGGTGGTCGAAGTGTGTTCAGACATGATGCAATAGGCTCCTTTACTTGGGCATCAGATAGAACAAGGGGAACAGGAAGATCCAGACCAAGTCCACAAAGTGCCAGTACAACCCCACCATTTCGGTCGGGACGTAGTCGGTGATGACATCCGGGCGCTTCTTGATGAGCCGGATGAGCCAGACGAAGATGAGAACGCCAATGAGGACGTGCAACGCGTGCAGCCCGGTGATGGCGAAATACATGCTAAAGAACAGCCGCGCCACGTCCACGTTGGTATCCGCGCCGTAGTAGGCGAGGTAACGCGACTGGAAGCCGGGATTCGGGAAGAGCCCGTGGCTGAACTTAGGCGCCCACTCAAAGATGAGCTTGATGGCGAGGAACAGGGTTCCGCATATGGCTGCCCCCCACAGCATGTTGCACACCTTCTTCAGTTGATTCTTCTGATGGTAGTGCACGGCCATGGCCACCATCCAGCTACTGATGAGCAGGATCGTGGTGTTGAGCGCCCCGATCTTGTAATCGAGGTGGTGCGAGGTCACGTAGAAGACCGCGTTGTGCTTCCAGGCGTACAGCCCGTAGATGAAGAACAGTGGCCCGAAGAACATGACTTCGTTGACCAGGAACGCCCACATCCCTACGATGTAGGTTTCCTGCTGTTGATCAATATCCTCGAACTGAGGATAGACCTCCGGCATATCCGGAGACCTCAGGTGCCCGTCGTGTGCGTGTGCAGCCATGTTACTTCGTCACCTTTTCCTTCATTTCGCGGCGGTAGCTTTCGGAATCTTCGATCGCGTCGTAGTTGTAGACCGGGCCCACAACCTTCGGCGTCCCTTCAAAGTTGAGGGTGATGGGCGGCGAGGACGTCGCTTCCCATTCCAGACCCGTGGCGCCCCACGGATTCGGCCCGGCGATCGGGCCGCTCTTGAGCGACTTGAGCAGATAGAACACCGGCATCAAGAAGCCAATCCCGAGCACGGTGGAACCGGCCGTGGAGAGCACGTTGTAGATTTGCCACTCGGGCGCGATGTAGTAGTAGTGGTAGCGGCGCGGCATCCCCAGGTAGCCGAGGATGAACTGCGGGAAGAACGTGAAGTTAAACCCGACGAACACCACGATGGCGCTGACGCGACCCCAGAACTCGGAGTACATCCGGCCGAACATCTTGGGCCACCAGAAGTGGAGACCGCCGAGGAACGCCATAACCGTCCCGCCCACCATGACGTAGTGGAAGTGCGCGACGATGAAGTACGTACCCGTGAGGTGGATGTCGGTGCCGATGGCGGAGAGGTACAGACCCGTGAGACCCCCAATGGTGAACAGACCAAGGAAGCCGAGGGCGTAGATCATCGGCGTCGAAAAGACCACCGAACCCTTCCACATCGTCAAGCTCCAGTTGAAGACCTTGATGGCGGACGGCACCGCAACCAAGAACGAGATGAGCGAGAAGATGATGCCTTGGTACACGCTCTGGGAGCTGACGTACATATGGTGGCCCCAGACCAAGAAGCCGAGACCGGCAATGGCCATGGAGCTGAACGCCACGAACTTGTAGCCGAAGACCGGGCGGCGGCTGAAGCACGCCATGATCTCGCTGATGATGCCCATGCCGGGCAGCAGCATGATGTAGACCGCCGGGTGGCTATAGAACCAGAACATGTGCTGGAAGAGCACCGGGTCGCCCCCGAGTTCCGGACTAAAAATGCCGATGCGTAGACCGCGTTCCAGCGCCACCAAGAGCAGCGTGATGGCAACGACCGGCGTACCCAGGATGACGATGATGCTGGTGGCGTAGTGCGACCACACGTAGAGCGGCAACCGGAACCAGGTCATGCCCGGGGCGCGCATCTTGTGGATGGTGGCGATGAAGTTGACCCCCGTCATGATCGAGCTGAAACCGGCGAGGAACAATCCGACCAGCGCGAGTGTGATTTGAGTCTGAGAATAGAGGGAGCTAAGGGGCGTATAGAACGTCCAGCCGGCATCCACACCGCCCATGATCAGCGCGGCAATGAAGAGCAAGCCACCGAGCATGAAGACGTACCACGAGGCTAAGTTCAACCTGGGGAAGGCCAAGTCCCGCGCCCCGATCATGATCGGGATGAGGAAGTTGCCTAGCACCGCCGGGATGGCTGCGACCAGGAAGAAGAAGATCATGATGATCCCGTGGGCGCTGAACATCTTGTTGTAGGTTTCGCTGTTTAGCAGCGTCCCCATCGGCGAGGTCAGCTCGGCGCGGATGAATGCGGCCGCCAACCCGCCCAAGAAGAAGAAGAACGTGACGCTGATGAGATACAACACCGCGATCCGCTTGTGGTCGCCCGTAAGCAACCACGATTTGATCGTGTGGTCTGCGTTCAGATAGTTCTTCTGGGGTGCGGCGGGCTCTTCTCTCTCCACCGCTTGTTCAATCACAGTACTGCTCATGGGTTGTTCCTCAGTTCGTGGGCCTGCGAAGCACCGCCGGACGCTCGCTCATTGGCGATGTCCACGGCGTCCTTGCGGCCAACCGGAAAATCTCGACCGGTCTTCGCCGGTTGTTGGTATTCGCCCTTCACCGGGCTGGTGCCGCCTTGGCCAAGGCTCTTCATATACGCGACCAGGTTAAGAACCTGCTCCTCGCTCAGAACGCCATCGTAGGCTTGCATGGTGCGCTCGTAACCTTCGGTCAAGCGGTTCCAGGGGCGAAGGATGCTCTCGCGGAGGTAATCCTCGTTGGCCACCGCCGTGGTGCCGTCGGCCAACTTACGGGTGGAGCCATAGATGCCCACCACGCTCGGCGCGCGCTCGTTGTCCAGGGTTTGGTGGCAGTTGCCACAGCCCTTATCATCCCAAATCTGCTTGCCGGCTTCCGCCATCGTCAGGTTCGTCTTGGCGTAGCGGTTGCCGCCGTTGGCCATCCAGGCATCGAACTCTGCTTGCGGCAAAACGTGAACGTAGCCGACCATCTCGGAGTGCTGCGTGCCGCAGTGAATGGCGCAGAACATCTTGTACGTGCCCGGCTTGGTGGCCGTGAAGTGAAGCTGCGTGTAGCGGCCCGGCACCACGTGGTATTGCGCGCGGAAATCCGGCAGGTACATGGCGTGCACCACGTCTTGGCTGATCATCGTGAGCTTCACGGGCTTGCCCAGGGGCACCGTGATTTCGTTGTTCTCACGAGTCCCGTTCATGTGCTGGGCATGCCACATCCAGCGCTTGCCAATGACGAAGATCTCTTGGGCATCTTTCGGCATGGTACGGGCGTCGATGAACAGAACGGCCGACCAGACAAAGATGACCATCCCCAACACGGTCGGGACGCCCATCAAGAGGATCTCAAGCTTGGTGTTGTGGCTGACGGCATTGCTGCGGTCCGCGAGGGAGCCGCGCTTGTACTTGCCCGCGAGGACAATGATCAGCACGGCCACCATGACCGTGAAGATCACTGTCAGGCCACTGATGACCCAAAAGAGTGCGTCGTATCTCGGGGCAAACTCGCTGGCTTGCGGCGGCATGAGGGGGAAGTTCATCGTTTCTTACTCGGTTCCGTGCTTGAGGGCGCGGCGCTCCTTAATCAGTGAAGTCGTGATGAACAGCGCCAGGGAAAGGACCGTGAGAAGTCCAAACACCTTGAGCGTGTTCATGATGTTGAGGGACCGCGCTCCGGTGAGCGGGTCAATATCAATGCAGGCGAGATAGAAGGGGCGCTCGTCGCGCGGGCCCATCCGGCCTTCGTTCGCAGTCGCCAGAGCCTCACGGATCATGAAGGCACTGTATTCGGTGGTAACAAAGTAGCGTGAGACGTTGCCCGCCGGGCTCAAAACGATGATGCCCGCTGGGTGCACCACGTTGTCGCTCTTGGCGTCGTAGGTGTACTTGAACCCGACGGCATCGGCGAGCCGGCGCACTTCCTTTTCTTCGCCTACCAAGAAGTGCCAGCCGTCCTCCGTCATCGCGGTGCGACGGTTGGCCGGATACCCCTCGAGGGTGCGAATCTTGGCCGACCGGGCGTGGGCCGGGGTTTCGCTGGGCTTGATGCTGATGGTGATGACGCGGTACTCGCGCCCAATCTCCTGCGTCTTGAGGCCCTTCAGCTCCTTCGTCAGGTTGAACAGGATGTCCAAGCAAACGCTGGTGCAATCGTAGAACACGAAGGTGAGAATCGTCGGCTTCTTGCCGAGAAGTTCTTCCAGGCGGACCGTGCGACCTTCCTCGTTGACGAGGCGGACGTCCTTTGGCACCATGGCACCCAGCTTCTGCTCAATGCGCATATCGCCCGCAGCCTCCGCCGGCACCCGGGATTGACCCGGAATCGGCTGATCCTTATAGCCATAGAATTGAGCCGCGCTGAGCGCGGTGATCAAGACCAGGAGAGCGGTGACGAAATGTCGCATGAATTGTCCTTAGCGGGTTGCGGGGGTTTGGTTCTCAGCCGTGGTGGTCGGGGCCGGCGTGGTGGGAGCCCAGCGCGGCAGCTTGCCCTGAGAGGCAACCACGGCCATGGCATCCTCGACAGGAATCTTGGCGGCGGTCTTCTCCTTGTTTGCCCACCCATAGGTGGCAAGCTTGTCGGCTTCCTTCTTCCGGAGGTCCGCAGTGTCCTTGCTGGCCGTGACGTTGCTTTGCAGCAACGGGGCCGGAGCCTCGGGCATGCGGCGGCGGACATCGGGTTGGTTCGCGGTTTGGAACTTGCCATCGCGGAACCACGGAATGAAGTCCGGACCCATGAAGATCAGCGAGATGAACGCGAGGATAAAGAACCCGGTGGTGACCCCGAAGAACCAGACCGTGCCCTTGGGCGCCTGGTCCACGTCGAAGTCGCGGGTTTCGTAATTCATCTCCTCCAGGAGGTTGAGATCCTGGGGGTGTTCGTCGTGATCGTGATGATTAGCCATGATGAGCCGCCAGTTGGTAGTCGGAGCCGTTCACAAGTTCCGGTCGGGACTTGTATTGCAGGGCGAAGACGAGGAGCCAGAGGCCGCCCATGGCGAACAAGCCCCCAATGAGCGTGAGCGCATTCGGCGAGGTCAAGTGCAGGCTGGGAACGACCACGTAATAGAAGTCGAACATCCGCACGGTGAACACCCAGCCGCCCAGCATGGCAAAGGCCAAGGGGTTGCGGCGCGAAGCCGGTTGCAGCAACACGATGAACGGAATGAGGAACTGCGCGAACATGCCCATCCCCGCCAGCGTGCTGTAGGGTTGGACCGAGCGATCCACAAACCACACCGTGAATTCGGGCAAGTTACCGCTCCACGTGATGAGGAACTGGCTGAACGTGAAGTACGCCCATAGGAGCGTGAACGCCAGGGTCAGTACCCCGATATCGTAGGTGAACTTCTCGTTGATGATGCCCACAAACGGTGCGCGCTTGTGCTGCGTGCCGACGGTCATGCCGGTGAAGGCCAGACCGGCCAGCGCGAAGCCCACCATCAGCCACACCCCATAGATGGTGCTGAACCAGTGCGCGTCGAGGCTCATGAGCACGCTGGTGTAGAAGAAGTTGAGCAACAGAACGAAGAACAGCAATCCCGGCGGCGCCCACACGGCCCGCTTGTCGGCGTAGCTCTTGTCTCCGCTGGCGTCTTCCTTGCGTTGGAGGCTTTGAAGCTGGTAGCTCCAGAAGATCATGAACGCGAAGAACCCAAACGTGGTGATGTAGAACACCATGGGGTTGAGATAGAACGCCTTGTTCTGCAGGATCTTGTCCGCCGCCACGACTTCAGGCTTCATCCACTTGTAGATGAGCTTGAGGTTCATGGCAATCGGCAAGAACGCCACGGCCTGGATGACCAGCATCAGCGGCGAACAGGCAGACTCCCAAATGCGAAGCACCGGACGGCTCCACCGCGCACGAATGGTGTGGTGCAGCAACATCAGGCCGAAGCAGCCGATGGTCATCCCCGACCAGAACATATAGCCGTAGATGTAGCTGCGCAGCATGTTTTCCATGCCCGCGCCCATCCCCGTGGCGGCAAAGAGGCCCCCACCCACCAAGAGCAACAGCACCCCCAAGATGGAGTAGTTGGTGCCGATCGTGTTCTTCGGTGCGGTTTCGTGCGTTGCCGATTCGATTTCGCTCATTAGTGTGCTCCTCCCTCGCTGTGGTCTTCACCCTTGCCGTGCTTGCCCTCGGGTTTCTTTTGCGAGGGGAGCGGCGGCGGGTTGTCCACCTTGGCGCGCATTTCGGCCGGGAGTGAACTGGCCGGGGCAAATTGGCTGTATTGCAGCGTGCGGATGTACGCCACGATCGCCCAACGATCGTTCGGATCGGGGATGCGGTCCGAAAACGGATACATCGTCCCGAATCCGTTGGTAATCACATCAAAGATGTGGCCGTCGGGCAGTTCGCGCAGACGATCCGTGTGGTAGCTCGCCACCGGTTGAGCCAGGGTGAGACCGCGCTGGGCGATCATGCCTTCCCCGTCCCCGACCGCGCCGTGGCAGTGCGTACAGAAGATTTGGTAGCGCTCCTTGCCTCGGGCAATCAGTTCCTTGGTCACAGCCATCGGAATCTCGCGCACCAACTTGCCGTTGGCATCGTAGCCCGTGCGAACCGGCCGCGTGAGGCCGACATCTTCGGTCGCTACCGTGCCCGGCACGTTCGGCCGCGAGCTGAGGCCATCCGCAAAGAAGTCGCTCTCGCGGTTCACCTTCGCCTTCGGCTGCAGCCACATATCGCGGTGGCAACCGCCGGCCAGCAGGCTCAGCAGAGCCAACGCCCACAACGACTTTTTCATTAGTAGCCCTCCGAGGTCATCACGTGCTCCACGCTTTCGGCGCCCATTTCGTGCATCAGGCTGGCCACTTGGTCCGGCGCGTAGCGCGGGTCGGTGGCTTCGACACAGAGGAAATAGCGATCCTGGGAAGCCCGGTGGAACGCTTCGGCGTTAAAGATCGGGTGGTGCGGCTTTGGCAGTCCGCACAAAGCGAACAGCCCGCCCACTACGGCGAAGGCCGTGAGCAGGATCGTACATTCGAACATGACCGGGATGAACATCGGCCAGCTGAACAGCGGCTTGCCCCCCGTGTTGTGCGCGTACTGCCACATGGCCGGCAGTTCGACGCCAATGCGATTCAGCGCGCCCCCGGTGATGGCCTGCAAGCTCATGCCTACCACCGCTCCCGTCAGACCACCCGCCAGCGCACCGTAGTGCAGGCGGAAGTCTTTGAAGTTCATGACATCCGCCAACCCGTGCACGGGCACCGGCGAATAGGCGTCCAGCTTCTTGTAGCCCGCATTCACCACCGCTTGGGTGGCGGCCAGCAGCTCATCCGCCGTGGCAAAACCAGCGACCGTGCCGTAAGGCTTCGGTGCAGTATCTCGACCGTGACTCATTTTGGGTCTCCGTGCGGCTTAGTGAGCCGGGGCGGCCTCCGGATCCGCGCTGTGTCCGTGACCATTCTCGGCGTGCGCCTCGTGGTCCAGCTGATGCTTCAGCTCCTTGATTTCGAAGATGTTGATCATGGGCAGGAACCGGATGAACAGCAGGAGGAGGAAGACGAACAACCCCATGGTGCCGAAGAACATGGCGAAGTCCCATCCCGTCGGCGTGTAGTAGCCGTAGCTACTGGGCAGGTAGTCGCGAGTGAGCGAGATCGGGATGATCACGTATCGTTCGAACCACATCCCCACGCTGACGCTGGCGGAAACCAGCATGAGCACCGTCAGGTTCTGGCGCATCTTGGGAATCCAGAGGATTTGCGGGATGATGCCGTTGAACAAGATGAGGAGCCAGAACGCCCACGAATACGGGGCCTGCAGAATCTCCCAGCGGTTGTGGAAGAGGCTGAGTTCCCAGGGTACGCCGCTGTAGATGGCGTAGAAGATTTCCATCGCGTACCCGTAGACCACGATGAGACCCGTCGCCAGCATGACCTTGGCCATCCAGTCGAAGTGCTTCATGGTGACGAAGGCTTCGAGCTTGTACCACTTGCGGATGGGCACCATCAGCGTGATAACCATGGCAAACCCGGCAAACACGGCGCCCGCGACGAAGTACGGCGGGAAGATGGTGACGTTCCAGCCGGGGACGATCCCCATGGCAAAGTCGAACGACACGATGGTGTGCACCGAAAGCACGAGCGGAGTGGAAATCCCGGCCAGGATCAGCGAGGCGTGCTCGTAGCGCACCCAGTCCTTGGCGGAGCCTTTCCAACCCATCGAAGCCACCCCGAAGGCCACGCGGGCAATCTTGCCCTTGGCGCGGTCGCGGAGGGTGGCGAAGTCAGGGATGAGACCGACGAACCAGAAGAGGATCGAAACGGTCATGTATGTGCTGACCGCAAAGACGTCCCAGACGAGCGGCGAGCGGAAGTTCGGCCACATCCCGAGAACGTTCGGGTAGGGGAACAGCCAGTACGCCACCCACGGGCGGCCCGTGTGCAGAAGCGGGTAGATCCCCGCGCACATGACAGCGAAGATCGTCATGGCTTCGGCAAAGCGGTTGATGGAGTTGCGCCACTTTTGGCGGAGCAGCAAAAGGATGGCGGAGATCAGGGTGCCGGCGTGGCCGATCCCGATCCACCAAACGAAGTTGATGATGTCGAAACCCCAACCAACCGGCTGGTTGTTCCCCCAGATCCCGATCCCCGTGAAGACGAGGACAGCGATGGAGACCAGCAGGATGTTGACGAACATGAACCCGATCCCCATAAAGAGGAACCAGGGGCTGTTGTAGCCTTCCGGGGCCGGAATCTTGACGCTGAGCTTGCCGAGCTTGAGGTGATTGATGGCCGGCTGGGTATGCGTCTTCGGATCGAGGACGATATCGGCGATCGCGGCGTCAATAGACGCCTCTGTATGCTCGCCTTCCAGCAGGCTCTTATCAATGGATGGTTCGTATGCCATTAGGCCTTCACCTCAGGGTTCGGGTTGTGGACGCGCCCGAGATACGTCGTGCGAGGCCGCGTGTTTGTGACCTCAAGCAAGATGTAGTTGCGCTTGCTGGCGCGAGACTTGCTCACGGCCGAGTTCTTGTCGCTCATGTTGCCGAAGACGATGGCCTGCGCGGGGCATGCCTGCTGGCACGCCGTCACGATTTCGCCGTCTTGGACTTCCTTGCCCTCCACCTTCGCGTTGATGCGCTTCTCGTTGATGCGCTGGACGCAGTAGGTGCACTTCTCCATCACCCCGCGGGTGCGGACCGTGACGTCGGGGTTCTGAAGCAACTTCAGCACCGGCAGGTCGTGCACGGGCTTGGTGAAGTGCAAGAAGTTGAACCGTCGCACCTTGTAGGGGCAGTTGTTGCTGCAGTAGCGGGTGCCGACGCAGCGGTTGTAGACCATCTGGTTCAGGCCTTCACTGCTGTGCACCGTGGCTGCGACCGGGCAGACTGGCTCGCACGGAGCTTGTTCGCACTGTACGCAGGCCAGCGGCTGGAAGTAGATCGGCGGGTTGTCGTAGTTCAGGCTGGTGCCGTTCCCCTTGTAGTACCGGTCAATGCGAATCCAGTGCATTTCGCGGCCGCGCATCACTTCGCGCTTGCCCACCGTGGGGATGTTGTTTTCGCTTTGGCACGCCACCACACAGGCGTTGCAGCCGGTGCAGAGGTTGAGGTCCACCGTCATCGCCCATTGCATGTTCTGGGCGTACAGGTCCTTAAAGTCCGTGCCGTCGTAGAGGTTCAGGTCCTTGCCTTCGCCGCCCGCATCGGTGCCGCCCGTGGGGGCCGCGCCCGCACCTTCCGAGTGCGCATCGGTGTGGCCGCCTTGGCCTTCCACCCCGTTGTGCAACTTGTCGCCGCCGTGATCAGCCTCGGCGCCGCCGCCGTGACCCTTGCTGGCAAAGATCATCGGGTTGGCCTTATAGTCCGCGAGGTTGGCATGGCGAATAATGTCGCGGTCGGTGTCGATCTCCTCGACCTCGAGCGTGTTGTGGAACTGGGTATTGGCCAGTTCGTAGCCGCCGGAAGTCTTTTCGACCACCGCATCGCCCACGATCCAGGGGGACTGGCTGTTGCGGAGCGGATAGATATTGAACCCGCCACCGTGCCAGCGGTCGTCACCCTTGTTGCCGACCTTACCGACGCGCGTGCGACCGTAGCCCATGCGCACCACCACGGTGTCATCGGCCATGCCGAGGTTGACGTAAACCGGCATCTCGACCGACTTGCCACCCACCGTGACCTTCACCATCGGGGCCGGCCCCGCGCCCGGGATCAGGCCCAGGTGCTTGTACGGCCCCGCGACGCCGAGCTGAGAGGCCAACTTGTGCCCCATTTCGACCGCGTTGTCCCAAGTGAGGTTCGTCAGCGGGCGCGGCAGCTCTTGCAGCCAGGGGTTATTGGAATAAGAACCGTCGTGGATGGCTTGGTCCGGAGCAAAGCGGAGCTCAATCCCCTTCGTCGAGGCGTCCGGGATGCCCGCCATCAGGTTCGGCTTCAGCGCCGGCGGGGCTTCTTGCGTCGTCACCGCCATCATCACGCCGTTGGCCAGCACCGATCTCCAGGTTTCGCTGTTCGGGTCCATCTGGTGGAACCGCGAAATGGTCTCCAGGTCGTCCTGAGAGCGGTTGTTCAGCGCTTCCATCAACTGAAGCGAGGAGCGCGTTTCGTAGAGCGGCTTGATGAGCGGCTGCTGGATGCTGACCGTGCCATCGAAGGCCACGTGGTCGCCCCAGGCTTCCAGATAGTGCGATTCAGGAAGTTGGAACTGGCACTTCTCGCCGGTTTCGTCATCGTACAGGCTCAGCTGCGCCGAGAACGGCACGGTGCCGATGAGCGTCCCGAAGTCCAAGTCGCCCGGCGCATCGTAAACCGGGTTCACACCCAGCATCAGAAGCGTGTGCACCTTGTTCCCCTTGATCGCTTCGGCGAGGGAGCGAATGCTCTCACCGTTGTGGGCGGCCCATGAGACGCTGTCCTTAAGGGTCACGGTCGTGCCGAGGTTGCCCAGCGCTTCGTTCAGCGCATAGACCGCCGCTTGCACCGCCGGGGGCAAGTGGCCACCGGCCACCACCACGCAGCGCCCGCGATGAGCTTGCAGATCGCGCACCATGGCATCCACCAGTTGGGCATCGGCCCCGCTGGCACCCGGCGCGGTGACACCCGGCATGCCGAGCTTGGCACCCAAGGCTCGCACCAGCGCGCCCATTTGCGAAGCCCGCACCGGCGCGCGGTGGTCGGCCAGCGCCCCAAACGTGGTGGGGGCACTTTCGAAAGCGTAGAGCCGGCTCATTTCGCCGTCGGGGTTCCGCTTGGCGGCGATGTTGCGCGCGTGGGCGGTGGCACCCGGAAGCTCGTTGAAGACGTCGCAGTCGATGCTGACGACCACGTCGGCCCGGCTGAAGTCATAGACCGGACGCACCGAACGCCCCGTGGCGAGCATCCCCGCCTCGTGCATCAGGTCGCGGTGGCAGGCTTCCCACTGGTACCAGGTGGCGTTGGGATGGCTACCTAGGAAATCCTCAATCGACTTCGCCAGCGCGGGCGAGGTCACGTTCGGGGTCAGGATGGCAACTCCTCCGTTCTTCAGCGACGCGCGAAGATTCTTGAGGAAGTTCGGCCAGTTGTCCATGTCGCCCTTGTACGCAACACCGGCCAGGCGGTCGGGATCGTAAAGGCCGTGGATACTGGCGAGTTGCTTGGCGTCCAAGCCACCCAGGCTAGCGGGGTGCTTGGGGTTGCCTTCCAGCTTCACCGGGCGACCTTCGTGGCTGCGCACCAGCATGCCGACAACTTCGCCGGCGATGCAGGCGGTGGTGGCAAAGTGCTTGCTGATCCCGGACACGCGGTTCTCGGGGGCCTGCACATAGCCAATAATCTTTTCCTGCGGCATGATGAGCGAGCGGCAGCCCGAACCGGCAATGCCGGCCATGGCCATGGCGCCCCCCATCAGCTTGAGGACATTACGACGATCGATTTCGGCGATCGACTTGCGGTGCGGGAACTCGTCCCCTTGCCACACGCGGGCTTCAGGTTCACCCCGATGGTCGGCCGGCCCCTTATAAAAGCGAGACGGCGCGGTCGGTTGTTCTTCGTTCTTCGGTTCGTGGCCCATTAGCGGTGACAGATGTAGCAGTCCTTTAGCTGCGATTTGTTGATCTTGCGCTCTTCGACTAAGCGCACGCCTTCGTGAATCTTGTCCTTGGGAACGCGCTGGGGCAAGCCGCTCACCAGCTTCTCTTCCGCCCCGGTCAGCACTTCGCCGGCCGAGATCTTGCGGTAGACCTCAAAGACTTGCTCGCGCGGGGAAAGATCTTTCTCCGGCGAAACGTGGGTCATAAACTTTTCGGGGTTCTGGTGGCACTCCAGACACCAGACCATGTGGAACGCCTGCCCCTTCCAGGTGATCTCCATCTCGTGCACCTGGCCGTGGCAGGTGTTACAAGAGATGCCGCGAGCGATGTGGATGGCGTGGTTGAAGTAGACAAAGTCCGGCGCGCGGTTGACCAGGTTCCATTCCACCGGGGTGTTGGTGGCCCAGCTGGAGCGGATCGGCTCGATCATCGGGCTGTTCGTCCAGATCTGGCTGTGGCACGTCATACAGACTTCGGTGCTCGGGATGCCCGCACTGGCCGACTTCTCGACGCTGGTGTGGCAGAACCGACAGTCAATCCCTAGCTCCTTTGCATGGTGCTTGTGGCTGAACGGGGCCGGCTGATTAATAGGCACCGTCACCTTGGTGTTGGCGGGAGATCGAGAGATCTCACTCACCCCCACCAAGAGGAACGGTACGCCTGCCAGCGCGAAGAGGCTGGCAGTCGCAATTGTGTTTGCCGCGGGTCCAAAGATTTGCGCCATAGTTGCTGCTCTAAATGAATGCTCCTAGATTGCCCGGTCCACCGCTACGACGAGGAAGAACAGGGCGAGATAAACCATCGAATATTTGAAAAGGGACTTGGCTTTCGGCCGGGTGGTGCTGCGAAGCAGACCCAGGCTTTGGGCCAGGAGCCCGACGTTGAGAAGAACCACCAGCCCGAGGGTGATGGAGTTGAATCCGTTGCCGGCCAGCGGAATGATACTGACCACGGCCGTGAGAATGGCGTAAATGACGATCTGCACCGCCGTAACGTGCTCGCCATGCACCACGGGGAGCATCGGCACCCCCGCCTTGGCGTAATCGTCCTTGATGAGAATGGCCAGCGCCCAGAAGTGCACCGGCGTCCAGAGGAAGACGACGGCGAACAAAAGCCAGGCGAACCAATTGAGGTCGCCTGTGACGGCCGCCCATCCTACCAACGGGGGGAAAGCCCCCGCCGCGCCCCCGATGACAATGTTCTGCCAGGTGCGGCGCTTCAGCAAGAGCGTATAGATAAAGACGTAGAACAGCAGCCCGGCAAAGGCCAGCAGCGCGGCCAGCACGTTGGAGACGGCCGTAATCATCCCGAAGGAGATCACCGTGAGCGCGAGGGCGAACAGGAAAGCGTTGCCCGTGGAGACGAAGTGCGTGACCGTTGGTCGGCTGGCGGTGCGCTCCATCGCCACGTCGAGGTCGCGCTCCACGATCATGTTGATCGTATTGGCGGCGCCCGCCATCATGTAGCCACCCAGGGCCACACAAATCGTCATGAGGAAAGGAGGCCACCCTTGGTTCGCCATCACCATGGCTGCCACCGTGGTGAACAGCAAGAGCGAGATGACACGCGGCTTAGTGAGGGCCACGTAGGCCCGAATCTGCGCGGAAAGCCGCTCACGCGGGGTGAGGCCGGCGAAGGGATCTTCGGTGCTGGGCGTGTATTCCGGGTAGGCCAGCGTGTAGGTGCCCATCTTGACGAAGCTCACCCAGGTGACCAAGGCCAGCAGAAGGTGGCCCATCTGCATCCAGGCCGGGGCGCTCATGAGGAGGTTCGCGAGGCCGAAGAGCATCTGGGCGGTGAGCCCGATGGTGAGATAGCGACTCCACTGCTGCACGCCGGGTTCCGGACGTGACTTCGAAAGCTGACTGCCCGCCCACAGCATGAGCGCGAAGAGCGAGGTCGCCAGAAGCGGGTGCGCGACACCACCCTTGAGGATCGGGCTGGCGGCCGCGCCGATGTGCATGTTCAGGCGATCCGAAAGCGTCTGGGCGGCCTTGAGTTCCGGCCCGTACGCGGTCTTGCCCATCGCGCTGATGGCACCGGTGATGCCCAGAACGAGTTGGGAAACGCCACTGGCCATGAGCAGCATCAGCGGCCCGCGATCCGGCCGACGGAGCGGAGCGCCACCCCGGCTGTACCAATCGGCCAGCACCAGCGCCCCCATCAGGAAATAGTTGTTGACCAGGTGGACGGGCATGAAGATCGCCCGCGCCAGCGACTTGTCGTGCACCACCAGGCCTTGGCGCACCAGCACCGCCCCGATGAGCGCACTGATGACACACGCCAGAACCGAGAAGCCAATGGCCCGGCGCATGGGCGAACCCTTGGGCTCCACCCGTCGCGCGGCGATCCAGAGACCACCCAGAAGAAGGCCGAGCAACCCGGAGGTGACCCGGTGCGTTAACTCTATGACAGTCTTGACATTCGACGTATCGGGCAGGATGGCCCCGCCGCAGTTCGGCCAAGAAACCCCGCATCCATCACCGGAAAGCGAGGCCCGCACCCATGCGCCAAATAGGATGACCAGCGCCGCGTATACGAGGCTTAGTCTCATCCATGGTCTAAAGTCGGCGCGCGTCACAGGTGGGAGATCCTTCTCTAAGCCCAAGGATGAACGAGTGGACCCCCTTCTGTCAATGTTAAAACGAGGTCCAAGGGGACTTCTGCCAGCCTTTTGCAGACACGGGAAAACTGCACAAAATTATCCAATATTGAACCTAACAGCCCCCGCTTGTTGATTTTGGGTGCCTTTCTAGCCTCGCCCTTGGCTAAAATGCCGGAACATGACTACGGAAACGCGCGTAAAAAGATGGTTTGCGATGCTCGCATTGACGGGGGCAGCCACTTTGGGACTTAGTGCGCCCGAAATCCGTAGCGTTGGTTCCTTCCAGGTCGTCGTGTTCGATTTGACCAAGGGCAACTATGCCCCGCGCGTGGTGCTGGCGGAGCGTTTGGTGAGCGTACGTGAGCTTCTCGGGCCGGAGCCCCCGTCCGCCGCCATCACCGGCACCTTCTTTGCCTGGGAGAATGGCCGACCCGTGGGCGAGGTGGTGATTGACGGCGATGTGGTGGCCGATGGAGCCCGGGGCAGCGCGATTGGCGTGGACTGGTACGGCCGGGTGCACATTTTTGACACCGAGGTGCGCGGCTGGCAGGATTGGTTCCCTTACCGCTATGGCCTGCGTGCGGGCGTGCGCATTGTGCGGGAAGGCGTGGTGGACCCCAAGCCGTGGACACAAGGTTTCCGCGATCGCGGGATTTGGGGTTCGGCGGCTCGTACGGCCGTAGGCACCACCCCCGGCGGCAAGCTCGTGATGATGGCGACCCGGAGTTCAGTGACGCTTTCCACCCTGGGGCGGCAGATGACCGCGCTGGGCGTGACGAACGCCGTAGCCCTGGACGGCGGCGGCAGCACCATGCTTTACG
>CALRVA020000005.1:0-35673 GCA_943371495.1 Archangium gephyra | reverse complement strand
GAGGGCCGTGCCCCTAGCATTCCGCCCAAGTCTGGACTCGAATTCGAGATTGAGATTGTGGACATGGTCCCGGCGTCGGAATCCGAAACTCTCGTGGTGGACGACATCACGAAGGGCTCCGGAGCCACCGCGGCCGAGGGCGACACCGTGAGCGTGCACTACGTGGGCAAGTACGTGGACGGCACTGTCTTTGACGACAGCCGCAAGCGCAACGCCAAGCCCGATCAGTTCAAGATCGGCAAGCGCCAAGCTATCCCCGGCATTGACTGGGCCGTGCGCGGTATGAGCGTCGGTGGCAAGCGTCGCATCAAGATTCCGCCCAAGCTGGCCTGGGGCGTCCAGGGCTTCCAAGGCGTGGAGCCCAACATGGTTCTGGTTTACGAAGTCGAGATGGTTGCCATCACGAAGGGCTAACGCACCATCGTGATCAGCCCTGGCGCACTCGCACTGGTGTTGGCCCTGCAGGCCGAACCCACCGATTTCCGCATCAAGTGGGAAGTCGGCGAGCGCCATGCCTTCGTCGTGAAGGAGACCGTCTACGACCCTCAAAACGGCACGATAGGGCGGGAGTTCACCGAGACCTTTGAGGTCAAGCGCTTGGTTCTGGATCGTTACGACCTGCGCATGGTGGTGGAGGGGCCGTCGTTGGCCGAGGACACCGTCATCAAGATCGGAGACAAGGGCCAGATGATTTCGCGGCCCGTGGTGCCATTCAGTTGGTTCCGCTTGCCTCCCGAACCCGTTCTGCCCGACCAGGAGTTCATCCTGTTCGACAAGAAGTTCCAGACGCCGTTTGGGATCACCGAACGCACCTCGGTGTGCATCTTGCGCCGGGTGGAGAAGTTGGCCGGGCGCGACGTGGCGCACTTCTTCTTTCGCAGCACGCTCTTGGGCGGAAACCTAAGCGGTGGGGGATCGGGGAGTGCTCTGGTGGACGCCAAGCACGGTCGGCTCATTCGGCTTTTCTTCTCCTATGTGCTGACGGTCAATGAAGGTGGAACTCGTCGGTCGGTGCCCGTCCGGATTGAGGTGACCCGCAAGTGATCGTGGTGCCGTCGGGGCTGGCCGCGCCGCTGGAGAGCTTGATCGCCCGCCATCCGCATGTCGAGCGGGGCGAGGTGAGTGGCTCGGCTGCGCTTCCCTTCCGAGTCGGTGAATGGCAACGGGGCGTTTTGGTCGCGCAACCGAATTGCGAGGTGTACGGCTTGGTGGAGCTCATGGACAACAACCCCATGGTATGCGCGGACCAGGTTTCGGTGCCCGGGCCGGCGGCCACGCTGGCTCTAATTGCGCTGGGGCCCCTCTTGCGGGCGGGTTTGGTCTGCGATACGCCGGTCATTCAGTTCTCCTTTGCCGGCGACGACGAGGATCTATACGCCGCCTTGCGATCCATGGGCGCGGAAGAAGACCCGATCGTGCAGGCCGCTCCCCAGGAAATGGAAACCGTGCGCGCCGCCATCGTCCACGTTGAGGTGCCTTCGACTGAGAGTCCCCAAGAATACGACGACCTATTTGAAGAAGCCTACGGCCGCTCCTTTTTCGTGCATCGGCATACGGCGGATGAATGGCTCGCCGCGCAAGTGCTGGGTCAGCCGCATGCCCTATATCAACTGCGATGGAGCCCGGGCGATGGCCCGACCGGCTTGCTCACCATCCTGGTGATGGCCGACATCCACGGCAAACTCGGTGCCGCCCAAGTTGTCCACGCCATGAACGTGATGGCCGGGCAAGAAGAGTCGTTAGGAATCGTCCCGTGAGCGTATTTGAAGTCGAGCGAAGTGGCCCGTTGAAGGGTTCGGTGCGAGTTTTGGGGGATAAATCCCTCACCCACCGGGCTTATCTGCTGGCCGCGATGGCCCAACCGGGTGTGCCCAGCATCATCTACCAACCCCTGAACGGTGCCGACTGCGAGAGCACCTTGCAGTGCCTGGTGGACCTGGGGGCCGACGCCGACCACTTTGAGGCCGGTGAACAGGGTGCCGACGCAATGACGATGGTCTTTGCGCCCGAGCGCTGGACTTCACCCGAAGGCGACCTGGACTGCGGCAACAGCGGCACCACGATGCGATTGCTGGCGGGCATCCTCGCCGGACGCCCGGGGATTGAAGCCACTTTAACAGGCGATGCTTCCCTCTCGAATCGACCGATGGGACGCATCGCCGCGCCGCTCCGGCAGATGGGGGCGAGCGTGGAGGGCGACACCCCGCCGCTCAGCATCCACGGGCAACACCTGCGCGGCATCGAATACGTCTCGCCGGTCGCCAGTGCGCAGGTCAAGTCTTGTGTCCTCCTCGCGGGCCTTGCCGCGCAGGGAGAAACTTGGGTGCGAGAACCCGCCCCAAGCCGCGACCACACCGAGCGGATGCTGGAATCATTAGGGGTCAACCTCATGCGCGACGAGCGGGGCGTCGGCGTGGTCGGGGGTGCCACGTGGGCTCCATTTACGTTTACGGTGCCGGGCGATATCAGTAGTGCGGCGTTCTTTGCCGTGGCCGGAGCATTGATCCCCGGCAGCGAAGTGCGCTTGACCAATGTGGGCGTCAACCCCACGCGCTCGGGCTTGCTGGAGGTGCTGGAAGCCGCGGGCGCGAATCTCACGCTAGAGGCACTGCGCGAGGACTCCGGCGAACCCGTGGCCGACCTCATTATCCGGGGCGACCGTGACCTCAAAGCCTTCGAGATTGCGGGCGACCTGGTGCCCCGCCTGATTGACGAGATTCCCGTGCTGGCGGTGCTTGCCACCCAATGCCGGGGGCGCACCGTGATCCGCGATGCCCATGAGATGCGGGTGAAGGAATCCGACCGCATCGCCACCATGGCTGAGGGTCTGATCCGCATGGGCGCGGACGTGACGGTGCACGAAGACGGCATGGAAATCACCGGGCCGACGACCTTGACCGCCACCGAAGTGGACGCCTCCCACGACCACCGCATTGCCATGAGCTTTGCCATCGCCGGGCTGGTGGCCAACGGCACCACGCGGATTTCCGGCGCGGAGAGCATCGAGACCAGCTACCCGGACTTCCAAGAGCACCTGCGCACCCTCCAGGGTAGATAAACTGAGGTCATGAAGCCTCGACCCGTCATCGCCATTGATGGCCCCGCCGGCGCGGGCAAATCCACCGTCGCCCGCATGGTGTGCCAGCGAACGGGTCTCGCGATGTTGGACACGGGCGCGATGTACCGAGGCATTGCCTGGGCGGCCCACCGGGACAAGCTCGACGTGGCAGACGCGGGCTTGATGACGCGCTTGGCCAACGAAGTTGACCTTCAATTCCAAGGCATGCCAGCCCGCCTGGTGGTGGATGGTCAAGACGTGGGCGATGAGATTCGCACCCTGGAAATCGGCCAGGATGCCAGCCGCCTGAGCGAGCATTCGGGGGTGCGCCAGGCCCTGGTGGCGCAGCAACAGCGCATCATCGCGGCGGGAGGCTTTGTATTGGAAGGCCGCGATGTGACCACCGTGGTCGCCCCGAACGCCGAGCTCAAGATCTTCCTGACCGCAAGTGTCGAAGAACGAGGTCGCCGCCGCTGGGTGGAGAGCAAAGCCCGGCGGGTGACCGACACCCTGCCGATGGTCATCAAGGACGTCATCAGCCGCGACTATCGCGACTACACGCGGGCCGATTCGCCGCTGATGCTGGCGGAAGATGCGGTGATCATCGAGTCCTTTGGCCTTACGCCCGAAGCCGTGGTGGACCAGATCGTGGAGCTTCTCCTCAAGCGCACCTCGGTATAGTCAGGGCATGAATTCGCGATCCGAATGGGGACGCTTGCTGACTGCCATGGTCACGCCGATGACCGCCGATGGCCAGGTCAATCTGCCGGAAGCCCAGCGCCTGGCCGCCTACTTGGTGGACGAGCAAGGCAACGACGGCATCGTCGTCAGCGGCACCACGGGTGAATCCCCCACACTCACCGACGACGAAAAGCTGGATCTGCTCGACGCCGTACGCGAAGCTGTGGGTAACCGCGCCGCCATCGTCTTTGGCGCGGGTTCCTACGACACCCAGCACAGCATCCACCTTAGCCAGGCGGCCGAAAAGCGCGGCTGCGACGGCCTGATGCTAGTCAATCCGTATTACAGCCGCCCCGGGCAAGCGGGGCTCTACGCGCACTTTGCGGCGGTGGCCGAGGCGACGACCCTGCCGATCATGGTCTACAACATCCAGCCCCGCTCGGCCATCAATCTGGACACCCCAACCCTCCTGCGCCTGATCGAGACCTATCCGCGCATTGCCGCCGTGAAGGAAGCGAGTGGCAACATGGGACAGATCAGCGATGTGTGCCGCCTGGCGCCGAGCGACTTTCGCATCTATAGCGGAGATGATGGACTAACCCTGCCCATCTTGGCGGTGGGGGGCTACGGCCTGGTGAGTGTGGCGGCCCACGTGGCCGGGCGCGGATTCAGGGCCATGATTGAGTGCTTTGCTACCGACCCGGCGTTGGCGCGCCGCTGGCACCATGCCCTGCAGCCGGCGATTGCCGCCTGCTTCTGCGGACCCAATCCGTCCCCGCTCAAGGCCCTGCTGGCCGACCAGGGCTTTGCCACCGAGACCATGCGTTTGCCGGTGGTTCCGCTCTCGCCGGAGGAACTCAAAGTGGCGCGAGAACTCTTCGCTCAATACAAGCCCGTCGCTTAAACTCCCCCCGATTTTCGTCATTCGTTTCGGGATGGGGAATGATTCGGAGATGAAATGCCGATAAAGTGAGGGAAGGGTATCTCCTCGATGGCTTTGGGAACGTTGGGCGCAATGGCGAGTCAGCCGGATAAGACTGAATTGACGGTCTATCTGGAGGGCTTCGGCCTGGTCAAAGAGCGCCGTACCATTTATCTGCGCGTGGGAGAGCAGACCCTGGTTGTCGAAGACATTGCCGAGCACATCGACCCTAACAGCGTGGGCGTGCGTTCGCTCAGCAATCCGGGTTCCTTTGCCATTGTCGAGCAGACATTCCGATTCGACAGCATGGACCCCACGGAGCTTTTGCGCAAGGCGATTGGCCGCAAGGCCGTGCTCTCGCGCATCCTGAGCGAGAAGGCCCGTGAGCGCACCACCGGTCTCATCCTCAGTGCGCCCAAGCAAGTCATCCCGGGCGGCGAAGATGGCCCGACGTGGGACGGACTGGTCTTCAAGGCCGACGACGGTCGCTTTATCCTGAGCCCCAGCGGTCAGTTGGAACTGGCGCAGATCCCCAAGAATTTCTACTACCGTCCGGCTCTGGTCTGGGAGGTTTCCTCCAAGATTGCCGGCGAAAACGATGTCGAGCTCAGCTACATCACCCGCGGGGTGAGCTGGAAGGCGGGCTACGTTCTGTACGTTGACCCCACCGGCACCAAGGCCGAATTCACCGGCTGGGTGACCATCACCAATCAGTCGGGGCGCGACATCAACAACGCCCATGTGCGCGTGATGAACGAGCAGGGGAAGCGGGTGGGCCAACCCGAAACCAAGGAACCGTCCAACGAGTTTCTGGCCCGAGATTTGAGCGTGCCCGAGGCCCGCGAGTATCACATTCAGCGCCCGATGAGCATCCGCGAATCGGAAACTAAGCAGGTGCTCTATTGCGAAGCCCTGCAGATCGCTTTAAGCCGCCGCCTGGTAAGTGACCCGCTGGCGAATCAGCGCGATGCACGCCCCAGCGAGAAACCGCAAGGCGTGGGCACGTTCCGCCCGCTCATGCTTTTTGCCTTCCGCAATTCGGCGGATAACGAACTGGGCCGAGCGCTGCCGCCAGGCCAAGTGCGCATCTTCCAACGCGAAACGGGCGGCGCGACGACCGTTCTTGACGAAGACACTCTGGACCACGTGAGTCCGGATGGCTCGATCACGCTATTGGCCGGCCACGCCAGCCACGTCAGCATCCAGCGCGAGCGCACGGGATTTGAGTGGATCGGCCCCGCCGAATCCGCCTGCCGCGAGACATTTGAGATCACCTTCCATAACCGCCGCGACACCGACGAAGAAGTGCACTTCATCGAGCGGAACTGGCTGGCAGGCAAGGTGTCCGACGCCAGTCACCCTTACACTCAGATCGACCCGACGGCCATGTACTTCTTGGTCACGGTGCCCGCCAAGGGCTCGGTGACCATGACTTACCAGCTCGAATCGAACTGGTAAGCCCGGTTACGCGAACGCCGAGATGAGGTCGGCGGTTTCCGCCACCGATTCCTTCAGGCAATTGACCGCGTGCTCAATTTGCTCATCCGTCACCAAGAACGGTGGCTCCATGCGGATGACCCGCGGGTTGTTAAGCGTATAGGCGGCAATTACCCCCCGCTTCATCATCTGGGCGATGACGAGCTCACCGACTTCGTCTTCCGCGAACTCGACCCCGATCAGTAAGCCTTGCCCGCGCACTTCGGCGACCAGCGGCTGATCCTTAAACGCTTCTTGCAGCGCTGACTTAAGCCGGTCACCCTGGGTCGCCACGCGGTCCACCAGGTTGTCCCGCTCCATGATGTCCAGCACGGCCAGTCCCGCCGCACAGGCCAGCGGGTTACCCCCAAAGGTGCTGGTGTGGGTGAGGGGGTTGTCGGCAAAGACCTTGTTCCAGACCGCGGCCGTGCCCATGGTCGCCCCGATCGGCATCACGCCCCCGCCCAGGGCCTTTGCCAGGGTCATCAGGTCGGGGCGGACCTGTTCGTGGTCGCAGCCGAACCACTTGCCCGTGCGCCCAAGCCCGGTTTGCACTTCGTCGGCAATCAGCAGCGCCCCGGCTCGGTCGCAGGCCGCGCGCAGCCCCGCCAGATAGCCTCCCGGGGCCACGTGCACGCCCCCTTCCCCTTGCACGGTTTCCACAATGAAGGCGGCGGTGGTTTCATTGATCGCCGCCTCGGCGGCGGCGAGGTCACCGTAGGGCACGAAGCTCGCGCCCGGCACCAGCGGCTGGTACGGCTTGCGATACTTCTCGCGCCCCGTCACGCTCAGGGCGCCCAAGGTCTTGCCGTGGTAGCCCCCTTCGGTGCTCACAAATCCGGTGCGGCCGGTAGCGGCGCGGGCCATCTTGAGGGCGGCCTCCACCGCTTCTGTCCCGCTGTTGGAGAAAAATGTATATTGCAGCCCCTCCGGGGCCACTTCGCTTAGCCGGCGCGCCAGCGCCCCTTGTACGGGGTTAAAGAACGTCTTGCTGCTCAGCGGCTGCTTTTGCAGCTGATCCACCACCGCTTGGAGCACGTCGGGATGGCGATGGCCCAGGCTAAACACGCCATAACCACCCAGAAAATCGAGGTACTCGCGCCCGTCCTGGTCGGTGATGTACATGCCCTCGGCACTGACCTCGACGCCAAACCCGGCGAACTGCATCAGCTTGGCCAAACCCGGATTGAGATGTTCGGAGTAATCCGACACGACGCGCGCCCGCAGGGCGTCGGCATTCATCGCCATGCCTTCATGATGACAAATTTCTAAATCACCCTGAGGAAAACGCGGGTTTTTCCCGAGAGAACTGATGGGCCAGCAACTGCTTGCCAGAAAGTCATGTTCGATCGCTTATTTGGACCGCACGCCACCAACCTGCAGCGCGCGTTGGGCCGAACCACCGAACGCCAGGGAGTTCTCTCCGAGAACCTGGCCAACGTGAATACGCCGGGATACAAGCGCCGCGACGTGGACTTTGGGATCGCCCTTGACGAGGCGAACTCTCAGCACTCCCCCCGACGATTTGACCGCGCCCTCAAGCGCACGGAAGGCATTCAAGAGATGCAAGGCCCCGTCCGCGTGGATGGCAACAGCGTGAACCTGGAACAAGAAGTTTCGGCCATGGCCGACAACGAAATCCGGTACCAGATGCTGACCGACATGACCCGCCGGTACTTCTCCGGCATGCGCGACGTGATCCAAGGAGGACGCTAATCCATGAATCTCAACCGAGCAATGGCGATTAGTAGCTCCGGCCTGCACGCCGAGCGCTTCCGCATGGATGTCATCAGCAGCAACATCGCCAACGCGAACAGCATTTCGGCCAACGGCACGCCCGCCTACCGCCGCCAAATCACTTCCCTGCAATCCGGCCCGAATGGCGTGCGCGTGCAAGCCATCCGCACCGACCAAACGCCGCTCCGCCAGGTGTACGACCCCGGCCACCCCGCCGCCAACGCGAATGGCTACGTGGAGTACAGCAACGTGGAACCCGTGAAGGAAATGGTGGACATGCTGAGTGCCACCCGCGCCTACGAGGCCAACATCACCGCTTTTAACGCCGCGCGCAATATGGCGCGATCGGCCCTTTCGATTGGACAACGCTAAACACGGAGTAACCCATGAGAATCGACGTTAGTGCAGCCCGGATCCCCACCCAGGGAACCCCTGCCGCCACGCCCGCGCTGAAGGACGATTCAGCGAGCTTCGGGCAACAGTTGATGGACGCCATTCAGGAGGTCAACTCGCAGCAATTCGATGCGCGCGAGATGCAGAACCGAATGATGGCGGGTCAACCGGTGGAAATCCACGACGTGATGATTTCGATGGAAAAGGCAAGCACCGCCATGGCATTGACCATGCAGGTGCGCAACAAGTTGTTGGAAGCCTACCAAGAAATCAGCCGCATGCAAGTGTAGCGACAACGGTTGACCGCAACTTTGGATAGCGGTTATGGGAGCCCTCGCAGCTCGAATTAAAGGATGGTGGATTACAGCGGACCGGACGCAAAAACTGGTCACGCTCTTTGGGAGTGCATTCCTCATTGTGCTGGTTTCGCTGGCAGTCTTCTTCACCAGCAAGCCGGCCATGCGCCCGGTCTACGTGGGGTTGACCCCCGAGGACCAGGGCAAAGTGGTGGACGCCCTCAACCGAGAAGGCATTCCGGTGGAGATTGGCAACCGAGGCGATGTCTTGGTTCCGGCCGAAATGGTCGCTAGCGCTAAGATGAAGCTGGCCACGGCCGGCGCGCTTCCCCGCTCCGGTCAGCAAGGATTTGAACTGATTGAAGGCATGAACGCCATGACGACCCCGGCCCAAGAAAAGGCCCGGCTAGTCGCCGCCCGCGAAGGCGAACTGGCACAGTCCATTCAGAGCATGGAAGGCATCTCTTCCGCCACCGTGCGCCTCAACATTGGCCAAAGCAGCCGCGTGCTGGACCGCAATGCCGATTCGAGCGCGGCGGTGATCTTGGCGACTTCCTCCGATGCGATGGTCTCTCCCGAGATGGGCCGCGCGATTGCACTGCTCCTCCAGAACTCCGTACCGAACCTGAAGCGTGAGAACATCACCGTTACCGACACTCTCGGACGATTGCTGTTTGACGGCACCGAAGAATCGGGTGGCACGAGCGCGAGCCGCAAGCGAGAAGCGGAGCGCGAAGAGAGCCTGGTGCGCCAACGCGACCTTCAAGCGATCCTGGACCGCGCCTTTGGCCCGGGCAACACCCAGGCCCACATCAATGTCGAGCTCGACATGGACGAGGTCACCGAACAAAGCAACCAAACCAAGGTGGACGAAGGCGTGGTGCAAGAGAAGGTGACCGAAAAGCTGGATGGTGCCAGCCCGAACGCGGGCGGCCCGGCCGGCATTGACGCCAACATCGCGGGAGCCGCGAGCAACGCCGGCGGCAGCGACAACGGCTACGAGATGCAGAGCACCTACGCCGTGGTGCCGCAAACGCAGATTAACAAGACCATCAAGCGCGCTCAGGGTTCGGTGAAGAGCCAAACCGTGACCGTGCTGGTGGACGCCGAGAAGGTGGAAGACGTGAAGGCCGTGCAACAGGCGGTGGCGGGCTTTACGGGTCTGGCCTACGACGCCGCGTCAGGCATCACCAACACCGAAGAGACCAAGGCGACCGTAACGGCCACCAAGTTCGATACCTCGACCGCTGAGGAACAGAAGAAGGCTGCCGCTTCGGCCAAATCCAGCGCCACGATGCAACAAGTTGTGTCGTTCCTCCCCATTGCCGCACTGCTCGCGGTTGGCTTTATGCTGACCAAGGCGATTGGCAAGGCAGCCCCCAAGCCGGTGACGAACTACATTCCGGCGGAAGGCTTGCTGGCGCTCGATGAGAGCACCGCGCGCATGGTGAAGAACGATCACCGCGCCGCCCTTCGCGTGGTGGAAGGCGGCAACGGCGCGGCCCTGATGTCCGGTGGCCCGAACCAAAAGGTTTTGGAACTTGCCCGCGCCCAGCAGGCGGAACTGCTTTCGGCAGACGACAAGGCGATGCTGAAATCCACCGCCACGGCCGAACAGGCCGCCCTGATTGACCGAGCGCAGACGATGTCGGAAGTCATGCAGGCCCTTGGCCTCGACCCCGATGGCGACAACGTGGACGTGGAAGGCATCAAGAAGCGCCTCGACCTGCCGCTCGAACAGATCAAAAAGCTCGCCCGCCAGCGACCGGAAACGGTGGCCATGTTGCTGAAATCTTGGATTTCGGAAGACCGCTAAGGAGATCGAAAGGAGAACACTATGAGTGCCGCCCGCAAAGCCGCCAACCCTGAACTCTCAAGCCGCCGCAAGGCCGCCATCATCCTGGCTGTACTTGGCCCCAAGCTCTCGGGAGACGTGCTCAAACACCTTTCTCAAGAGCAGATCGAGCAAGTTTCTCTCGAGATGGCCCGGCTGGAAAAGGTCGGTCCGGAAACCCGACAGAAGGTGGTGGATGAATTCCACGAGGTCGCCCAGGCGCAGGACTTTATCGCCGAAGGCGGCGTGGAGAATGCCCGCAAGGCGCTCATCCAGGCCTTTGGTGAAGAAGCCGCCGACGCCATGATGACGAACGTCGTTAGCGCGATGCAGGTCATTCCCTTCGAGTTCCTCAAGAAGGCTGACCCGCAACAGCTTCTCGGCTTCATCCAGGATGAGCACCCGCAGACCATTGCGCTGATCATGGCTTACATGCCGATCAGCCAGAGTGCGCCGATTCTCTCGCGCTTGCCGCAAGAGCTTCGCGCGGATGTTGCGGCTCGCATTGCCCTGATGGACCAAACCCCGCCGGAAGTCATCCGCCAGGTGGAGAAGCAACTGGAGAAGAAGGTTTCGAACGTGATCAGCACTGAACTGAGCAAAGCCGGGGGCCCCAAGGCACTGGTGGATTTGCTCGGCCGCGTGGACCGCGCCACCGAAAAGCTCATCCTCGAGCAACTCACCGAATCGAATCCGGAACTCGCCGACGAAGTCCGCAACATGATGTTCACCTTCGAAGACATCGTGCAATTGGACGACCGCGCCGTGCAGTCCATCCTCCGCGAGGTGGAAGGCAAGGACTTGGCGACCGCCCTCAAGGCCGTTGGCCAAGAAGTCCGCGAGAAGGTCTACAAGAACATGTCCGAACGCGCTGTGAACCAGCTGAAGGAAGAGATGGAATTCATGGGGCCGGTAAAGATGAAGAACGTGGAAGAGGCCCAGAAGAAGATCGTGGCCGCTATCCGCCGACTGGAAGAGAGCGGCGAACTGCAGATTGGACGCGGCGAGGACGATGTCCTTGTCTAAGCACATTCTGCGAGGTGGGGTAACGACCAGCGCGTTCGTTGACCAGATCGACAAACTGCCGCCGATTGGCAAGGACGACTTGATCCGCCGCGTGAGCGGAAAAGCTCGCACCGAGCTGGCCGAACTGCGCGAACAAGCCCGCGAGCAAGGCAAGACCGAAGGCTATATGGTGGGCTTTGGCGATGGGCAGCAGGCCGGGTATCGCGATGGTTTTGCCAAGGGCCGCGTGGAAGCCCGCGAGGAGCACAGCGCTCAACTTGCGCAGGAATTCGAGATGGTGCGGAACGCTTTGGAGCGCATCGTGCGCGAGGCCGAAGTGTCCGTCAAGCAGTGGGCCGATACCGCCGAAGCGCAATTGACCGACTCGGTCACGCATATTGCCCGCGAAGCTCTGGCCGAAGAACTCTCGATGAGCCGAGACAGCATCCTCGCCATTGTGCGCCGCGCCTTGAATGAAGTCATCGGGGGGACTGAAGTTCAGCTCCACGTGAACCCGATGGACATGGGCTTAGTGGAAGCCCGCCTGACGGACCTCATGCAGGCGACGGCGTCCATCCAAGGCCTGGTGGTGCGCCCCAATCGAAGTATTGAAGCCGGTTGTCGCCTGGAGACTCAGGCCGGAATCATCGACGCCACCGTTGAAGGCTATCTCGAACGGATCGAAAATCACCTGGAGGATGCGGCGTGATCGCACCCCGATTTGAATCCATGAATCGCGCCATCGAGCGCACCCCTCGGCACCAGTTGCAAGGGCGGGTGGAGCAAGTCGTGGGGCTCATCATCGAGTCGCGCGGCCCCATGGCGCACGTGGGCGACGTGTGCACCGTGGACACTCCGGGCGGCGAAAGCGTGCCCTGCGAAGTGGTCGGATTCCGAGGCGACCGCGTGCTGATGATGCCCCTGGGCGACCTGCACGGCATTGGCCCGGGCAGTCCCGTGCGCCCCACCGATGGTTGCCTACGCGTGCCAGTGGGTGAAGCGATGCTGGGCCGCGTGGTGGACGCCCTCGGCCGACCGATGGACGGCAAGGGGCCCTTGGGGCACCTGCCCACCTACCCCAACGTGGCTTCCCCGCCCAACGCCCTGCAGCGCAAGATGATTGAGGAGCCGTTCGGCACCGGGGTACGGGCGATTGACGGTTTCTTGACGATGGGCGTCGGGCAGCGCGTCGGGATCTTCGCCGGTTCGGGCGTGGGCAAGAGCACCTTGCTCGGTATGATTGCCCGCAAAGGCAGCGCCGATGTGAACGTAATTGCCCTGGTGGGTGAACGCGGACGCGAAGTCCGTGAGTTCATGGAAAACGATTTGGGTCCGGAAGGCATGGCCAAGAGCGTGGTGGTGTGCGCCACCAGCGACGAGCCCGCTCTGCTGCGCCTGAAAGCCGCCCTGACGGCGACGGCAATTGCCGAAGCCTTCCGTGATCAGGGCAAGAACGTGCTGCTGATGATGGACTCCGTTACGCGCTTTGCGATGGCGCAGCGCGAGATTGGCCTGGCCGTCGGCGAGCCGCCCAGCACCAAGGGCTACACCCCCAGCGTGTTTGCTCTGCTTCCCCGCCTGATGGAGCGCGCCGGATGCAGCGACAAGGGCGCGATCACTGCGATTTACACCGTCCTGGTGGACGGCGACGACACCAACGAGCCGATTGCGGACGCCGCGCGATCAATCCTCGACGGCCACATCGTTCTGAGCCGCCGCCTGACCAGCCGCGCGCACTACCCGCCGATCGACATCGCCCAGAGCCTGAGCCGTGTGCAACCTATGGTCACCAGCCCGTCGCACGTCAGCTCCGCCCAGACCTTACGCCAGCGGATGTCGGATTACCTGGAAATCGAAGACCTCATCAACATCGGGGCGTTCAAGGAAGGTCAAAACCCCGCCGCCGACCTCGCCGTGCAGCAGTGGCCGCGCATCAACGCCTTTTTGAAGCAAGACAAGAAGGAATGGACCGACCCCGCCCAGAGCTACCAGATGATGGAGATGCTGGCCAATGGCTAAGTTCAAGTTCCGACTGGAGACGGTGCGCAAGGTGCGTGACCGTGCCCGCGAGGACGCGAAGCGCCTCTATCTGGAGGCGATTGCCCGGCGTGTGCAGGCCGAAGCGGAGCGCGATGAAATCCGGCAGCGATTAGCGGCGATTGCCAGCTTCCCCGCTCGGGATATCACCGACCGATTTAGCCAAGACGCCATGATTTTGCGCCTGACTGACGATGTGAGTTCGCAACAAACCGTCATCTCGATCTTGGTCATCGAAGAGGACGAGGCCCGCCGCGCTTACCTGCAGGCTCGCCAAGACGCCGAGGCCATTGACCGCCTGCGTGAGAAGCGCTACGCCGAGTGGCTGGCCGAAGAAGATCGACTTGAAAACCTGGCCCTGGATGAATGGGCCACGCAAAGGAGATGGGCATGAGATTGCAACCGATGGGGCCGGAACGCGCCCAACAACGGATGGAAGAACTGAAGGCTCGGGTCGAGCGCTTTCGACCGGCCAACAACGGAATGGCGAGTCAGTTTGATCAGTTGATCGCCTCCCAAACCGGCCAGCCCGGAGCGATGCCGGGGTCTTTGGCCGCGGGTGCCAGCGACCCGATGGGCTTTGCCCCGTTCAACCCGATGTCCTCCGGGGTTTCACTCACCGGTGCCATTGGCCAGCCCGGGAGCCGAGTGGTGGCGGGCAACCAGTTCGCTTCTGAAATCGCCGCCGCCGCGACTCGTCACGGTGTGGACGTGGGGCTACTCACCGCCCTAGTGGAGCAAGAGAGCAGTTTTAACCCGCAGGCCGTCTCGCCGGTGGGTGCCCAAGGGCTCACCCAGCTCATGCCCGCCACGGCGCGATCGCTGGGCGTTACCAACCCGATGGACCCCGTGCAGAACCTGAACGGAGGCGCGAAGTACCTCGCCCAAATGATGCGTGAATTCAATGGCGACACCCGCCTGGCCCTGGCTGCCTATAACGCCGGGCCGGGGGCCGTGCGCCGCCACGGCGGCATCCCGCCCTACCGTGAAACTCAAAACTACGTCAGCCGGATCATGAGCCGCTGGCAGAACGGATAAAGCCAATCAGAGCCGAACATGAAAAAAGCCATTGTCATTCTCGTTCCCGTGCTCCTAATCGGTGGGGTGGCCGGAGCCGCCTTTTTGGGCGTGATCAAGATTCCGGGCATTACGCCGAAGGCTAAATTAGCCGCGAACCTCTACGGCGAGGGCACCGACCTCTATGCCCCCGACGCGGACGCCGAGGTGAAGATTGACGCCACCGTGGAGCCCATTGAACCGGCTACGCCTCCGGTGGCCAAGAAGCCGGAGGAGGAACCCGAGGTTCCCGAGCCCGTCCTCGACCCCGAGCTAGGTGCGAAGAAGCTCGCGAAGGTGTGGAATGCCCTTTCCACCGAGGACCTGATGGCTGTCTCGGCGACGTTCAAGGACGACGAATTGGCCCTGGTGCTCAGCAAGATGGAAGTCGAGAAAGTGGCCGCCCTAGTGGGCGAAATGGAACCCAAACGCGGGGCTGCCGTGAGCCGCCAACTGGCCCGAATTGCCTCCGTCGTTCCGGAAGAATCGTAAGCCTCGGGTACATTTTCGTTTCGGCCGGGCGTAGCTCAGTGGATAGAGCACCAGTCTTCGGAACTGGGTGTCGGGGGTTCGAGTCCCTCCGCCCGGGCCAATTCCCCTCCTTCTCGATTACCGGGGCACGTCGCCTGTAATCTTGCGAGGTTTTCGGGCGCCCGTAGTCCCCATGGTGTAAGCTTTGGCCTCGTTCGCATCCCGCTTGGGATTGCAAACTTTTTTCTAAGAGGACATATATGATCAAGTCTCTACGCGGACTCCTTGTAGCCGCTGGACTCTGCAGTGTGGGCGCAGCCATTGCAGCACCCTTCTCCCTTTTCGCTGCCGAAACTACGGCAGGCTCCAACGGAGGCAACACGGCTGCCTACGGAGGCTTACGCCAGTATGAGTTCACCGGCACGGGCAGCGCGGCCACCCCGGGCGCAGGCTTCCCTGCTTCGTCGCTCCATGATCCCGCTGGTCTGGCGATGAACGGCGGCAAGCTCTTCATTAGCAATCGGCACGGCAATACTCTCGGCTTGGGTTCGGTGCAGCGCGCCGACTGGGATGGCACGAACTTGAGCAATCTCACCACGGTGGCCACGCAAACGCAGAGCTCCGAACAAGGCTTCCATGGCCTCGGTTTTGCCCCCAACGGCGACATGTTCGTGACGACAGTTAATGACGGCACAATTCGATTCCGAGACAGCGGAAGCGGGTACGCCAAGATTGGCAAGACGACGAGTGGTGCCCGGCGTGACGCCTGGATTTCGCCGGACGGAAACAAACTTTACGAAACGGGAATCGGTAACTCCATCCGCATCACAGACCTCACGGCCAACGCCTTTGGCAGCTTCACGGACTTCACGGTCTCTGGCTCAAACGCCATGCACCAAATGGCATGGAACAACGGTTCCCTGTATGTGACCTCGTTCAACAGCGGCCAGGTCTATCGAATGAGTGTTGACGCGAACTTTATGCCCGTCAGCAGCACTTTGGTGGCATCCGTCCCTGGTGCCATTGGAATTGCCTTCAGCCCCGATGGCCAAGAGATGTTTGTCTCTCGACACAGCATTGGCGGCATCAGCCGGTTGTCCTGGAGCGGGAGCGCATGGAGTGACTCCGGCTTCATTGATACGGGCGTAAGCATGGGCTATCTCCAGTCCGTGCCGGAACCCGGGACCATGCTGGCTCTTGGCGCAGGATTGCTCGCAGTCGCTCGCCGGCGCCGCAATCGCAAGAGCTGAGTCAGCCAAGAAAGGACAGCCCTCGCTCCAAGATTGAGGAGCGAGGGCTTTTCATTAAGGACAAACGGAGTCGCTACGCCACGGCGAAGAACTCATCCGAAACCCGCTTGAGATTCGGGCTTGCGGGTTCAGCCGTCAGCAGCATCGCCGAGACCTCATCCACCAAGATCGCGCGCGAGGGCAGTCCTTCCACGGTCGGCACGGGCCAGTCGGGCAGGTCCGACAGCGTGACTTCGCGGGTACGCACCACGCTCTGGGCTTCGGGCACCATCTCTTGGAGTTTGCGGGCCACGGCAATGGCCACGCGCGGGCTGGCAAAGGCGGCCCGAGGTTGCCCCGTTAAGTGCAAGGCCTCTTCGTGGGCGCAAACTTCGCCCAGCATATTGGCCGTCACGTTGCCGGTGTCCAGCACCGAACAAATCGCACGTTCCGGGAACACCCCGGGTAGGCCAGTTCGCAAAATCGCTTTGCGCAAGCTCTTGGCAATCGCATCCGCCGAGGCCTTCGCGTCGTCCACGGTTTGGCTCGTTTGAGAAAACCAGTTGGTCATCGCGGAATAAATCTCTGCATTTGCCCCTTCCACACGCAATGCTTGGTGGAAGAACTTGAGGGCCGTATTGAGGCCGTGCACCAATCGGGCTTCGGTAGCAAGATTCAGGACGGCTTCGACATAGGTTTGCCGCGCGCTCACGCGCCAGGGTTCAAGGAATGGTTCATTCAACCCCGTGGCGAGGGGACCGGTGTAAAGCAAAGCGATCTCTTGCCATGCCGCTTTGCGCTCGTCTTCATCGGTCGTGCGCTCGGCCCGCAAGCTCGCCTCGGTGAACTGCGCAAAGTCAATGTGGACCCCAGTGGGATCAAGTCGGATGCCATCGCGATCGGATTCGATGTGATCGGCGAGGCTGGAGTTCTCACTCTCCAGATGCTTCTTCAGCAGGTGCAACGTCACGTTGAGGCGAGTCCGGGCGACATCTTCGCTGGCCTCCGGCCACAAGAACTCACCCAGCAATTCGCGCGGATGCCCGGAACCCGGGTGCAACGCCAAAAACGCAAGTAAGGAACGGCACTTCGCCGTTGGGAAGGACGTAATCTTTCGGCCTTCTTCAGTAACGTGGACACGGCCAAACAAATGTATGTCTAGCGTCGGTACCTGATTCAAATTTCTCCCCTTCGGGCTGATGGCCAGCCCAAACCTAGTATTTACTATTGGTCAATTTTCATGACTCATGTAGTCCCAGATGCGGTCCATGGGTCCCAACTGATGAATCCAAACCGGACCTGTACACGTTGACCCAATGAACGCAGATATACTGCGTGAACGGAGCAAGTGTAAATGCGAGCAAGAACGGGTATGTGGATGGCGGCTGTGATGGCCGTCGCGGTCGCTGGAGCGGGTCTGATCCCGCAGGATCGAACTCTTCGATTCCGCCCCACCGCCAACACGGAATACGCTTACAACAGCGTCAGCGAAACCAGCATGGCCATCTCGGGCATGATGGAGCAAACCAACGAAACGAAGGTGACCTCCACCCGCGTGCTGAAGATTAAGGACACGGTGGACGGCTGGACCAAGTTCGAGTGGCACACCCGCAACGTCAAGTCAGAATCGACGGGCGAAGCCATGCCGGGCATGGACCCCGACGCCACCGGCAAGGTGATGGAGCAAGTGGTGGTGGCCGGTGAAGTCAACGAACTGGCGACCGTCCGCAACGTCCGCGTGGTGGGTGGCGACACCAGCGACCCGATGACGATGATGGCGATTGGCGGTCTGGGCCAAACCATGGTCGACCTCGGGATCAGCGGTACCAAGCTTCCGCAAGGCCCCCTGGCCGTCGGTCAAACCTGGAAGAGCGAGCTCAACATCGGCAAAGTGATGAACGAGCAAAGCGGCGGCATGGTGACCTCGGACAAGAGCCTCCCGGTCGAATACAAGGTCGAAGGTTTTGAGATGATTGACGGCGTGGAGCACGCTAAGATCACCTCGACGACCGTGGGTTCGGTGCCGATCTCCTCGCCGATGGCGGGCGAAGGCACGCTGGAAAGCAACACCGTGGGCACCATTCTGGTGAACATGACCAACGGCGTTGCCACCAAGTCGAGCATCGACGGTACGCAAACGATTGACCTGGGCATGGTCGTGATCACGCTCAAGATCAAGTCGGTTGACGAACTGAAGAAGAACTAAGCTTCGGTATTCCTTCACGCAGCATCACCCTTGGCCTCCCGTAGGCCGAGGGTGTTTTTCTTTGCCTAACACGCTAGAATGAACCCGGCATGGCGCGTCACTCCACGTTATCCTATTCGTCCCCGGGCGGTTCTTTGGCCTTCGATTGGGTCACGCCGGAGGGGTCGGGGCCGTTCCCGGTGGTCGTGCTCATCCACGGTGGGGGCTGGATCAGCGGTGACCGCACCATGATGACCGCCGAAGCTGAGTTTTGGGCCGAGAACGGCTGGGCGTCCGCTTCGGTCGAGTACCGACTGGCTCCGCTCTACCCCTTCCCCGCGGCTATCGAGGATTTGCAGGCGTTCTTCCGTCACCTGGATAGCCATGGGGCTGAACTCGGGGCGAAGCCCGGCCACATTGCTACCTTCGGCCATAGTGCCGGGGGGCATCTTTCGCTCATGGCGTCCCTGGCTCCCGCTCTGGAAGGCGCGGAGTTTGCGCGGCCCCGAGCGACGGTGAATGTGTGCGGCATTACCGACCTACGCAACCCCGACGACACGCACTACGACATCTCGCTCAGCTTTCTGGAGCAGTTCATGGGCGGCTCGCACCATGAGTCACCCGAACGGTGGGCGGCGGCCAGCCCCATCACTCACGTCCGCGCGGGATTGGCTCCGGTGCTCAACCTACACGGCCAAGATGACGAGATTGTGCCCGTGGACCAGGCGCGGCGCATTCACCAGGCGCTCCAGGGAGCCGGGGTGACGAGTGAACTCATTGAGTACCCCCGCGAGTACCACGCGTTTTCTCCGGAAGCCTGGTCCGACATTCGGGCGCGCGCGCTGGCCTTCGCCAACACCTACGCTGGCTGATCCATGATTGACCTTCGCAGCGACACCGTCACCCGGCCGACCCCGGCGATGTACGCCGCCATGGCCAGCGCGCCCCTCGGCGATGACGTGCTGGGTGACGAGCCTACCGTAAGAAAGCTTGAAGATTCGGTGGCCGAACTATTAGGTTTCCCATCGGCCATGTTCGTGCCGAGCGGCACCATGAGCAACCAGATTGCCCTGATGGTGCACACTCGCCCGGGCGATGCCGCGCTCTTTGAAGAAGAAGCGCATATGGTGTATTACGAAGCCGGAGCCCCCGGGGCATTGGCCGGTGTCGTGACTCTGAGCTACCCCAGCCAGGGTGGGATCCCCAATCCCCAGGTGGTGGCCGGGAAGCTATGGCAGCGCACCCACCACACGCCCGGTGTCAAGTTTGTCGCGGTGGAGAACACGCACAACCGCCACGGGGGCGCGGTCATCCCGCCGGATGTCTTGCAGGCCCATGCCGACCAAGTGCGCGCCGCCGGGGCCGTGTGCCACCTGGATGGCGCACGGGTTTGGAACGCGGCAGTGGCCTTGGATTTGCACCCGCGCGAACTGACCAAGATGTTCGATTCGGTCTCGGTGTGCTTCAGCAAGGGGCTGGGGGCGCCGGTGGGTTCGGCGTTGCTGGGGTCAAAGGAGTTCATTGACGAAGCCCGCTATGTGCGCAAGCGCCTCGGCGGCGGCATGCGCCAATCCGGTTTGCTGGCGGCGGCGGCCTTAGTTGGCTTGGATGACCGTTATCAGCTGGCCGAAGATCACCGCCGCGCCCGCACATTGGCCGAGGCCCTCTCCGGAACCGCCGGCCTTACTCCCCTTTCGCCCACCACCAATATCCTGCTCGTGGACACCGATACTCCGGCCACGGATTGGATGGATGCGCTGGCGCGGGTGGGTGTCGGGTGCGTACCGTTCGGGCCGCAGCGCCTACGGTTTGTCACTCACCGCGACGTGAGCGATGCCGACCTAGCGCTGGCGATTGACCGGATCAAAGAGATTGCCGGACAGATGCGGGCCTAAGAGCTCACTTTCCAACTGCTTATAGGCGATGCCCGCCAGGGTCTTGAGGTTCGCCACGTCTTCCCGGTTATAGGCCAGCAAGGTTTCCAGCGCATCCTCGCGCCCGCGCTGAGCCGCGTACCAAAGCCGAATCGCATCGCGCCCATCAAGGCCGTCGGTGTCGTCGCCGCGTTCCAGGCCAAACCGCTTCTCGATCTTCTTCAGTCCACCCCGGATGCCCAGACGCTTGAACGCCATGCACAGGTCCAGGTGAATCTGATCGAACGGCACCCGTGGGAATCCCCGCTTCAGCATCGGAATATCGAACCCCGTGCCAAAGAACGTAACCACCATGCCGTACTGCGCCATGAGGTCGGGGAAATCATGCAGGTCCTTCCCTTTCACCAGGCCGCGAAAACCGACGTCGTCGTAAAGGCCGATGATAGTGATGGACGACCCGGATTGCCCGCCGTCGGTCTCGATGTCAAGATACACGGCCTGGTCGGCAAAGGCGGGCCAGGTTCGCCAGACTTCCTTGGCAAAGTGGCGGGCAAAAAAGCGAAAATCCCCGGCGGCCAAGGCTTCTCGGCTGGCCAAGATCAGATCCTCGGCCATCACCGGGTCACAGCCGCGCAGGTTAAAACCCTTGGGGTCTTCTAAGAACGCATCCCATGAGGTGCAACCCTGCCGCCAAAGATCCGCCTCGGTGGAAGGACCGACGCGAGGTAGATGGCAGAACGACCGCGTGAGCAAGACTAGCCGCCGGACGACTTGATCTTGGGCTGAATCCGTTGGTTCACAAACGGCTCGGGGACGATGACGTCGCGGCTGCTGGCGGCCGGCCAGGGCAGCGCGAGGTCCGCATCGTCGTACCAGAACGAGCCCGTGTTTTGGTTGCTGTCAAACTCCCCGTTCACGCGGACCAAACCGTTCCCATAGAACACGGCCCGCATGTCCTTGCCAAACCACTGGATGGCGCGCCATTTGCCGTTGGCCACTACGCGTCCGGTTCCGTAATAGACCTTACGATCTCCGAATTCGTACTCCTTGCGCACGTTGCCGGTGACCTGCACATCCCCTTCCATCCGCGAGATGAGCACGGTGCCGGTAAACGTGAATTCCATGCGGCCTTCGCAGTTGATGGACCGGAACGAGCCCAAACGCGTGGATAAGTGCAAGGTGCCGTACTTACGCTCGTCCAGAGGCAACTGCCCGCGTTGCTCCGGGGTGGCCGGTTGCGAATGTCCCACCGCATACAGGAGGCCCAGAACCCCCACGGTTGCCAACAGTCCGTAGCGTCGCATAACTTGTCCTTTCATTATGGCAAAACCCGTGCCGAAGTCGCTTCGTTCCCGCCCAAGGGCCCCGGCAGACTTGGGAGTTGGGCCACAAATTGCGTACACTCACGTTAAGGCCATGAAAGGTGTAGCTACCAAACGTAAGGTCGGCGTCATTGCCCTCATTGCAGGTTCCGTGGTTGCTTTGGGCGTGGTGATGACCATGTTTCTGACCCAAGCAAGTCCGTATGTGAGTGTGGACCAGGCCAAGAGCATGAAGGGCAACAATCTTCACTTGGCGGGTGTGATTGTTCCCGGAACGATTACGACGACCGTCATGGACGGCTCCACCACGCGCTTCATCCTTAAGGACGACTTGGGCCAAACCGTGCCCGTGGTCTACAAGGGCCCCGCCCCCGCCAATCTGCGCACGGCCGACCGCGCCGTGGCTATTGGTGGCATGGGCACCACCGAATTTGAAGCCCGTGATTTGCTCCTCAAGTGCCCGTCTCGGTATGAGGGTGACGGACCGAAGGTAGCCCAGAAGTGAACACGGATATTGCCCCCCAGGATTGGCCAGCCCCCGCGCAGTGGTCGATGCTGGCCGGCGACGCGGGTCGCATCCTCCTCTTCTTGGCGATGGCCAGCTTCCTGGCGGCCGTCATCGGGTCCATCAGCAATCGTCTTCGCGTATCCCGCATCGGTTTTGCGGTGGGGGCCTGGAGCGTCTTCATTTCGTTTGGCCTCCTCCTTTCGCTTACCAGCACGGGCCAGTTCCACTACCGCTACGTTTTTGCGCATAGTCAGGCCGATCTCGAGCCCTGGTATCGCATCTCGGCCGCTTGGGCCGGTCAAGAAGGTTCGTTCCTCCTTTGGGCCGTGACCTCGGCGATGTTTGTGGCCCTCGCACGCAAGAAGACGGGCGCGGATGAGCGCGGTTATCTTGGGGTCGCCAGCGCCTTCCTCATGGGCTTGGCGGGCATCCTCACGTTCGAGTCGCCCTTCCGCCTGATTGACCCGATCCTGGGTCAATTGCGCACGCCGCCCGATGGCAATGGCCTTTCGCCCGCGCTGCTCAACTACTGGATGGTCATCCATCCGCCCACTATTTTCTTGGGCTTCGGCTCCCTCCTGGCTTTGTTTGCATGGGCGGCCGCGGCCCTCATGCGCAAAAACCTAGAGGACTACATCGTCCCCATTCGGCCCTGGGCCATCATCTCGGCGACCCTGCTTGGCCTCGGCCTGTGCATGGGCGGCTTCTGGGCGTACGAGATGCTCAACTGGGGCGGCTTCTGGATGTGGGACCCTGTCGAAAACACCTCCTTTGTCCCCTGGGTGGCCGCGGTGGCTTTCATTCACGGCATCTTTGTGCAGCAGGCGCGGCGCCGGTGGCACATCGGCAATGCGGTGCTGGCGGCCGTGCCACTTATGGCATTCTGCTTCGGCACGTTCCTCACCCGGTCCGGCTTCTTGGGCGACCAAAGCGTTCACAGCTTCGCGCAGATGGACCGCAGTGCACTATGGATTCTCACCAGCATTGGCGGCGTAACGATCCTCGGCTTCTTCGGCTTGGTCTTTGCGCGTATGCGCACGGCCAAGGACTGGTTGCCTGAACCCCGCGCCGCCGAGCCGGAACACATCCTGAACCGCACCACGGGCTACGGCACCTCCATCTGGATTCTGCTCGCCTTTGGCGTGATCGCTGGCGTGGGCATGAGCGTGCCGCTCATCCAAAGCCTGGCCGGGCAAGCCCCGAAGATGGTGGAAGAAAAGCTCTACCACTACATCCTCAGCTGGTTCTTCCCGCCATTCATGCTGGCGCTGGCCATCTTCCCCTTCATCACCTGGCGGGGCTCCACCTTCAAGGCCACGCTCGGGCGAGTGAATCAGTCGCTGGCGATTTCGGTATTCATCACCGGCATCCTCTTGCTGGGCTTGCGCACCGAATCCGTGTGGCTGCCCATGGTGAACGACGGGGTGGATACGCCTTGGGGCGCCAAGCTCCCGCGTCTGCCGTGGGTGCTGTTCCTCAGTTGGCTGTGTGTCTTTGCCACGGTTTCCAACTTCACGCGCATCTTCCAGCTGTGGCGCACGGCCCGGCCCTCGGTGGGTGGTCTCGTCACGCACGTGGGCTTTGCCCTCACCCTCTTCGGGTTGGTGTTCTCGCGCGGGTTCGAGCAGAAGACAGAAGTCTTGGTGCACCCGGATTACCCCGGCACGGCCCTGGGCTACACCTTTGCTTACATGGAGCGGGCCTATAAGTTCACGGACCGACACAACGAACTGCACATGATGGTAATGGGTCGCGGCGAGGAGTTCTTGGCGCACCCGGGCCTCTACTTCACCCCCGGTGAAGAAGAACCGAACCCCGTGATGTGGCCGCACATTCAGCGCCACGCCCTGTGGGACATGATCGTCATTGCCTATCCCATGGCGTTCGACGCCTCCGGCGAAACCACCTTCAATGTCGGCGAAATGCGGGCCTTCAAGGACATCACGCTGCAATACGAAGGCATGCGCACCGAAGGGCAACTTGGCACGGCCGGAGCGCGCTTCTTTGCCCGGTTCACCTACGATTCGGTGACCATGGGCGACGGCGAGTTCGAGTCCATGATGATGATCACGGAGGATGGCCCCGAGTACAGCAACGGCCGCATCGGCGACACCTTCGAGATTCGGCTGGACCGCATTGACGCCGCCACCAAGTCGGCCACCGTCACGCTGTTCTTTGTGCAGCCGGCCTATCCGGTGGAGCTGTTCTACAAGCCTCTCACCATCTTTGTGTGGATCGGGGTGGGCGTGATGACGCTCGGTGGATTCTGGGCGGCACGAAGCCGGTCCCGGCGGTCACCCGGACCAATGCGGGATGAGCCCACGGGCGACCTGAACAACGTCGTCCAAAATGAGGAGCAGTCCAAGCAAAGCGATGCGCCTGAACCAATTACTCAAGGCTAAGATTCACCACGCGCGGGTGAGCTATGCCAACCCCGACTACGTGGGCAGTATCGAGATCGATCACGAGCTGATGGAACGCATCGGCATCGTGGATGGCGAACTCGTGCATGTGTGGGCCGTGGATCATACGTCGCGCCTCACCACCTACGCTTTTGGGGGTCCACGCGGTGTGGTCGGCCTCAATGGCGGGGCGGCGCACCACTTCAAAGCGGGCGACCGGCTGGTCATTGCCGCTTTTTGCATGAGTGATGAGCCGGTGACGCCCACCATGATTCTGGTGGACGAACACAACCAGTTCGTGCGCGAGATGGAGCCCTTTACCGTCCATGGCTGAGTCCACCGTTGACTTGGGCAAGCTTCTGGAGGAGCGCGGCGCGATCCTGAGGGGTCACTTCGTTCTCACCAGCGGCCGCCACAGCGACGTGTACTTTGAGAAGTTCCGTGTGCTGGAGCAGCCCGACGTTCTCTCCGCCCTGTGCGCTCGCATCGCCGAGACGTACCGCGACGCGAAAATTGACGTGGTGGCCGGCCCGACCACGGGCGGCATCATCATTGCTTTCGAAGTGGCCCGCCTCTTGGGGGTTAAGTCGCTCTACATTGAGAGTGAGGGCGGCGTGAAGACGATCCGGCGCGGCGCAACCGTGACCCCGGGGGCCCGAGTGCTGGTGGTGGACGATGTGCTGACGACCGGTCTGAGCGTCCGCGAGACCATCCAGTGCGTGCAGCAAGCCGGGGGCAACGTGGTGGCCGCTAGCGTGCTGATTGACCGCAGCGCCCCGAACACCGACCTGGGCGTGGCATGGACCGCCGCCTACAAGGTGGAAGCCCAGACTTGGGCCGCCGCCGAATTGCCGGAAGCGCTTGCCGCCATTCCGGTGACCAAGCCCGGCACGCGCCCGACCCCCTGATTCCTTGGGTCACCCAAGAACGAAAAAGCTCCCCTCGGCCACGGCCGGGGGGAGTTCATTTTTTAGGGTACGAGGCTTAGCCAGCCGCGCCAGCCACGGCACTGGCCGCAACCATGCCGTTGCCGATCATGGAGAGCACGATCCCAACGACCACCAGAATGATGAGGGTCTTCTTGTCGGACTCATCGTACTTGGCAAAGAGCCAGTAGAGCGCATAGAAGCCGCACAGGAAACAGAAGATGGCGTGCATGATGCCCGCCGACTTGAATGCATGGATGAGAATCTTGATCGTCGCATAGAGCGAGGCAAGACCACCAACGATAAGTAACGCGTATCCCATAAGTGAGAGTAACTCCCGCTATGTATCTTGACCGACCTCGCCGAAAATGTCTACCTTTCCGCAATTATTGACTTCAAAGTGAAGCTGGCGGTGCCACCGCCGCCCCCGGCCCGAGCACCATGCGTAGCGCCCCCGGCACCACTTCCACCTCCAGCGGACTCTCGCCTTTGAGGTCGCCTTCCAAGTGGAATGCCCCGGCGGGTTCGCATTCGATTCGCATCCGCCGGAACGTCCGCGCCCTCACCTTCGGGTGCCCCAGGTGCTTTGCCTCGTACACCGAGGGCAACAGCTTGGAGAGTTCCACGGCGTTCAGCGACTCCGCCCACACCGCGTCGAGCAAGCCATCGTTCAGCACCGCATCCGGGCACATGCGCATGCCCTCGCCGTATTGCCGCGCCGGACCAAAGGCGAGAAGCATGAGCTTGGGAATCTCCATTGGCGGCTCATCATCAAAGGTGATGGCGGCGCGTAAGCCGCGAAAACCTAAGAACGTGCGGCCAATGCTGCTCCAATAGCGCGTCTTGGTGCCGAGCGCCCGCACCACCGGGCCAGCGGCGTGGTATCGGCGCACGACTTCGGCATCGAACCCCAATCCGCCCAAGTTCACGCAATAGTGCTTGCCGTTCACGCGGGCCAAGTCCACCGGCGTAGCCTCGCCCGAAGCCGCTAAATCCAAGGCCGCCGTCAAGTCGGTGGGCAGGCCCGCACTGCGGGCGTAATCATTGGCAGTGCCCACGGGCCACAGCCCCAGGGTCACGTCGGTGCCCGCCACGCTCTGCACCACTTCATTCAGGGTGCCGTCGCCACCGCCTACAATCATGCGCTTCCAACCTGCCGCCACCGCCGCCGCGGCTATCACCGTGGCGTGTCCGGGCTCTTCGGTTTCGACGGTCAGGATGTGCTCGCCCACCAGGGGCACATCTTGCTTCCCTTTGCCCGCCGCCGGATTCAGGATCAGAAGGGCCGAATCGGGGGCCGCCGGTGTGGGTATCTTGTAGATCATGGCGTTGGAACCCGCAGTGGGCGACCGGTATTACATCACTTACGAGGCGCTGGGCAAGCCCCAAGCTCCGCGTGATGTGTTCGTACCCGGCTTGGGCACGGTTTACCTGGATGACGCCGATATCTACTACGCCAAGCGGACTGCTGGCGCGGCCTTCTACATTCGAAAGAGCAAGGCCCTCGGTGACAACTTCTTCGTCACCGTGAGCCGAGTACAGCCGGGCTAAGCCTTAGGCGGCGCCCTTGGCCAGGCGGGCGAAGGACTCCTTGTCCACCGCGCGCATCAGGCACTCTTCGTAGCTGACGTACCCCTGTCGGAACAGATCCGCCAGCGAGGCATCCATGGTGCGCATGCCTACATTCTTGCTCGTCTCGATGACGCTGTACATTTGGTGCGTCTTCCCTTCTCGGATCAGGTTCTTCACCGAGGGCAAGCCCGTCATGATCTCCAGCGCCGCCACGCGGCCACCACCCAGCTTGGGCAGCAACTGCTGCGAAATGATGCCTTCGATGGTGTTGGCGAGCAACACGCGAATCTGATCCTGCTGGTCCGCCGGGAACACGTCCACCACGCGGTCAATCGTCGCCGGAGCGTTGCGAGTGTGCAGCGTGCCAAAGACGAGGTGACCAGTTTCGGCCAGCGTCAGGGCCGCTTCGATGGTTTCCAGGTCGCGAAGTTCACCGACCAGGATGATGTCGGGGTCTTCACGGAGCACCGCGCGCAGCGCGTTGTGGAACGAGTAGGTGTCCGAGTGCATTTCGCGCTGGTTCACCATGCTCTTCTTGTGCTTGTGCAGGTACTCAATCGGGTCCTCAATGGTGAGGATATGTGACTGCCGCGTCTCGTTGATGTCGTCAATCATCGAGGCTATGGTGGTGGACTTCCCGGAACCCGTTGGCCCCGTCACCAAAATCATGCCGCTATGGCGCTTAGCAATCTCACGGATGACCGAGGGGAGCCGCAGTTCGTCGAAAGACGGGATGCGGTTCGGGATCATACGCAGAGCGCCGGCGACGGCATTGCGTTGCATATAAACGTTCACGCGGAATCGGGCCAGGCCCTTGACCGAGTAACCAAAGTCGAGTTCGCGAGTGTTCTCGAACTTCTCGAGTTGCTCGTCGGTGAGGACTTCGTAGAGGAGCCGCTGGGTTTGCTGCGGATCCAACATCTCGTACGGCAACGGCACCACCTCGCCATCCATACGCACCATCGGGGGCAGGCCCGCCGTCAGGTGGATGTCGCTCGCTTTGCGCTCCACGGCCATACGGAGCAACTCATCAATGTGGATCTCGGCGATCGGCTTGACGTCTTCGCCCGTGCGCACCATGCCCTGCTCTTGCAGGTTCTCATCGACATAAAATTTGCCCTTGGCCTTCTCCGGCTCGCGGACGTCCTTCGGGACAAACCCGGGCGTGTGACCGTCGTTTTCTCCGGCTCTAGCACCAAAAACGGAAAGCTCCAGCTTCTCTTCTTCAGCGCTGCTCGGGCGCGCGTAGCCAAACACCTCGTCCGTCTGTCTCGGCGTCGGCTCGGCACTCCGGTTGGCAAAAACATCCGGCACCGCCGGAAACTCCGGATCGGCCGGCACGGGCGGGATGCTACCTACCTTGACCGGTTGATCAATGATGGGAAACTCGTTGGTCTCAGGCGCGGAGGTTGCGGCGGGGACCTCTTCTGACACGGGAGGCACGACCTCTGCCGCGGGAGGCACAACCTCTGCCACGGGAGGCACAACCGAAGGCGCCGGCGGGGCCGCCTCTTCGGGCTTCGCGACGGGCACACTCTCATCGGGCGCGGGGGTCTTCCCCCGATCCGAAATCTGGCGCAAGATATCGGACAGTTCCGCGTCCTTATCTTTCGACTCCGGGAGTTGGTCACCGGTCTGTCCGATGATCTTGTCCCAACTAAATCCGTTGTCGCTCATAGTGTCCTCTTTCCATATGTTGTCGATAAAATCGACGACTCTTATTGATGTTTGGCTGATTCAATCAGCTTTCGCAGAGTACCGATGACCAATTCGTTCATTTTTTCAGGTTCTACAGCCAAAACCTCATAAACCCAGCTCGGGAAAATCAGTTCAGAAGTCATGTTGGGTACCGCGCCCTTCTGCACAAAGGTCGCTATGAGATGGGCCACGTAGAGGTTCGCACGGGCTTCTGCGCCCGGTTCGCCCGGGAACGCCGGCTCCAAATAGTCCAGGCACTGAGAGAGGTCATCCGGGAAGCGCCAGGCTTCGGCGGCGGCAATCAGCACGTGCCCGTGGTGGCACCCAAAGACGGCCTGTTCGGCCTGCCAAGCGGGAGCACCCTTTTCGATCAGGAACTCGACCTTGTCGTACTTCGGCGCGCTGGAGCGGCAAAGCAACGTGCGTCCCAGACTATGGAACAGACCCGCCGTGTAGGCAATATCCGGTTGCACCGCCTTACCGCCCGAAGCAAGGATGAGGTTAGCCTGCGCCGTATCCAAGGCGTGACGCCACCATTGGCGGCGGCGGAGCGAATCCTTGTCATTTTTGCCCACGAAGAAATCAAAAACACCCGCCTGCATGGCGATGAACCGGACTTGCTTGAAGCCTAAGAATGTGACCGCTTCTTTGACCGACCGCACGGGCCGAGGGAGGGCGTAGTAGGCCGAGTTCGCCTGCTGCAGCACCTTGGCCGAGAAACCCGGGTCTACGCTGATTTCGCGCTCCAAGTCCGCTGCCGAGGTCGTTTCTGAACGCAGAGTCTCCACGATCTTGTAAACCACCTGGGGCATGACCGCAATCTCGCCTGCCACCGTGAGGAGGCGTTCGGCGACTTGCATCGGACTGATATTAGGTGCGGCGGACATTCTGGTCTCTCTGGTTCTCCGTAAAAATCTTTGGTTAGGGGGGTCGTATTCTTTAGGCGAAAATCACGCGGAGGACTTCATCCACACTGGTTGATCCCATCAGGATCTTTTGAACCGAGTCCATCTGGAGTGATTTCATGCCTTGTTCAGTGGCCTTGTTCTTGATGATATGAGCAGGTTCGCGCCTCAAGATAAGGTCACGTACTTCATCGGAGACGTCGAGAAGTTCGTGGATGCCCATTCGGCCCTTGTAACCCGTGCCTTTGCAGTGGTCACATCCCGCCCCTCGGAACAGGGTGAGTTCGCCATGGGTATCCACGCCAAGATCCTCAGGAACCGGGAAGCCGTAGCGGATCAAGCTCTCGCGGCTTGCGGTATACGATTCCTTGCACTTGGGACAAATCTTTCTCACCAATCGTTGCGCAAGCACCCCCACGATGGAGGAGGCGATGAGGAACGGTTCCACCTCCATATCCACCAATCGGGTGGGGGCACTGCACGCGTCATTGGTGTGCAGCGTGCTGAAAACAAGGTGGCCGGTCAAAGCGGCTTCCATGGCGATGGTGGCGGTCTCGTTGTCCCGCATTTCACCGATCATGATCACGTCCGGGTCCTGACGCAGCATGGCGCGCAGACCGGCCGCGAAGGTCATCCCGGCGCGGTTGTTCACCGAGCACTGGTTGATGCTCTCGAGCTCGTATTCCACCGGGTCTTCGATAGTCACGATGTTCTTCAGGCCGTCGTTGGTCTGGTTGATGAGCGAATAGAGCGTGGTGGATTTCCCCGAACCCGTGGGCCCCGTGACGAGCACGATGCCGTACGAGCGTTGGGCAAACTCCACCAGCTTCTCGTAGTTGTGGTCCAAGAAGCCGAGCTTTTGCAGACCGACGTTGATCCCGCCCTTGTCCAGTACACGCATAACGATCTTTTCCCCGTAAATCAGGGGAAGCGTGTTCACACGGAAGTCGTAGTCCTTTCCATTGATCGTGGCGGAGATACGGGCGTCTTGCGGCGCGCGCTTCTCGGCGATGTCCATGTTGGCGACGATCTTGAAGCGGCTGGTGAGCGGAGCGATGACCTTTTTGGGCAATCGCATCGCCTCGATCATGATGCCGTCAATGCGAAGGCGAACCACTAGGCCATCCTTGCGGGGCTCAATATGGATGTCGCTCGCGCCGTCGGCCACGGCTTGGTTCACGATGAGGTTGGCCAGGCGGATGATTGGGGCGTCTTCGCCCATCGCCTTGAGCTGGTCCGCACTGATCTCCTCGTCATCTGCCGATGCCAGCAGCTCCATTTCGCCGCTGAAGTCGGAGATCACCCCGGCCAAAGCTTCGTTGACGTTGGTCTCGATCTTGTAGTGCTCGCTGACCTTGGCAAGGATGTCCGTTTCCACCGAGATGACCGGCTCAATCTCGCAGCCGGTGTTCATTCGGAGTTCGTCAATGACGAAGACGTCCAGGGGGTTCGCCATCGCGACGATCAACTTGTCTTGGTGGACCACCAAGGGCAAACACTTGAATCGCTTGGCAATCTGGGCGGTGACAAGGTTGAGAGCCTCGGGTGTGGCTTCCAGCTCATTGAGGTCGGCAAAGGGGATACCCCAAACTTTGCCCATCACGCGGACGCGGTCCTTCTCCGTGATGAGGCCCATATCCACCATCACGCGGGTGATGGATTCGGTGCCCCCGAGTTCGAGTTGCTTGGCGACGGCGACTTGAAGCTGATCATCTGTGATCAACCCCTCCTTCACGAAAACGTCGCCCGTTAACATCGCCTGAGGGGTTGTTCCACGTTGGCCCGGGCGGCAGGGCCAGTATTAGTGCGAGGTCCCCTTCCCTTTGTTTTAGGGCGACTTTATGCGGGCGGCTTGGGGTCCTAATCCCGCGACAATCCGTGTCGCAGGATGCCATACTTCTGCTTCCGCCTGTGCCCAGGTGGCGAAATTGGTAGACGCGCTGGCTTCAGGTGCCAGTTCTCGTAAGGGAGTGAAGGTTCGAGTCCTTTCCTGGGCACCAAATCGGCTGGTTTTTCAAAGCCCCGCTTTAGGGCATTTTCACGCCCATAGCCACCCGGCGCAGGGCCGCCACCGTTTCTGGCTTGGGCGCAGGCCAGGTCTTCCCCGCCCAGTCCTTGGTGTCCCAATAAGGCGAACCCCACCGCCCCTTGATCTGCACGGGCACGCTGGCCGGGAGATCGCCGAACAGCGCGCGGTAGTGCACCATTGCCACAAAGTACTTGCCCAGCGGCGTGAGGTGGATGGTGTCGTCGTACAGTTCACGCATAGTGCGCACCCCTGGCACCTGGCCCGCATCAATCGCGTCGCTCAGCTCGCCCAGGGCCGTGGTGGCCGGAATGAGCTTCATCGGTACGGCTCCCGGGTTCGCGCGGTTCACTTCGGCCACCACTCGATCCCACTTTTCGCGGTCGGCATTGATGCGGGGTCGCCACCTTAGTTCTCGAGTCGGGCTGGCCGTATCGTATTGCGATCGTTGCGGCGTGCCGCTGGTGATATCGTGCCACGGCTCATAAAAGTAGGCGGCCACTTGGGGGTTCTTAGACCGAGCAAACTTCAAAAACCGTCCGGCGTAGTCAATAGATTCCTTCAGGCTCCCCTCGTCACCTCGCGGCACGCTGTCAATCATCACCAAGTGCGTGGTTTGCGGCGAAATCATCTTGTCGTAGACACCCCGGAACTGGTCGCCCGGCTGGGGGTTGCGGGTGGGTTCATCCCACTGCCAGCGCAGCGGCGCCCCGGGGATGAACTGCTCCTTGAACTGGAAGGAATCGCCCGCCAGCGCCCCCACCATGTCGGGGATGTCGCTCATCAGGCTATGCCCTATGTAGAACGCGTTCACCTTCTTCGCTGGCGCGTTGGCGGCCAGGGCCGCTGGGGCCTCGCTGGTGTTCGGGTTGGTGAGAGGTTCGTTGGCCCCCGCTTTGACGCAGGCCGTGGCCAAGGCCACCATCGCCAGCCAGCCCGCCGGGGCCAGGATTTGGTTCTTTCTCATTCGGTGATCACTCCTTCGACGATTTCGCCCGCCGCTACGGTAAAGATGAGGTCCGGACCCACGGACCGGGGCTGTTGGTGCAGCCACGCCATGCGGTCGCCAAAGTTGTTTCGCAGCCGCAGGGTTCCGGCCCGGGATGCCACCACCTTGACGTGGACCGTGAGCCCGTGGCGTCGGGTCGCCGAAACACGATACCCCCCCTCCGCGCGGAGGTCAGTGAACGCGACATCCCGCCACGCGGCGGGCACAGCGGGGAACACCCGGATGACCTCACTATTCAGCTTGCCAGGCGTGGGGCTCCAGCTCTGGAGCAGCATCTCGTGCACCGCGTTCATGGCCAGGAAGTTGCCTTCCAACGTGAACGGCCGGTAGCGGAATCCGCTGTACCCCTTGTCCGTTTGGTCGCCATTGGCATGGAATCCGTTACGAAGCACAAATGCTTGCGCGTAGATGTCCAGCAGACGGTGGGCTTCCTCGGCGTCGCCCATGCGGGCTTGCAGCGCGGACATCCAAGAGAAGGAATAGCCCACCCACCCTTGGGTGCCCTTGCTCTGCCACTCGGCCAGGCTGGCGCGGATGCGCTTGCGATCCTCGTAGCCCCCTTCTGGGTGAATGAGGTTGAACGGATGCAACCCCATGAGGTTCGAGAGATGCCGGTGCGAGCCCGGCAGGTCTTCCTCGGAGTTCAGGCGCAGCGTGCCGTCTTCCCGCACATGGTAGTCGCCCAGGTCATCGTTTAGTTTTTGCCACTTGGCGGCCTCCTCTTTGTCTCCCACGGCGGTGGCCATCTCCACCAGCGAGAGGAAGAGCATCCGCATGCTCATCAGGTCGTAGTTGCTGTTGGGTTTCAGCCAGGCCCGGTCCGAGTTGTCGAAGATCTCAGGCGAAGACGAAGTGGGGAGAACCAGGCGACCGTCGGCGTCCGGCTTGAGCAGCGCGGCGATGCACTCGGCGGCCTCGCGGCACCAGGGGTAGGCCCGGGTGCGCAAAAACTCATCGTCGGCGGTGTAGCGCCAGTGCAAATAGAACAGGTGCGCGCTCCAGGCCGTCATGGTGGGGGAGAGGCTATATTGCACCCACCCCGCCAGAGGTTCGCCGGAGAGGGTCATCACGCCGGGGGTGCTGAGCCCCTCGGTGCCGTAGAACTCCCGCGCAAAGCGCTGGAATCGGGGGCGGCGCTCCCACAAGAAATCGAGGTAGCTCAGCCCCGCATCCCATTGCCCCGCGCCCTGATAACCCATGTAGGTCATCTGGGTGTTCAGGTCGTTGTGGTAGTCGCCTTTCCAGGGCGGAAGCGAGCCCGCATCGGCCGTCCACACTCCTTGCAGCGGCATGGGCGGCACCCCCCGGCGAGACCCGGAACCATACAGGTACCTTACAAAATCATACTGTCTTTGGATGTGTGCTTCTGGTAGTCGCACTCCACTTGTCGCCCAGAAATCACTCCACCAAGCCTGGTGATCCTTGAGCACCGAATTGAGGGGCCGGGCTAAAGCGGCGCGCAGTCTTTGCTTGGCCACGGCCACGGGGTCGGGGCCATCGGCAGTGGAGGTAATCGTGGTGACGATGTGCTGCCCGTCGGCGGCGGACTTCACCCCCGCCATCACTACATAGCGCAGGCCCTCGGCCGCCTCTTGGTCGTACCAGTAGAGCCCTTCCCCTTCGCCAAACTTCGCGGGCGGATAACCGAGTAAGCCCACGCCCCGACTATCGGGCCCTACATCCTGAGCGCCCTGGGTGGCGACCATGCCCGGGGTCATCAGCTTGATCCCCACGGGCTGAGGACCCGGCACCCAAAGCCGCCCCACTTGATCCTTACCCAGCCACCAGGCCCGGATTCGATCCCCCGTCGCCAGCTGGACTTGGCCTTCGGCGCCCTTCAGGTCCAGACCAAACGATTGCACCTGGCGCGATCCGAGATCGAGCACCAGCCGCCCGCCCGGGAGCTTGCTGGGGTGGACGTCGTAGTACGCCCTCTCGAAGATGTCATCAATGCCCGCGCGATCGCGAGCCTGCACCATTCGCACTAAGTTTGCGTAGGTGAACTTATCCCATTGCATCCCTTTGGCTGGGCGTTCATCCCACAGGTCGCCCCGGTCCAGCGAGACATTGAGCTGGTTTCCACCGCCCCACAGTAGCCCTCCCGTCAGGCCGTTCCCAAGCGGAATGCCTTCATCCCAAGTGGTGATGGGCGCGGACAAAGACAGATTGCTCGCCGGGGCCGGTCCGGTGTCCCGTCCCGCATCAGAATCACGACCAAGCACCATCGACAAACCTGCTAGAAGGCTGAAAACCATCAAGGCTTCACCTTACCGGCAGACCCTCGCGGGGGGCAACTTAACCGCGCCGCTGCACCAGAAACTCGACCGCCGTCGCTCCGGGTTTCTCGATCTTGACTTCCATGGCCCCGCGCCCGGCTGGCACCTCGTGCGTGCCCACGGTATGCCACTGCCCCTCGAGCTTGGCGATGATGCGATACCGCCCCGCCGGAACCCGAGCCCGCCACGCGCCATCCCGACCCTGGGCGAAACGCACCGGCGCCGGACGCCAATCCGCCCCGAAACGCGGATGCGGCGCCGAACCCCGGTAGTAATCCTTTAACTCCTTCGAGAACAGATCCAGCACGCCCCGGCTGAACCACCACGCGTGCCCCATGCTCTTCGTCTCGCGGGTCAGGTCCACGTGGCGGGTCACATCCTCCCGGGTGGCGTCCGGCCCGTCGCCCACCAGGCGAACCCCGGCAATCAGATCCTTGTTCCGCGCGCCCATCGCGCTCACTTGGCTCGGCCAATCCCGGGCAAAGCCCGCGTAGTTCATTCGGTAGACCTGCGGGATGTACTCATCCCAGGTCGGGTTGTCGGTCCAGCGGCTCCACGCAGGCCAGTCAATCAGATAGTTCTCCAGCGCCCAGGGGTGCGGCCCGGGTGAGAGCGAGATGATGAAATCCGGTCCCGCCACTTCGCGCACCTCGCGCACAAACCGCTTGGCAAAGGCTTCGACCTTCTGTGTTCGCCACGCCACCCATTGCGGTTCGCGGGGGTCGGCGGGCACTTCCCGGCCGGTCTCCTCCCGGTACATGCGCCGCGTAAAGTC
>CALRVA020000004.1:0-37586 GCA_943371495.1 Archangium gephyra | reverse complement strand
GGTCACCGGTTCCGGCACGGCCTGCGTCCAAAGGATCGCCTCCCCTCTTCCCGTCGCCGTATTCAACCCGCCGCCCACGATGTAGTAATTCACTCCATCCGTCGAGATCGATCGAGCCACCGAGTTGCTAAACGAAGCGGGCAGATAGGAGTGCAAATCCACGAACGAACCGGCCGAACCGCTCCAAAGGCTGGCTCTTTGCGCCCCGCCAATCACCGATCCGCCGACCTGAAGCCCGCCCAGATTTCCCCAGGCCGTGGAGGATGTGGCTCCACTCGGGTTCAAATCCACCCACGAGGCGGCGGAACCTGTCCAGAGGCTCGCGTGGGAGGCACCGCACACCACCGCGTAGCCCACTTGCTGCGCTCCATCCGACTCGTGCCCCCGCGAAGAACTTGCACCACCGGGTTGCAGGCTGACAAAGGACGCCGCCGTGCCCGACCACAGGGCCGCTTCTTGCACGCCGCCAAAGGTGGCGTAGCCCACCTGGTTGGAGCCGGAGCCGCCCCAGGCTTCGGAGGCCGTGGAGCCCGTCGGATTGAGATTCACCCAGCTGGCCGAGCTACCGCTCCAAAGGCTGGCCAGCACCGTGCTGAACATATAGGTGTTGCCAATCTGGTTCGTGGCGGTGGCGGCATAGGCCACCGCGCCGAGAGAGCCCGATGGGTTCAAGCTGACCCAGCTCCCCGCACTGCCCGTCCAGAGGCTCGCGTGAGTCGTGGTACCGAAATGCGCATAGCCAACCTGGGAGACACTCGAAACCCCCCACACTTCGGAGATGGAGGCCCCGGTCGGATGCATATCCACCCAGGAGGAGGCCGTGCCCGTCCACATGCCGGCGCGAATGACCCCGCCGATATTCGCGCGGCCGCCTTGGGTGCTTCCGCCGGCCCCATCGCCGAAGGAAACGGATGCGCCGGACGGATGAAGGTTGGTGTAGGTCCAGGCGAAAGAGGTCGTCGCGAGGCTCGCGCCGAGGAATGTCGAGACTAGAAATCGGATGTTCATGGAGATGCCTCCGGGGAGCACCTACTTGCGTGAACCTCGGAGAACCATTCTACTGGAAATCTGGAAGTCTGGCCACTTTTCTTTGACTTCGTGATGGGTAACCCCCTTGAATTCTTCTCGCGTTTGCGTAAAGCCAACCCGGGCAAACTTGCACCCTTGCCGCGATCTCCCTCGTCCTTCCCCTCAACCCATGCTGAGATCGATGCCCTTTGCGTTCCTGCTGCTCCTTTTGCCTACGGCATCTTGCTCTCGGCCCCTGCCCGCCGCTCCTTCGAGCCAGGCCGAGGCGCTGTTCCTCGATGGATTTTTCCCGATTGGCGTGTTCGCGCAGCCCGTGGAGTCTTTCGAAAAGTGGAAACAGCGCGGTGTCGATACCCTGCTGGAAGTGCCGATGAACCACGACCCCGCGGCCTGGGATCGCGCCGCCCGCGCCGGGGGCTTTCGCATCATCCGCCGGCCCGCGGCCAACCCGCAGGACGACATTGGCCGCAAGGATCTGCTGGCGTGGTCGCATTGGGACGAACCCGATGCCGCTGGCCGAGCCCCCGCCTGGACGCCCGGCTTTGAGCGAACCTACGCGGAATGGCGCCGGATTGACCCGAACCGCAAGATCTTCTTGAACTTTGCCGGGCCGGACATCACGTGGTTCACCACCCGTACGGACGCTTACTCGCGCGAATACGCCACTTACTATCCGCGCCTGGTCCGCACGGCCGACTGGATCGCTAGTGACATCTATCCCGCAGGAGGTTGGCTCAACCGCGCCCACGAATCGCGCCGAGGCGACATCACGCTGATTGCGGAGCCGATGCGAGCGATCCGCAAACTGACGAACAAGCCGCAGTTCGTCTTCATCGAGGCCAGCGAGATCGAGAGCGGGAATGTGCCGGGGGCGCGCTGCCCAACCCCTGCGGAAATGCGCGCGCAAATCTGGTACGCGATCTTGCATGGGGCACGGGGGATCTTCTACTTCCCCGCATCGGTGAGGCGCGATGCCTTCCGCTTTGATGCGGCGCCACCCGAAATCGTGGCCGAGATGGTCCGACAAAACGCTTTGATCCGCAGAGCCGGGCGCACCCTGCAGGGGCCGGTGAACCCTTCCGGCATCCAGGTCAGTGCCGATGGCCCCCTTGAGGTGGGTTGGCGTCTCCTCGATGGTGAAGCGACGGTGATTGTGGTGAACCCCACGCGAAGCCCCGCTGCCAACGCCAAGATCACGATCAACGGGGTGACGGGCGAGGCCCGCTTTCTCTCCGATGACCGGCGGGTTCCTATAGAGAACGGGGGCTTGAGAGAGTCAGTGGAGCCGCTGGGCGTGCGCGTGTTTGTGCTGAAAGTGAGAGGCTGAGATGGCCTCAAAGCCGGCGCTGGGGCCGCACCGGTTGCCTCGCTGGAATAGACAGAGCGAACCACATGGTCAGTTTTTTGACTGACCACTGGCCCTGCTTTTTTGCGAATTGCCGCTGGCTTAACTTCCGAAGGCGAACTCGCGGAGACCAATTCCGTGCTCACAATATGCCTTGAGGCACGTCATGGCGTTGGCCCAGCCCCCCGAGTTCTCGATAGCGCCCTGGATGCCTTGGTCCGTCTTCGGCCAACCGGATTCCGTGACACGAACGAGGGTTTGCTGATCGTTTTCCAGCCGCTCAAACGTGATCTTCACATCGTTCCATTCATCCGCCACGCAGGACTCCCAACGCAGGTGGATCAGCTCGTTCGGGCGGGTTTCCACAACCTCGACTGGCATATCTCCGGCTTCGGGGAAGTCGTGGAATTGCCACGTCACCTTTGCACCCGGCACGAGGTCGCCCTTCGCGCCCCCGGCGAAGTACCGGGCGAGCTTGTCGGCGCGAAACACGCTGTCGAAGACGTCCGCAATGGGTCGATCAATCTTGATCGAAAAGCTGCACGAGAGAAGGTTCACTTGCTCCATCGGTGGATTATATGTTATAGTTCTATAACATGTCAACGGTCGTGGCTGAGAAGACTCTGGACTTGGTATTTAAGGCGCTGGCGGACGCGCGCCGGCGGCGCATACTCGACCTCCTCCGCGAGGAATCGCTGACGACGGGGGCGCTGGCACTCTACTTCCCTGACCTCGACCGCTGCACGGTGATGCAACATCTCGGCGTGCTTGAGCGGGCCGAACTCGTTGTGAGCCGCCGGGTCGGTCGCAGCCGGGTCAACACGCTGAATGTCGGGCCTTTGCTCGAGATTCAGGCTCGGTGGCTGGGCCGCTTCCCAGCCTCCAGCTTGCGCCTTCTCGACGCCCTACGCGACGGATAAAGTCGTCTGCTAGCTTAGAGATTCAAAAGGCCAGGCTGAACTGCCTGAGCCAACGGATGGAATCAGGCTGCCTCCGAGGGCTCACTCGACTCGCCCCGCCCTTGACGATACCCAAGCGTTGGGCTTCCGGCGGAGAATTCCGGGTGACCCGCCGGACGTACACAGCTTTTGCTAGAAATCATTTAATTTTGAGCCTATCTGTAACAAGGGGTAGGAGTTCAGAGTAGCTTGCCATATGCATCACCCCAGATCGCTCAATCGATTCGATCGTTTGGTCATTCTGGGGACTCATGTGCCACGACGGTGTGGCATCGCCACGTTCACCGCCGATCTTGCGGATGCGATCAGGCAAGCAGCTCCGAAAGCAGAAATCGAAGTCATGTCGATGTCTGACCAAGACTACGACTATCCCCCGGGCGTGTTTGCCGATATCCCGGTCGCTGACCGTAGAGCATACTCACTGGCTGCCGAAGCCTTAAATAGCTCGCAGACCAATGTTTTATCTGTTCAACATGAGTATGGGATTTTTGGAGGAACGAATGGCATCTACCTTTTGGACTTGCTGAAGAAAGTGAACATTCCTGTGGTCACTACTCTCCATACAATTTTACGCTCTCCGACTGATGAGCAAAGGGCTATCCTTGACGAGCTTATTGACCTCTCGACCCGACTGGTCGTCATGAGCCATACGGCCCGGGATTTGCTGTCGGAGGTTCATGGCGTCGACCCGAGCAAAGTGGACTACATACCGCACGGCATTCCAAGAATCCCCTCAACTGCCGGTCAAGAACTTAGAACAAGACTCGGAGGCAGTGGCCCGATTCTCTTGACATTTGGCCTCTTATCACCAGATAAAGGTATTGATGATGTCATCCGCGCTCTTCCACGGCTGTGTGCCGATTATCCTGACACGAAGTACTTAGTCGTTGGAGCTACTCACCCCCACATAAGGGCTTCGATGGGCGAGCAGTATCGCCACAGCCTTCTTGAGCTCGCATCTGAGCTCAACGTGTCTCAACACGTCGAGTTTATCGACGACTTCGTACCTGTCGGCCAACTAGTTGAGTACTTATCGGCCACTGATTTTTACATCACGCCCTATAGAAACCCCATGCAAATCACATCGGGGACGCTTGCCTATTCAATGGGAGCGGGAAAGGTGGTCATCTCAACCCCTTACGAGTACGCAAAGGAAGTCCTCGCCGATGGCCGAGGAGTCTTAGTACCGTTCCGAGACCCCGAGGCGATCGCATCTGCTGTATTGGGGAGTTGCTCTCAAGTGGAGGGTCGCCGTGAAATGAGCCTTCGCGCCCGAGAATATGGCTCCCAAATGTACTGGGATCTCGTCGGTCAGCTATACGTACAGTCATTGGATAAAGCCGTACAAGATTTCATTCCTAGACGTGACGTTTCCAGGTCCACTCTTGAGTCCACACACCTGCGGTCTGACCCCAGTTTGGCTCATCTTGAAGCACTAACTGACGATACCGGAATCCTGCAGCATGCGACATTCACGACCGCGAATCGCCGAGAAGGCTACTGCTTGGACGATAACTGCCGGGCACTCCTCCTTACCTTGCTCCTTGAGCCTCGAGCTGACTCCAGCGCAAGATTAGTCACGTTGCAGTCGAGGTACCTCTCCTTCGTAGCGGATGCCTTGAACGAAGATACGGGTCGGTTCCGAAACTTCATGAGTTTTCGACGTGAGTGGCTCGAGGACGCGGGATCGGAGGATTCCCAAGGGCGAACCATGTGGGCGCTGGGAGAGACCGCCAAACGAAGTCGTTGTCCTGAGCGATCCGTTTATGCGTCAAAGCTCTTTTTATCCGCCATTGATTCAGTTCAAGAATCACGGAGCCCTCGCGCATGGGCTTACCTCATCTTAGGGTCGGCCGCAATTCTCGACGACCAACATAGTGAAAAGTCAGCGCGATCACTGATAGAAACGATGGCCGGCCGCCTTCAGCGTCTCTTTGCTCGGAATTCCAGCCAGGATTGGATGTGGCTGGAATCACGAGTGGCTTATGCCAACGCCCGGATCCCGCAAGCGATGATCAGGGCCGGGCACGTGCTCAACGATTCCAAAATTCTAAGCATGGGCCTCGCATCGCTCAACTGGCTGCTCGCTCGACAAACATCGGAAAATGGCGACTTCGCTCCGGTTGGTTCAGAAGGAGCCGGGCCGTCGGATTTCGGCACGACGCAGTTTGATCAACAGCCGATCGAGGCGGCGAGCATGGTTTCCGCTTGCCTAACCGCCTATTCGGTGTCGGGTCAAAGTCACTATTTCCCAGAAGCAACTCGTTGCTTTGGGTGGTTCTTGGGCCGGAATGTGCATGGCCTGACCATGGTCAATTCAGAGTACGGCGGCTGTTTTGATGGCCTGCAACGAGACGGTGTCAATCGAAATCAAGGCGCCGAATCCACCATATCCTATTTGACCGCATTTGCAGAACTTCGAGCTGCAAGCGATGTTCGCAAAGCTCGAGGCTCCCCAGGAGCAATCTTATCAAACACAACCACTACCCCGATCTGTTCATCCGCTCTGAAAGCAATCCCATTTTAACCGCGCATCATTGGCCCTACCCAGCCCATAGTGTCTTCAATCCCGGAGCCACTCGACTAGCCGATGGAAGTACGCTGCTCCTCTGCCGAGTTGAAGATCGACGAGGTATCTCCCACCTGAGCGTAGCCAGATCACCGAATGGGGTGGATCAGTGGACAGTGGCGCCCGCACCGTCGTTTGAGTCAGATCCGGATCGGCATCCGGAGGAAGTGTGGGGGATCGAAGACCCGAGGATCACGTATATCCCGGAGCTTGACGAATATCTCATTGCTTATACAGCCTTTGGCAAGGCGGGGCCAGGAGTTTCTCTTGCCACCACGAAGGACTTTGAGTCGTTTGAACGTCTCGGGCTCGTGATGCAAGCCGACGACAAGGATGCGGCCGTGTTTCCAAAGCGTTTTGGGGGCGAATTTCTTCTGATCCATCGTCCGTCAACGGTGTCGGGAGCCCACTTGTGGCTTTCGGGGTCGCCCGACCTGCGAAACTGGGGTGGACATACCGTCTTGCTTCCGGCCCGGCGCGGTGCGTGGTGGGACGCGAACAAAATTGGGCTCGGCCCGCCACCCATCGAAACCGACCAAGGATGGCTCGTAATTTATCATGGGGTTCGGACCACGGCATCGGGTTCGCTCTACCGCATCGGACTTGCCCTGTTTGATTTGGAAAATCCAGCTGTGTGCCTGAGACGAAGCCAATCCTGGATCTTTGGGCCGGAGGAATCGTATGAGACGGTTGGTGACGTCCCCAATGTCGTCTTTCCGTGCGGCGTGACCGTAGGAGACGATAACGATACGCTCTATATCTATTACGGAGCGGCAGACATGTCAATCTGCCTAGCCAATAGCAGCAAGAAGGCTCTCCTCGACTGGCTAGACTACGATGGCACTGACTTCATCGGTGAAGCCGGTCCGCCCGCCGAACCGATTTCGTAGGCTTAAGGCGATTGGCTGCCCCGGAGTCAACTTCCCGCTGCCTCAATGACGAGATTATGATCTCGTCGCTGCCCTCATGGCGATGACTGGTTGAGTGCGCCGACAGAGAGTCCGAAAGCGATTCACCTCCTGGAGCCCCGCGAGTGCGGGTGTCCCAGGAGGTGATTCGGCCAGGCTCAGGGGTTCTCGGTCGTCACCACAATGGCCCCTGAGCCGAAGGTATCAGGATCTGCATCGCTCCCAATCTTGAACGAGTACCCAATATTCACACTCCCGTTCGGGTTCGTGCTGACCGAAGTGATCAGCAACTTTCCTTCGTTGCCGTAGAGCAACAGATTCCCATTCTCGGTCGGGTCGGTCAAGCTCTCCGTCGTCCCAAAGTAGTAGCCGACTCCAGGAACCGACGACCACTCATACTCCTGGCCCGGGGCGAGGACGGTGTCCTTGGGAACCTCCAAATGGACCACGACACGCGGAAATCCGGAGGCGTTGTCCCAGTTATAGCCGAACTCGTATTCATCGAACGACTGACCCTTGAATCGAGTGCCTCGACCATCGGCAAACGCGTGTTCGCCACTTAGCTGCGGATAGTTCGTTACATTACTGGCAACGTAGGAGATGCGGTTGTCGCCGATCCCGATCACGGCATAAGCATCGCCCAGTTTGGTCCCGCTTGGAGAAAGAATCTCAACGTTGAGCACCGTTTCCCCCTCGGCATTGGGCGCCTGGAACGTCACGGTTGTGGCGGGGCCTGTGAATGAACTGGAGCCATTGATCAAGCCTGCGCCTGAAAGCGTCCATTTGTAGGTTGAGCCCGCCGGGACCCCGGCGCCCGTCGCACTGACTGTGAACGATTTCGACTCCTGCTTTCTCAGCGCGATCTCGCCAGGGATGATTGAGAAGACAATGTCTTCCCACTCGAATCGCTTGCTCAGCAATTGCCCCGACGCCGAAGCACCTCCGAGGGAGCGCAGCACAAGAACGCCCTTGGTGGCCGTGGGAGCTTCGACCGTGACCTTCTTGGGAGTCCAAGCCAGAACGTTCAGGGTGCTTCCATCAATCGTGACCGCCCCAGATTCGCTGCCGAAGAATCCCTCGATCACCATGGTGTTGCTCTCCTTGTCAAGCACCGCTGATCTGATGGACGGAATCATCGTCAGGTCATTTACGTCGTCTCTTGTATAGCCCGAAAACGTTGAAAACTCATTGACACTGGTTTGGTTCACCTTCAAGTTGCCAGACACGCGCGTTGCTGCGCCCAGCTCGCTTTGAACCTCGTTCACATTGTAGGGCGGTAAATCGTCCTCAATATCCACAGGTGTCCCGAGGAATCTGGCAAGGACGAACTGCGTGGTTTCCGATGCCTCCAAGCCGTCAAACTCACCTCCCCAAGCCCAGTAAGATTCAAGGCCATTGAAGCTAAATGCGGTTTGAAGCATCCCTTCCTGCGAGCCAAAGAAGATCTCATTGATCCAAATAGCATTCGGTTTGAATGACATGCCCGATTGCTGAAGAAATTTGTCGCTGACCATCAACCCTTCTTGGTAGGTAAGTGCATCCGACGTCGTATCGACGATGTAGCTGACAAGGCAGATCGTTCCCGCTTCGATTTCGCTTCGATAGAGCTGGTAGTTTCCGGCCGTGTTCTGAGTTGAAGTTAGGTACCAGACTCTATCCTCCTCGTTCCGATCTCGAGATAGAGCGCTGAGCGTGTTGATGTAGAGAACACCGGCATCTTGAATTTGAGCAAAGTCACCGACCGCGCCTTCCAGCGGAATCGTATCGTAGCCCTTCTGCGCCAAAGCCGGGTCAAAGAACTGGATGGAGTTTATGAAGTCGGCGGCATTGACGTGCATCAAGTAGGCCTTGTTTGCCCCGGGCAATTCTCTGGTCTTCGATTCCTGAACCGGCGCTGGCGGAGTTGGCACGGAACCGGCGCTCCTTGTGCGACCACCCGGGGCGGAGTCGATCACCATGTACTTCACACCATCCTTAAACCACGCGACCGCATCCCCACTCTTGCTGAGCTCTGTCGCAACAATTTCGGGCTTGGTCTTCATGTAGTTGATGACGCGCTGCATGGCATCCGGCTGGGTCGCAACCGTTTTGAAGAACTCAGTGACTTCACCCGTAACTCGGGTGCGGTCCGCATCGGCAACGCTGCCGGCAATGAAAACGGGAAGTGGCCCCAGAGAGGACTCGCTTGACCCCCCGCCACCACAGCCCGCCATAATCAGGGCCGCCCAAACACAAAGGGTAAGGGCCAGCGCTTTCCACAGGTTCTTCATCATCTCGTTGAACATCTCCGCTTGGTGCGATTCGTCGCGCTACATTAGCAAAAGGGGCATTAGCCGTGTATTTGCGGCGATCATCCGGCCAGCTTCTGCGCCCGGCGACGGCGAGCCAGGAGTGCGATTCCAGTTCCGAAAGCGATCATCGTGGCGGGCTCAGGGACCGCGTCGAAGGCCTCCACCTCCGCCAAATGCAGGTAATTGGTTTCGTCGAGTTGCACCATCACGGAGTCGGCCAGAACGGAGCCGGTGTTGAAGCTCATGCCGGAGGCGAACGGATTCCCGTCGTTTATGTTCTGCACAAAAGTCTGGTTCGTGGCACTCCAAACCGTGTTGCCATTGAGAGACAGACTGACCGTAAACGGATTCAGCCGGCCCATGAAACTGTCGGTGCGGTTGAACACATTGACTTGCGAAACAGCGGAGGGAGAGGCAAAGGCCACGCGATACCAGGCTCCCGCCTCAAAGTTGGTATGCATGACGGACTGAGAGTTCCAGCGCCCATCTCGATTGCCGTCATTCCCTTTGTCGGGAGTGGCTTGGGTAGCCCACACGGAGCTCTGAGACCCGACGCCACCATTCGCGGAAGCCGCTACATTCGTTTGCGCCATTGAGGTCGCGATGGCAGCCGATGCCACGGAGATGGCGCACATGCGTGCCAGGAATTGAGTCGTGAGGGACATGAGCCCATGCTATCGGGGGCGCATTAGCCGGGCATTAATCCGAGGCCGCGGAGGCTTGGAGTCACTCGCTGGCGCGGCTCCAAGCACTCTCATTCCGCACGAGCCCCGTCTGCAATTTAAGGTCCGAAAACTCTTGCCAGTACGCCTCGGCGAGGCACTCATCACCTTCTTTCGTAGCAATCTGCGAGAGAAAGAATGTGCAATACGCCTGAACAATTCTTCGTTGCAGGGCGATTGCGGATTCATAGGCGATACGGAAATTTACTTGCGCGGGAGAGAAGTCACCCAGATAGTATTCGGCGACCGCCAGCAAGAGGAAGGAAAGGGGATACCATCTTGAAGTAGGATTTGCCGTTTCCGAAAGGTCTCTTGCGAGCTCCTTTGCCCGCAGAAGCATGCTGATCCGCATCGGGTCATTGGGTTCCAGCGTCCGGGCATAGGCGTGAAGTGAACCGCTCAGATGAGCAACAGCACTTGAAATGTAGTTCTTCTTGCTGATGCTCTTGGCAAGCTCCAGGCTGCTTTCGTGCAACTGAATCCCCTCCTCCGGGAGTCCTTGCCGCGATCGAATGAGACCGAGACGGGTTCGGTACGTGAACTCCGCGATCAAGTCATCTGAATCAACCCCAATTTGATGCAACACGGTTGATAGTTGTTCAGCTTCCTCGTAGAGTCCGACTTCGGTCACTATTTCCAAAGCGCTCGCGATCCAATCTCGCTTGAGTGATGACGAAGGGATTTCCTCGATCTCCGTTTGACTCTCTCGGACATGCCTGAGTGCCGTCGCGTAGCTGCCCCGGAGGCATCCGTGCTGGATCGCGCCGATTCGAGCTTGCCAGTAGAGAGGCTGACCAGTGTCCGGCCTTTGGAATGCCGCATTGATGTTGAGCTGCTCCTCGTCGACCGGATCGAGCGAATGAAGTCTCTCCTCATCCACACCGGCGACGATGCCCAGGAAGTACGCTTGATGTTGATCGACTGTTTCCTGAAGCTGCGTCGGCGTCAACTGCTCTTGCGCGATTTGCCGCACGGACTCCAAGAATTCGTATCGAGTTTGTTGGCCGTCAATCTGGGCATTGAGCAAGGATCGCTGGACGAGCTCGGCCACATACTCGTCACTCCGGGGATGCTTCGTGACCGCTTCGGCGGCAAGCAGGGTGAACCCACCCCAGAAGCAGGCGAGTTGCCCGATGAAGGTCAGGAGTTCTGGATTTAGTTCATCAAAGCAGCCTTGCAGGGCGGCGCGTAGCGAGCGATGTTTGGGGGACAATGCTCTCTGCCTTGACTTCAATTCGACGAGGTTGTGACGGAGTTGATGGAGGATTTCGGATATGGAGCGAGTCGCAATCTGGGCGGCCGCAAGCTCGATGGCAAGGGGCAGGCCCTGCAGCCGGGTGCAGATCTCAACGATCAGCGGAATATCGGCTTCCCGGACCCGAAAGTCGGGTCGAGACTGCGAGAGTCTCTTGAGAAAGAGAGCCGTCGCCGGATATTCCAGGAGTTCCGAGCTGGAAGTGGGAGCACTCGCCGGATTGGGGAGAGTCTCCAGTCTGTAGACCGCTTCCCCAGGAATCTCGAGCGCCCTTCGGGAGGTTGCAATGCAGCTGACATGCGGATTGGCAGTTAAGGCTGCACTCAAAAAGTCGCTGGCCTGTTCCACCAAATGGTCGATATTGTCTAGGATGAGGAGAGTGGGTTCGATCACCTGAAGAGTATCGAGTAGTTGATCCTCCAGCGAGTTTGGGCTTTGGGTGCCTGTTCCGAGCGCCTTGAGGACGGCATCGTAAAACTCATGGAGAGCGGTGCAATCCGCGAGCGGAACGAAGACGGCATTGTGCTTGCTGAGCTTGGTCGCTTCAATGCTCAGCCTCGTCTTCCCGATTCCGGCCGCCCCGGTGATGGTGAGGAAGCGATGAGAATCTAAGAGTTCGGACAGTTGCGATAAGGTATTTGGTGAGGGCACGTATTCGGTGAGAAAGCTTGGGAGCCTTGCATTCCTCTTCGGAGAACTCCCTGCCGGGCTAGCTTCGCTGGGGCGCTCTTCGGGGCCTGCTTTGTAAGGCGCGAGTTGCTCTTCCAGCATATGGAAACGAATCTGGAATTCGCTTGCCCACTCGTCGTACACCCCGGGCAGGAGGGGCGCATGCAGAAGTTCAGCGGCCTTATGAAAGTTGCCGCGCGCATATTCAGCCTCAAAATCTGTGACGTCGCACGTTGTGGAGCCCTTCCTCAGGGCGATGCATCCCGCCACCGAGTTATCGAGGACCGAGCCGAAGGGAAAGCCAGGGGGCTCGAGCTGCCGGCGCAGGGAGGCCAAGGTGACTCGGAACCGGTTGGGAAGCGCATCCTGATCCGCGTCATCGGGCCACAGCGCTTCGATGAGCGCTTCCCGAGAGCAGGCCTTTTCGTGGTGGATGGCCAGGTAGGCCAGGAGGGCGGCCACTTTCTTGGATCGGAATCGGGTTTGCCGCGCCCCCGAGGCCGAATGCAAGATGGGTCCGCCGAATAGCTGGATTCTCCAGAGGAGGTTCGTCGCCGGTTCGCGGGATGGGCTCGGGTTACTCTTGCTCATCCTTCCCTCCTTGATCCGAAGCGACGACCGTTGCGGGATCGCCCCCGTGATTATAGTCAACGGGGCTTGGTTTTGAGGTGAATTCCGTGGGGGGAGGACCGAGTCGCTGGCGGACGGGGGCCGGAAATCCCAGCCGGCCGCGGGGGGTCGATGGGGCTGCCCTATCTGCCCCGCCGAAGCCCAACGGAGCATCATTTCAAACTGGCGGCCTCGGAGGAACTCAAAGACTTGGGGAACTACCGGCGTTTAGTTCAATTTTGCGACCTCCGAGGGTCTCCGCCCTATTGCACCAGACAAGCCAATCAATGGACTTGCCCCTCCCAACTCAAGTCTTGGAGCGGCTACTCAAGCGAGATTCCATGTCCGGATCCCACTTTCTCAGCAAGTCAATAAGGTGGAGCTCAATAATCACCATAGACCCCGGTGGCAATCCAAACTGAGTGTGCAGGTATCCAACCAAAATTGGCGGAACGACGACCGATCGACGACCACCCACCTGCATTCCCAGGAGGCCGTATTCGACTGCTACATAGTAATCGCGCCGACCAACATCGATCTCGGAGGGCCATTTTTCGCCACTAGAGGAAAGCACGTCTCCCTTCGGACGCCTGATGACGTAATGAACCAACGCCGTGTCGCCGGGCACGCACGCTCGCCCGGTGCCAATTTCGATATCATTGATCTTCAGGCTTCGAGGTGGCTTCATCTCTCTCACTCTAGCGGGACGACCTAAGAGTACCTAAGCCACCAGCCGTCAATTTGTATGCAAGCAAACCCTGCTATCCGGCCTCGACTCCGTGACATAATTGTCTTAGACGGCCATGACTGCACCACCCCTACCAAAGAAGCCGAGGAAGTGGCTTACATGGATTGCCATCACGCTTGCCGTAGGCGGGGGCTGCCTGTTCATTTACGGCCCTGTAAGCCTGCTGCTTAGCATATTCGCCCCTCCACCCATCACTGACCATGACCACTTAGGAGGGATAGAAGAAACATCTGTAACTCTAAGCGACCTTCGTTTCGAGGGTACTGTCATTTCGAGCCGAGATAACTCGCTCACCCTGCATACGGCCAAAGAGGAGACCACCTTCTACAAGTCCAATTGGCGCATTTATGCCCTGGCCGGACCGAATTCTCTCGGCCATCTCGTCGTCTTCGAGATTGAGCAGTCCGCAAACCAGTATCGCTTTGTGCTCATTGATTTCAATAAAGGCACCGCCAAGCAAGTTCACTCTGGTGCGGGTGACGTCATTTGGGATGATGTCGTCGGTGAAATGCGCATACACCCCAAAAAATTCTCAATCTTCTTCTTTCGTGGCCTTGGATCTCGTCAGTACCCCGGAGCCTATGTGAACACTGGTTCTCTTATGAAGTTGGATCTCTCAACGGGAACTGAGTCCGAAATAACTCGCGATGTCAAGGAAGGCGACTTTGCAATCTCAGCCGACGGTGAGAGAATTTACTTTTCCCGGACCTCAAACTTGCCAGAGCCCGAGATTACTGAACTAAACCTTGCGACTGGTTCATCGAAGTCGCTTGGAAGCGGCTGGTACTGCAACCTCTCTTTTGACTCAAATTCAGTTGAAATTCGTGATGGGAGCCGAAAGCCAGTCAGAGTCTACGATATAAAGTCTGGCATATCCAAGCCTTCAGAAGGGCAGGATCTCTACTTTTATCCGCACTATAGAGTTTCGCAAACTCTCTATGTCGGGGAGAGCCTTCCGCTCAATCGAGACTCTGTGAAGTATTTCCCTGCGACTGGTTCAGTTTCAGGCCCCCACAAGATGATGAGACTAGGCGTGTTCGAACCGAATGCGAAACGTGCCGCCATACTGCGAACCGATCTCGATCGCTACGATTCGATTGCCTACGCACCCCAGCAGTACACGGCTAAGGGCCTTTCTCTCCGGCCATAAGGATCCAGTTTCGACCCATGACCGGAGGCGGCGCGATACTGCCGGATGAGCGCGGTGCGGTTGTCTATGCGTCGTCAGCCACCCGAGACCCGCGAACTGGCAGGAGCTTCTCTTGGCGGCCTCGGAGGGACTCGAACCCCCGACGCCCTCCTTAGGACTGAAGAAAATTAGGTCGAAAATCCTCTGATTTGAGTCTACGGGCGTCTCAGGAAGTCTCATGAAATCCAGGGGCTAAGAGAGACCTTTAGAGAGACCAAGGGTAGTGGTCTCTCAATTCCCTCCATTTGGTCTCTCATCCGGGGATCAAGCCCGAGAGACAGCGACGGTGAAGAAAGATTGGCAAAAGCAAGATCGACACCTAAAGCGCCGGGCTCCTCGCCGTAGACGCCTTCTGGCGGCTCACGAGCACCAGGAGAGGCCAGCGCCATGCTAATCTAAGAGGATGTCTGAGCAGGCAGAAGCACCATCGCGCCGGGAGGTCTTCTTGAGCAGCACGCTGCTGGGGGGCCTGACGGATGAACAGGTCGGCGAGCTTGTGGTGAATTCTCGCATGGCGCATGCCGAAAAGGGCGAGACGATTTGGCTTAGCGGTAGCAGTGTCTCTTTTTTTGGCGTCGTTGGTACTGGTTTCATCAAGATGACCACCGTGGGGCCAAGCCATCAGGAGATCACGACCGAAATCATGGGGCCAGGGCACGTGTTCGGTTTGTTAGGGGCCATCGATGGTACAGGGTGCCCGCAGTCAGCCAAAGCGATCACCGCAACCTGGTATCTCAAAGTGCCGAAGGCAGGCTTTTTGCCGGTCTATGAGAAGAACGTCGTTTTGAAAGAACAGGTGTTCAAGCGCACTACGCACCGGCTAAGACAGTCATTCGACCTCATCGCCCACCTCTCAGTAGGGACGGTTGAGCAACGCGTGGCAGCCGTGCTTCTCGTGCTCACACGGTCGTTTGGGCGTGAGCTCCCAGAGGGAATCTTGTTGGATGTTCCTCTCACCAGGCAAGAGATTGCTGAACTGGCTGGTACGACCGTAGAGTCCACGATCCGCATCATGAGCCGTTGGCAGAAGCAAGAGTGGATTGAAACCCAAGCGCGGCACATCCTAGTGAAGGATCTGGACAGGTTGCTGGAAGCCGTCCGTTAGGTCAGAATTTCCATCCGAGCATGAAGTAACCGAAGGTCTGATTTCCAGATCTGCCTCCACCGATGGACTTCACAAATCGGCCCGGAAGAAAGACGCCAGCGCCAGCACTCAAGGTGAAACCATTGGCCACCGTCGACGAGTAATCCAGGCTGAACTCTTGCCCAATATCGCGACCGGAGTTGCCGGTTGGATCTCTGTAAAGCGTTGTGCCTAAGGAGTTGATCGCTCCGCCTACTCCGTACCAAGCATCATGCTTGTCGTAAAGCTGCAACCAGGTGTAACTGAGCCGGAGCGACGAATTGGCGCTTGGCTTGAACTTCAGCCCAGCGGCCGCAGAAACGATGTTCTTCCACCCAGTTGTGTCCATTAATCCAAGCCGATCATGTCCGCTGAGATATAGCTGATCAAAAGTGGCATTGACGCGGTTGCTACCGCCGCCGCTGGCGACGTTAAGTTCGCTGTAGACCTCTACCTTTGGCGCGATATCTATCCCATACCTTCCATTCGCTGCCCAAGCCTGCACGCTTCTCCCGCCCTGATGACCCGCTTGGAAAGCGACTTGGTAGTTCAATGTCGAGTTCGCATTCGGCTTCAGCGTTCCCTCATTCGAAAGCGTAAACCGAGTTTGATCTACCCCATTCGCATCATCAACCTTGATGATGAGTGCCGTCGTGTTGGACGCCCGCTTGAAGGTGACACCTGTAAGAACTAAGGCCTTCGAGGGAGTTGGCAATACGCCCGCACGCATCAGGAAGAAGGTCCATGTTTGGTCCTCAACTTTTAGGCCTTCGAACGCGTTTGCGACATTGTTCCAATCGAGTTCGCCGATGAGCCTTCGATTGCCCAACCCGAAACGTTGCCGCCCAACAGTGTAGGTAGTCGCTCCATTCTTGAAGCTGACGTTGGCCTCAAGAAGATCGCTCCGGATCGCGATACCGTTTCCAGCGGGAAGCCAGTTGAGTGAGCTTGCGTGCTGGTACACGATTCTGCCCGTGACACCGTCTTTGCTCAATTGCAGACCGACTCGACATCGGAGCAACAGGTTGCTTCGATTATCACGCCGGTCAGTCTGAAAGTCAGCATCCATGCGCCGCTCGTACCTGGCTCGAAACTCCAGAATCGGCTTTATATGCAGGTCGCTATTGTCCATATGGTCAGGAAGAATCGGCATAAGTCAATCTTTGCTGATCACTCCCCAGAATCCTATGACATCGGTCATATTTGACATGATCCGATGCGCTAGCTTCAACCAGGTGCAGACAGCTGTATGATGGATATCATGGTGTGCGGTTGGTTGGCGTGCAACCATTGTCGTTGTGAGTGAGCGGCAGTTCTACATAGACCCAAGCCGGTGCATCGGTTGCAATGCCTGCGTTCAGGCGTGTGCCGAGTGCGACACCCACCCGGGCGTCTCGATGATTCACTTGGAGCAAGTTCAGCGAGCAGACACCGTGCAGACAACGCCAATCATCTGCATGCATTGCGACGAGCCAGCGTGCGCGATGGTTTGCCCGGCGGATGCAATCAAGAAAACCCCTGATGGAGTGGTGCAAAGCTCGTTGAAGCCACGATGTATCGGGTGCACCAACTGTCTGTTCGCTTGTCCATTCGGTGTGCCCAAGTACGACGTTGAGGTGGACCAGATGATGAAGTGCGACATGTGCTACGACCGCACTTCCATCGGACTGAAACCCATGTGTGCTACCGTGTGCCCATCCGGCGCTCTGTTCTACGGGACGCCCGAAGAACTCGCCGCCGAACGCTCAGGAACCCCGATCAACGAGTTCATATTTGGCAACAAGAAGATCACAACCAAGGTTCACCTGATGATGCCCCAAGGAACAAAACAACTCACGGTTAAACCCGATGCGGTCGTTCGTCGATCTGACCTTTTGACCGCCGTGCGACAAGTGGAGAGTTAATCCAACATGAACGACAAGCTGAAAGAAGATTTTCCGATTGAGTGGGAAGACGACCACTTTGTGACCCGCCGTGAGTTCTTCAAGTTTCTCACGTTAGCAAGTGGTGGTGTAGCCGTTGGCACGGCAGCACTGGCAGCTTACGCCCAAATTCCGAGGGAGGAAATCAAGTTTGAGGCCGCAAAGATATGCTCGACTGAAGATTTGAAGCCCGGTTCCGCCCTGGCTTTCAGCTACCCGCGACCTGGTGATCTGTGCATTCTAGTCAGGAAGCAGGACGGCGAATTTGTTGCCTTCAAACGGCGGTGCACTCACCTTTCTTGCCCCGTGGAGTACGAAGTCAAGAACGAGCGTGAGCTCCTTTACTGCCCATGCCACAACGGTGCTTTTTCCTTGGAAGACGGTAGCGTGGTTCAAGGTCCGCCGCCGCACCCCCTTCCCCAAGTTAAGATCGAAGTTCGCGGTAGCGAAATCTGGGCGACTGGTGCAATCAAAGGTGACCACTTGTGAATTCGCCGCAATTCCATCGCCGCCGCCAAAAGGCAGTCGTCTTCGTCGGATTCCTGCTGTTTGCAATGATCCTGTTTCTCATTCAGCTATGGCTGTTTGTGATGGTGCTTGAAAATATCTTGGCCGGAAAGACCGGCATGGTGATTCAAGCTTCGGCGTTCAGCTTCTTGGTTCTGGGCATCAACATCTGGATGCTCGCCGGGGTAAAGCGGCTGATGAAGATGCAGTAGTGGTTAGGCTTCGGGATGAAGGCGGTCAAGTCGGCGTTGCACGATTTCGGCCCGGCTTGGGCAGGTTTCCCACCGGCGATGCTCCATTTTGAGAGCTTCTTGAGCCAAGGTGGCCTCCTCGTCGGGGGTCATGCGGGATTCAATGGCGGGAAACAGCACCCGTTCTTCCCACCGAATGTGATCTTCGAGAGCTTGCCCAAGCGATACGCACGAAGTCGGCAATTCGCTGATGAGCTGTTCGATCTGCCGGTGTTCTTTATATAAGCGAGCAGAATCTGCACCGGCGAGCGGGCCGAGGAGCCGCTCCTCCTCGGCAAAATGGTCGGCAAGCTCCCGCTCCCAAGCCGCACGAGCCAGTGCAGGAGCGTCCAGACGCTCCTCTCTTAGCGCCCGAGCGAGGTGCAGGCCGTCATTATGATCCCGAGAGAATGGCTCCAGCGCAAAGGCCCGTTTCATTACGGTGTCTCAGACTTCTCGATCTTCACGCAGGCTCGTTTGTATTCAGGGATGCCACTGACGGGATCGTAGGAACGGATGGTGAGATTATTTGCCGCCTTACGCCCGGGCCAGTGGTACGGGATGAAAACGGTGTCGGGGCGAATCGTGGTGACCACTTTCGCCTGAAGGACGACTTCGCCGCGCCGACTCGTGACGCGCATCCAATCCTTATCGGCAATACCATATTGTTCGGCCAACGTCGGGTGGATCTCCACGTAGGGATCGGAACAGAGATCAACCAACCCTCCGATCCGGCGAGTTTGTGTTCCGCTCAAGTAGTGCGACACAACTCGCCCGGTCGTCAGAACCACCGGGTACTCGTCATCCGGTTCTTCCAGCGGCGGACGGTACTTCACAGCATTGAAGTGGGCTTTGCCGTCTGGGGTCTTAAACTTCAGGTCCTCCCACAGGCGGGGGGTGCCTGGGTGGCCAATTTCGGGGCAGGGCCAAAAGACGCCGAGCTCATTCTCGATTCGCTCGTAGGTGATTCCGTAATAATCAGCGGTCCCGCCCTTGCTCGCCACTCGCAACTCGTTGAAAATGTCCTCCGACGTCTTGAAGTGGTCAAAAAACTTGCCTCGTCCAAGCCGCCGAGCAAGTTCCAAGATGATGTCGGTGTCGGCCTTGGCGTTTCCAGGAGGATTGACCGCCTTTTTGATTCGGATTACCCGCCCTTCGGCGCTCGTGCTGGTTCCTTCCTCCTCTTCATGAAGCGATCCCGCCATCACGATGTCGGCATGGTGAGCTGTCTCATTCAAGAAGAAGTCGATGGCCGTGTAGTGCTCTAGTTTGTTGAGTGCCTCGCGGGTGAAGTTAGAGTCTGGCAGCGAGACCAGCGGGTTGAAGCAAATGGAGATAAGGGCTTTGATCTCACCGGCGTGGATCATTTCCATGATCTCGGGAGCGGTGTGGCCTTTGCCGGGGAGTTCTTCGTCGGTGCAGCCCCAAACCGAGCAGATGTACTCGCGGTGAGCCGGGTTTGAGATATCTCGATTGCCGGGCAGCTGGTCGCACTTGTGGCCGTGTTCGCGCCCTCCTTGTCCGTTGCCTTGCCCCGTGATGGTTCCATATCCGCAACCTTTTCGCCCGATCCGCCCAGTTGCGAGAACGAGGTTGATGCAGCTCACCACGTTGTCCACGCCTTTGGAACTGTGCTCGATACCCCGCGCGTGCATCAGGAAGCTGGTCTTAGCTTCACCCCACATTTTTCCGGCTCGAACGATGTCCTCAACCTTGATCCCGCTGATTCGGCTCGCCTCTTCCAGGGGAAGCGCAAGAGCCGCTGCTTTCGTTTCTTCCCAACCCGAAGTGAATTCCGCGATGAACTCTTCGTTGGTCAGTCCCTCTTCGATCAGCACCCGTAGAATTCCAAGCAACAACGCCGAATCCGTTCCCGGGAGCACCGGGAGGTGAAGATCGCAAGTGCGGGCGATGGGCGTCACGCGAGGATCGATCACAATCAGTTTCGCGCCGCGATCCCGGGCTCGCCAAATGTAGTCGGTCGTAATGGGGGAACACTCGGCCACGTTCGTTCCGGCAAGGAGAATCACTTCGGCGTGAACGATGTCCTCCCAGTAGTTTGAAGCTCGGTCAAGCCCGAATGCCTTCTTGTTACCCGCCCCTGCGCTCACCATGCATAGGCGACCGTTGTAGTCTAGGTTGGCGGTCTGCAATCCGAGTCGTGCGAATTTTCCAATCAGATAACTCTTTTCATTGGTGAGAGAAACGCCGGAGAGAAAGGCTACGGAGTCATTGCCGTATTTAGCCTGAACGTCTTGGATAGCCTTGATGGTGGTGCTGAACGCTTCCTCCCATGAGATGGAAATGAACCCTTGTCCCGGCACGTTCTTCATCGGGTTAAGCAATCGGTCTGGGTGGCCTCCCTGCAGGTATCGCTTCACTCCTTTGGGGCACAACTTACCTCGATTGAAGGGGAACTCCTCCCAAGGCTCGAACCCGATCACTTGGTCTTTTTTGACCTTTAACTGGATCCCGCATTGCATTCCGCAGAAGCAACAGTGCGTCTTCACCAACTTGTCGGGATCATCCCTGCCCACCCAACCGCCAGGAGGCGTGTAGGCGGGGTGCGGACCGAATTCTTCGATCAGCTTCTCGATTGAGACAGGGGGCTTAGCCATATCTGAAGTTTAGTCTCGGTGGGAGAATGCCGCTATGACAGGCATCATAGCCCCAATCCCTTCTGGAGCAGCTTAGCCACGGCAAGTAGCAAAACCAATCCTAGCGCGCGCCGTAGGGCAAGACTTGATACTCGATGGGCTCCGAAATAGCTGCCACCGACTGCGCCAAGAATGCCTACTGTGATTAGAGGCCATTGGCTCAGGCTTTCTCTCAGGAGATCAAAAGGTCGAGCCGAGAGACCGGCCAGCGAGTTCGCGAAAATGAACACCGCCGAGAGGGCCGCCACTTTGTGCGGCTGCGCCCACCGATTCAGGATCATCAGCGGAGACAAAAAAATCCCTCCTCCGACCCCTACGAGCCCGCTCAAGAAGCCAATGCCAGCCCCCGACCCCACGAGAATAGGACGAACCGGTGGTTGGCTCTCGCCGTCTTTAGCCGGAACGCTCAAAATCAGCACTCCAGCGGCATAAATAAGCACCGCGGCAAGAACGAGGTCTTGGACTTGGTTTTCGAACTTGAGGCGTCCGCCTAGAAACGCGAAAGGTACAGACCCCAGCAGCAGCGGCCACGCGAGATTCCAATCAAAATGCTTCGCTCGTCCAAATACCACCAGGGTGATACCCGCGACAAAGACGTTGAGAACGAGCGCTGTGGTGGCCCCAACCGCGCTCGGAATCGCGGTGAATGCAAGTAGAGCGAGGTATCCCGAGGCTCCGCCGTGGCCGACCATGCTGTAGCCAAGGGCCACGGCGAAGACTCCAAAATAAAGCCACGGCTCAATCACGTTCAAGGCACTCGACTCCTCCCTGAAGCGAGAAGACGCCGCGAACACCCCGTGCTCTGAGGTCGGCGACTAGGCGGTAGCTACGCCTTCCGGAGGCGCAAACGAACAAGGTAGGACGTTGCCATTCGACTTCGTAGCATTCCGCCATAGGCACTTTATGATGGGGCCGGGTGAGCTCGGGAGTTTCGTTAGGCTCCCGAATATCCACCAACTCAAAGCTTTCAAGATTGATGGAGGTTGCATCTACGTCCCAATTGCTGCTCCCGGAACTGAGTTCGCCGGAGGATTTGCGACGGATCGTGGTAGCTTCTAATGTGCGGAAATCAAACAAAAGCAACTTGTCATCCAAGACCGGTAATCCAAGGATGCCTTTGATGACTTCGTTCGCTTGGAGAACCCCCATCAGCGAGGGCACAACGCCAAGCACTCCGGATTGGGCGCATGTTCCAACGCAGTGTTCGGGAGGCGGTTCGGGAAAAAGATCGGCAAGGCACGGTCCTCCGGGCCGGATCGTCATCAGTTGCCCCTCAAATTGGTGGACACTGGCGGTGACCAGGGGGCGGCCGAGTTGCTGGCAAACTCGGTCGAGCAGAAGCTTGGTATTTAGGGAATCGGTTCCGTCCACGATCCAGTCGTAGCCGGAGACGAGTTGTTCGGCATTACCTTCAGCGAGGCGCACAGGAAATGTCTGAACCGTCAGCTCGGGCCGGAGGCGACGCGCGAATACGGCAGCTCGCTCGACTTTCAAACGTCCCACATCCGAAGCGGCAAATAGGGTTTGACGATGAAGATTCGAGAGTTCAACCAGGTCGGCGTCTGCCAGGCCCAGCGTCCCGATGCCGGATCCCACCAGTGAAGGCAGGCTCCCAGCCGCCAGGCCCCCAACCCCGACCAGTAAGACTCTGGCTCCGGCGAGCGCGGCTTGACCCTCGGGTCCGACTTCGGGAAGTCGCATTTGCCGGGCGAACATCTCGTCGTCAACCGGGCTAGAAGCGGCTTCACCGGGGACAACCCACTCGGCGACTCCGCTAGAGTAGGTTTCGCGCTTCCAAATGGGAACCCGCCACTTGAGTTGGTCCATGATCCACTCGCATGCTTCAAAGGCTTCTCGCCGGTGGGGGGAGGCCGTTTGCACGACGACTGCCGTGTCGCCGATGGTAAGTTGCCCGACCCGATGGATCACCCTGGCTTCCGAGAGCCCAAAACGCTCGATGGCCTCTTGAACAAGCGCTTCCCCCTGGGAAAGGGCCATTTCGGGGAATGCCTCATACTCGAGCCCAACAACGGACCGCCCCTCGGCGTGATTGCGTACTTTGCCCTCGAAGACGACAAATCCGCCCGCCGCATCATGGGTTATCTGCTCAGCGGCAATCGGGGCATCGCTTAGTGAGAACTTCATCCGCCTGCCACCGGAGGAATCAGGACAAGTTCACTTCCTTCTTGCAGTGGGTCAGCTGGATCGACAAATTCACCTTCGATGGCAACCCGAATTAGTGCGGGCGGAAGTCCGAGCCGGTGCTCTGCGATGAGCGTTTCGACGAAGTCTCCAACGGTCTCGCATGAGGTCGTTTTCTGCTCAACGGCGAGTCCACGGCGCTCTCGCAGGACGGCAAAATAGCGGATTGTCACGGTCTTCATGGGTTTCGATTCCATGGGAAAGGCAAGAAATCGATGTGCTCGCCTTGGACCAACGTGATCACATCGGGGTTGATCCTCACAAGTCCGTCGCTCTCCAAAAGGCCAAAGTTCGCGTGGGAGCCAATGAGGTTGCGGATCGTAACCTCACCGCTGGGTAATCGCTGCGCCGGCAGAAACTCTTCGCGTCCCGGCTTCCTATCCATCTTTCTCGCGACTCGCCTGGGTTCACGGGGCAACTCATCCTCCAGCCAAGTACTGACGAAAACCAGATAACCCACCCATGTCGAGAGAGGATTGCCAGGGAGGCCAAACCATGCTTTTCCATCTTCTCGCACCCCGAAAGCAATTGGCTTGCCTGGTTTCACGGCGACGCCGTGGAACCTCACGTGGAAACCCGCCTCCTCCATGGCCGCTCGAACGAGGTCATGAGCCCCGACGGAAACCCCGCCGGTCGTGATCAGGAGCTCGGAACTTTGGATCGACTCGTGGATCTGGGCGCGCAGCTCTTCTTGGGAATCTGGAGCGTGCCGCACTTGTGCGCGGATGCCTCTGAGGGCCAAAGCTGAAGAGAGGGCGGTCGCATTGGAATTGAAGATCTGACCGTATTGGAGTGACTGGCCAGGAGGCACGACTTCATTTCCGGTGCTAAGAATGGTGACATTTGGCAGACCGCGGACTTCAACTGTGGCAAGTCCGCAACTCGCGAACGCGGCGAGATGGGGTGGTGTCAACGTCGCTCCCTTTTGCGCGACGAGATGCCCCGCCGGTGCTTCTTCAGCCTGAAACCGCACATGTCCGCCCTTTCGAACTTCTCCCACGACCAAGCCTTCTTGTTCCGAAGCGTCTTCTTGTGCGATGATGCCGTATGTTCTACTTGGCACGGGGGCTCCCGTGAAGATGCGTACGGCCTGACACGGCTGGATCCCCATAGGAACCGTCGCCCCTGCGGCAACCTCGTCAACGATTTCCCAGGGGCCCTCCGGACTCCCGACGGCGAAGCCGTCCATTGCGGAGTTATCAAAGAGCGGAAGATCAACTGGGGAAACAACATCCTTGGCCAACACCCGCCCCAACGCATGGCGCAGTTCCATTCGTTCCGTTGGGAAGCTCGGACGATGATCGCGAATGATTGAAAGCGCCTCATCGACCGTGATCACGGATGGCCCTCCCCAGCGAGCATGGAATGAACGTGCAACAGGCTCGGCATCAGGCAGGCCATGGCATCCTCGCACGCTCCCGGACTGCCTGGAATTGCCAGCACAACCGTTTGTCCAATGATCCCGGCAATCGGACGGGCGAACATCGCGGTCGGAAGCCGTGAGTGGCCGTAGGATTGGAAAGCTGCGACCACACCAGGAAGACTTTTTTCGAGAAGAGGCTCGACGGTCTTCAATGTGATGTCACGTGGGCCAACTCCAGTGCCCCCGGTGATGACGAGCAAAGACACGCCCCTTTCAGCAGCGGCGTGAACCTCATTGACTAGTAAGTCAGATTCATCGGGCAAAATTTTGACGGAAACGGAGCCCGCCCCATGGCCCTTGAGAGCCTGCTGAAGACTTGGGCCGCTTCGATCTTCGTACTCGCCGCCATGCGCTCGATCTGACATCACCAGAACTTGAGCGCTCCAGTCACTGCGCTTGGGAAGGTCACTCTTACCGCCCGTCTTAGAGAGCAAGCGAACGCCGACGATTTCCATGTCGTCGTCAATCATCTTCAGCATATCGTAGAGGGTGAGCACGGCCGCCGCGGCACCGGTCATGGCCTCCATCTCGACCCCGGTCTTGGCGACGGAAACAACAAAGACCTCGACCGCGATGCGGTCTGCCAGGAATTCAAAGTCCACCCTTACATGCTCAATCGGGATGTTATGGCAGTAAGGAATCCACTCGGTCGTCTTCTTGGTAGCCTGAATCGCCGCCACCTTAGCGACGGGAACCGGATCGCCTTTGGGGGTGTCGCCGGTCTGGACGCGGCGAATCGTCTCCGCGCTCGCCGTGAGTTCAGCGCGAGCGAGGGCCGTTCGCTTGGTTGTGTTCTTAAAAGAAACGTCTCTCATCCGCCTATTTGCACCATGGTTAAATTATCTCGTTGAGCCCAGTTCCGCATCGGTGGATGGGCGCTCCACTTGCCATCAAGGCACTCTTGAACGGCTATCTCAAGTTCTGAGTCGGGTGCTCCTCTACGAATCAGGTCCCGTAATGAGACGCTGGGTGGTAGGAAGAGACAAGATTTGAGCTGACCGTCTGCCGTCAAGCGAAGGCGATTGCAACCTGAACAGAAGCTCTCGGTCACGCTTGACACAAAAGCGACCCGGCCCTCGGAACCGCCGATTACATACTCCCGGGCAACATCCGACGCCCCAGATTCCAAGGGTCGAAGCTCAAATCGCTCGGAGAGTCGGGCCCTAATCTCGGCGGACGAGACGACCCGGCCTGCGTTCCAACCGTTGTCGAGAAAAGGCATGAACTCAATGAACCGGACGGTCAGATTGTGCTCGCTGGCAAACTCGCCGAAGTGGATGATTTCGTCGTCATTTACTCCGGGAAGAACCACCACGTTGATCTTGGTCTCTAGCCCCGAAGCATGGGCGGTCTCAATTCCTTGGAGAACCCTAAGTAACTCGTTTCGCCGCGTGATCTCAACGAAGCGATCCTGCCGCAGTGTGTCCAAACTCACGTTGACGCTTGCCAGCCCAGTCGCCTTGAGCGCCACTGCGTCTTGGGCCAAGCGGGTTCCGTTCGTTGTCAATGCAAGCTGGTTCAGACCCGGGATGGCGGCAAGGGATTCAACGAGGTTGAGGTAACCCTTGCGGAGGGTTGGTTCGCCGCCGGTAAGCCGGATCTTCCGCACGCCACGCTCCACGAAGAACTGAGCAAGACGCTCAATCTCCTCAAAGCTCAAAATTTCTTCGCGTGGTTGCCAGGCGACGCCTTCTTCGGGCATGCAGTAGACGCACCGAAAATTGCATCGATCCGTGATCGACACCCGAAGGTAGTCATGGAATCGACCAAACCGATCCGCCAGCACGTCCGCATGGGTCACGGCTGAATTGTGCCGTAAGCCGCCTCGTGGAACCATGATATCCATCATAAACCTTGCCGAGAGTGCAAGCCATAACAGAGTCATGCCTGATCGGGCCATTGCCAACCGCATGCTCATTCTCAACACCATCGCCTTCACGGTGTGCTTTGCCGTGTGGACGATGTACGGTGTGCTGGGGGCTTTTCTGGCCGATAAGCAGGTCTTCCCAATATCCAAAGAGCAGCTTGGTTGGCTCCTTGGTGTCCCCATTCTCACCGGGTCGATCATGAGGTTGCCGGTCGGGCTACTCACGGACCGTTTTGGGGGCAAGCCGGTCTACATCGGCGTGATGCTCCTTGCGACCGCCGGAGTTGCATCCGTTAGCTTCGCAACCACGTTTGTCCATCTCGTGATCTCGGGGCTCATTTTTGGGATGAGCGGCGCGGCTTTCGCGGTCGGCATCGCCTACACTTCCGTGTTTTTTCCCAAGGAAAAGCAAGGAACCGCGCTAGGGATATTCGGTGTTGGAAACGCAGGCTCGGCGTTGACTACCCTGCTGGCTCCCCTCGCGTTGCAAAGACTCACTCAAGAAGGTAGTCAATTGGAAGGGTGGCGGACTTTGCCTCTGATTTACGCGGCATGCCTTTTTGGAATGACGATCCTGTTTGCGGTCTTTACGAAGAATCGGGTCACGGAAGGAGCGAGCCAAAAGACACTTCGCACCATGCTTGCCCCTCTCAAGTCCGTTCGAGTGTGGCGATTCGGCGCGTACTACTTTCTTGTGTTTGGGGCGTTCGTAGCCCTAGCTCAATGGCTCGTGCCGTACTATCTCAGCGTCTACGGAATGAGCCTCGCCATGGCTGGGCTGATGGCGAGCATCTTTAGCCTTCCGAGCGGTTTGGTTCGTGCGCTCGGAGGGTGGATGAGTGACAAGTTCGGGGCCCGAGCTACGATGTATTGGGTGCTGGCGAGCTGCGTGGTTTTGTTCGCGCTGGTCGTCGCGCCACGCATGGACATCATGTCCCCAGGGGAAGGAGTTTTGGCGGATCGAGCCGGAACCGTGACTCAGGTCGGTCAAGATCGGGTTCAAATTGATGATAAGTCGTATCCTTTGAAGACAGCCCGGGGCTCGACCCAAACCCTTTCGAGCAAGGGTTCGATTCTTTCTGAGGGCACGATCATATTCCCCAGAAGTCAGTCCTGGCAAGAGCCGATCGTGCGGGTGGGCCAAAAAGTTAAAAAGCGCGAGCTACTTGCCCGCGGTGTGACTCACGTTTACTTTCAGGCCAACGTGTGGATGTTTACAACTTTCGTTTTCTTGGCGGGAATCATGATGGGGATCGGGAAAGCCGCCGTGTATCGCCACATCCCCGACTATTTTCCGAATGACGTCGGCGTTGTGGGTGGGATCGTCGGGGTCATCGGCGGACTGGGCGGCTTCTTTTGCCCGATTCTGTTTGGCTACCTGCTAAAACTTACCGGACTCTGGACCTCTTGCTGGCTGCTCCTCGCTCTCATTAGCATTGTTTGCCTTGTTTGGATGCACGTCACGATCCTAAAGATGGCGAAACAGGCTCCGGCGACGGAGTAGAGCAGCGCGTTCACCAGAGCCCCAGGACAATGATGTTTGGGCCATTTGGACTTCTATGACGGGCATCATAGCGCGCCGTGAGCGGATCATCGACAATGAGGAAAGACAAAGAGTCCGACCCATGAATACACTCACCGACGCTCAAAGAGTTCAAGAATGGCAGCCTAATGACCCTGCCTTTTGGGAGGCAACCGCGAAGCCGGTCGCATGGCGGACATTATGGATTACCACGTTCTGCCTGCTCCTGAGCTTCTCCACCTGGTTCATGGTGAGCGCACTGGTCGTGAAGCTCTCCGGGATCGGATTCAAATTCACGCCCCAAGAACTGTTCTGGCTGACAGCCATGCCCGGCCTCGCGGCTGGAACTTTGCGCATAGTCCACACTTTTCTCATCCCGATTTTTGGCACACGGAAAACGGTAAGTATCTCGACGTTGCTCTTGGCGATCCCTTGTGTGGGCTGGGGGTTTGCAGTCATGAACCCTCAAACTCCGCTCTCAACCTTTTTGGTTCTGGCGTTTCTCGCGGGTTTGGGTGGGGGCAACTTCAGCTCATTTATGCCGAGCACATCCTTGTTCTTCCCAAAATCCAAACTGGGTACAGCACTCGGGATTCAAGCGGGAATCGGCAATTTTGGCGTGAGTGTTGCCCAGTTCCTCATCCCCGCCATTCTCGGGATCGCCCTGGTTGGTAGTTCGCAAACTTTTACCAATCCAAAAACCGGGGCGACCAGCAACATCTATCTTCAGAACGGAGCACTGATTTGGGTGCCTCTTGTGCTCTTAGGTGCTGTGGTCGCTTGGTTTGGGCTTCGGGACGTGCCGGTTCAGGCCAGCTTTAGGGAGCAACTCGATATCTTCAAGGAAAAGCACACGTGGGTCATGACCTCGCTCTACATCATGACCTTCGGGTCGTTTAGTGGCCTAGCAGCTGCTTTTCCGTTAATGATCAAGCAACTTTACGGCGGATTCGATGGCGCACCGGATCCACTGGCTTTTGCATTTCTGGGGCCGCTGGTTGGGGCAGGAGTCCGCGCTGCCGCAGGGCCAGTCGCAGACAAAGTTGGCGGGGCAAAGGTCACGATGGTCAGCGGTCTTGGGATGCTGGGGTGCAGCATTGCCATCCTGCCATTTGCGAATCCAACTTCGATGGCGAACTGGAGCGGTTTTCTATGGCTCATGCTCGGCATCTTCTTCTTCAGCGGCATTGGCAATGCGAGCACGTTCAAACAGATCCCCATGATTTTCCCTCCGCGGCAGGCCGGGGGCGTGATCGGATGGACTTCCGCGATTGCGGCCTATGGGCCGTTCGCATTCAGTCTGATCCTGGGTGCAGTGCTAGGATCGGGCCGTAATGCAGCCCCATTCTTCGTAGGCCTGGCCATTTTCTACGTGATCAATATCGGCCTGAACTGGTGGTTTTACTCCCGAAAGGGGGCTGAAAAACCCTGTTAGCCATCTAGCAGCCTTCCCGATATGACAATCATCATGGCGGCGATCGGCTAAGCGCACGATAATGAAGTCCATGATCAAAGAGCGGCCCTCGTTGACTCTGCTCCCGATGCGTTCGACGATTCCCATCGCCAAGTCGGGCACAGATCGCGCGGAGACCCAGGTGTACCGCCCCTTCTTTGTGAGCGGCATCATCACCGTACTTACGGTGGGATGTCTGCTCGGGGCGATTGCCTTGATGGGCATCGCTCGTCAAGGAAGCTATACGGCTTCCATCTGGACTCCGTACGTCTTAGCCCACGCTAACTCGCAGCTCTTTGGGTGGGTCGGCTTTTTTGTCATGGGGTTTGCCATGCAACAGCACGGGACCACGCTCGCCAAGAGCGCGTCGTTTCACAAGATCGCCTGGTGGGCTCTAGGCAGCATGGGAGCCGGTATTACGCTGCGATTCGCAGCCGAACCTCTCGCCCAGCAAGATGCCTCACGCTGGCTTTGGTTAGGACTAGCCTCTGCTAGCTTTCAGATCGTTGCCGTGGCGTTGTTCCTTTACAACATCGGTGCTAACCGATACCGGAAGGCGGAACCCCTCACGTGGCCGACTGCGTTTGTATTCGCCTCATTGGGGTGCTTGCTCCTGATCTCCTGTGTGGAGCCCGCTGCGTTTGCGCTTAGCCACCAGACAACTCGCGAGGCTTCTGTAGCTTTCGTCGCACAATGGTTCACACCACTTCGCGAACTGCAATTTTTGGGCTTTGTGGCGATGATGATTTTTGGTGTCGCTGCGAGCAAGTTCCCCGGATGTCTTGGTTTTCGAGCCGCTGACGCGGGTTGGGGCCTTGCCGCATTCGGACTCTGGTCGGGTGGGCTGATCGCCCGCGTGGTGGGCTGGAACGTGTATTTTCAGTCCGGGCTCATGCCGGGCACAGATTTTTGGTTTCGGCTCGGCGGCGTTTCGTTGGCTCTAGGGGCGGGGGCAATGACACTTTCTTTGGGTGTCTTCAGCCCCGTGCGCCATGCCAATCCGAGTCAAAAGTTCATTCGCTCTGCTTTTGCCTGGCTGCTGATTGCAGGCGCGCTTCTGATCTTGGAGCCTCTGCATTTGCGGGCGATAGGCGCTCCGTTTTCGCACGCTTACACCGGCGCCATCCGCCATGCGGTGACGGTGGGATTCATTTCACAAATGATCGTAGCGGTGGGCTACCACTTGGTCACGAAAATGCTGTTGCTGGATGAGCGAAAGGTTCCCACCCTGTGGAGTGTCTTTGTTCTGCTGAACGTGGGCAATGCGGCACGGGTCGGTTTGGAAATCATCACGGACTTGAATCGCTCTGCCTTCGCCCCAATGGGCTGGACCGGTTTCGTGGAATTGCTCGGTCTCGGCATTTGGGCTACGGTCATGCTCAGATTCTTGCTCCGAAGGAGCCAGACCTATGCGACAAGCTGCTGATAAGATTCGAACCATTCTGGATGGCTGCGGCCTGGGCCATGGCAGTAATCCTGCGAGCCTGGACCGCCTCCAAGCCGCCAGCGAGTTGAGAACATTTGACGAAGGGTCCTACCTCTGGCGTCGTTGGGCTCCAGCAAGATTCTTCTGTGTTCTCGTGTCCGGTTTGGTCAGACTCACTCAAGAGGCGCACTGTGGAAAGCAAGTGGTAGTTGAGCTTCTTGGCCCCGGCGATTGCACCGGCTTGCTCGCGACCCTCGGCAATGTATCTCATCCGTTCTCCTGCTTGGCTCTAACCGATGTTGAGGCCCTAATCGTTGACAGTGATGCCTGGCGGGATGCCACCTTTAATGACCCAGAGCTGCTCCGAAAAGCGACCAGTGCGGCCGTACCGCGTATGTTGGGGGGATACGGGTTTATGGCGGCCATGGCCACTGGCGAAGTGGAAGCTCGATTGGCGCTTGCTTTATTGCGGCTCGATGAGATCAACGCCCGCGATCACGGTTCAGAGACTCCGATCCATCTGACTCGAAAGGCCCTGGCTGAGATCGGCGTCACTACAGTTGAAAGTGCCATCAGAATCACCTCCCGGTGGAACAAAGCAGGCACGATCCAAACGGGCCACAAAAGCCTCACCGTCCTTGATCGGGCCAAACTCTATTCGACTGCCCAGTTGGCCGAAGCCAATAAAGTCTTGAGCTCCGATGGTGTATTGACTCCCCTGCACCAATCGGGCTGAACCCCAAGCCGGAGTAAGTCCGATTCGGTGACAATTTCCACGTCCAAAGCCTCCACCCAATCCATGATTCTGGCCGAGTCAACAATGGAGAGCCTCTCCCAGGCCTCGCGACGATAAACCCCGCACAAAGGTTGCAATCGTCCGTCGATAGCGGGAATCGCAGCTTCCTTTTCACCGAGACAGGATTTGAGAGCCCTCGCGACGGCCCCGTCAAAGAGGGGTACATCGCAGGAAAGAACGAAGACCAGATGGCTTGTAGGGCAGAACGCGCGAAGGGCCGCGAGAGGCCCGCGTTCAACCTCGTTATCGGGATGGAAGCAATAGCCATCGAGGGGAGTGCGACCCAAAATCGTGGGTTCCCAACCGGCTTCCCGCAGCATTCGTGCTAACCGGACGGCAAGCGGCACGCTCTCAATCAAGATTGAAGCCTTATCGAAACCCATCCGGCAGCTTGCTCCGCCAGTCAACAGGACGGAAGACTGGTCAGCATGATCGATATCATAGTGCGTCCCCGCCTGGCCTTCCATACTCTTGACTATGGCACGGTTGCCAAAACGATATGTCCGGTTCTTTGAAGACTTTCCAGAGGTCGGGAAGGCCTACGAGACCTACGGAGAAGCAGTTGCAACCGCAGGACCGCTCGACGAAAAGACCCGATGCCTCATGAAACTCGCGATGTCTTTCGGTGCTCGTCTCGAAGGAGGTGCAAAGAGCCATGCGCACAAGGCCCTCCAAGCTGGGGCAACCGTTGAAGAGTTGCGCCATGTTGCATTGCTCGCCGCGCCGACGTTGGGATTTCCGCACATGATGGCTTGCCTTAGCTGGATTGATGCAGTTCTTGAAGAGGAAAAGCCATGACTAAGAGTCCACCCAAAAATCCACTCCCCATCGCGATCATCGGTGGCTTGATTTGTTCACTCGGACTCCTCGCAGCCGTTTACTTCGGTTCAGGCAAGCTCACTCGCTTCGATTCGCCGCTGGCAGCTTACACGGCAGCAACCATTTTCGCTGCCTTCGCGTTTGCCTACCGTTACTTGATGTGGATTCAAAGACCCGCGACCTGGCGTTACTTTGTCGCTTCGTGGAAGCTCTTTGTGGAGCCCAAAAAGCTCGTTCGGAACATCTTTAAACTCATCGGTTTGCTCATCAACAATATAGTCCTTCAGAAGTTCATTGGAAAGCGAAGCACATCTCGGTGGCTCGCCCATATGGGCATGGCGTGGGGTTGCTTGATTGCTTTTGCGATAACATTTCCCTTGAGCTGGGGTTGGATTCAATTTGGTGTTGCACCGGATGGATACAACTATCAGGTTGAATTCATGAGCATTCCTCAGTTTGCTTTCGACCCGAACAGCATCGTTGGGTGGCTCCTCTTTAACGGCCTCAACATCAGCGCGTTTCTCGTATTGGGAGGCATTGGCCTCGCAATGCATCGACGCGTTTTCCAGCACGGGGCCCATGCTGTCCAATCGATTGAAAACGACTTGATTCCGCTCGTTTTGCTTTTTGCGGTTTCCATCACGGGCTTGATGATCACGGCGAGCTACAAGCTGATGGGCGGAGCTCACTTTAGCTTCATCTCGCTGTTGCATGCATTCACCGTGATCATCCTGTTGCTTTGGATGCCGTTCGGCAAGCTCTTTCACGTCATTCAGCGCCCGGCTCAGCTTGGGGTTGCGTATTACAAGGAAGCGGGAATTGAGGGCCCTAAGGAGATATGTGCTCGCTCGGGGGATGAGTATCAATCCAAGCTACACCACGATGATTTAGTCGAGGTCATGAAGGAAGTTGGCGTGGACTTTGGCGACCATCAAAATCTTTCGCCTGCCGAGAAGCGCAAACTCATCGCCATCAACCAGCTAGCAGTGATGGAGGATCGCTCGTTCGTCGGCTAAGGTAGTAACGCCCTCCGCACTACGGAGGGCGTCATGGATGCACAACTCTAAGTTCAAAATGGCGGCCCCGGAGGGACTCGAACCCCCGACGCCCTCCTTAGGACGGAGGCGCTCTATCCCCTGAGCTACGAGGCCGCGACCCACCGAGGGTACCCGGTGGGCCTCCGCCCTCCAGGGAGTATCCTCCCGTCATGAATCGCTTGGACACGGGCCACCTGAGCGAAGACGAGCTGCAAGGCGTGCTCAGTCGCGCCCAAGCCCTCACCACCGAGGATCACGAACTCGCCCCCTTCGAGGCCTTCGTGCAAGCCGCCCAAGAGGCCGGCATCCCCCGGGACGCCGTCGTCCAAGCCCTGCGCGAACGCCTGGCCTCCCGCCCCGAAATCTCTGCCGGCCAACTAGTTTATGCCCCCAGCACGGACGACTTTCTTTACGTCGCCCGCGTGCAACGAATCCAAGGCGACATCGCCTACATCCAGTTCGTCAGCGGGGCCGAAGTCGCCATAGCCGTCCACCAGCTGCAGCCCTTTGCGCCCCTACCCAACCAAAAGGTGGATGTGCACATGCCCAGCTATGGCGGCTGGTACGCGGCCAATGTGCTGAACTTCAACCCGCAAATCCAGAGCCTGAGCGTGAACATGTGGGGGAGCACCAGCACCGTCACGCTGGACTGCGTGCGCATCCGATCCAAGCTCAAGCCGAACTTCTGGGAAACTCACCGCGGGCTCATCACGCAGGTGGCCATTGCTGCGGCGGGGCTCGGCACCACGCTGGGCTTCATCCTCGCCAAGATCATTTCGCGCTAGGCGCGATTAATCCGCCACACGCTGGTCGTCGCCCACCAGCATGTCCATGGCGGAGATGGCCAGCGGTTGCACGCCCACCCGGGCAATGCGCTTGCCGTCCACTTCCTGCACGGTCAACTTATAGCCCTCGGCTTCCACCTCATCCCCCATCACGGCCGGGCGCCCTAGCATGGAGAACAGATATCCGCCAATGGTGTCCACTTCTTCGTTGACAAAGGCGGTGCCGATCTCTTCGTTCAGGTCATCGAGGTTATAGCGGCCATCCACCACCCAGCCGTTGGCGGCCTGCTCCAGCAGGATCGTCGGCTCGTCGGTGTCGTATTCGTCGTGGATTTCTCCCACCAGCTCTTCCACGATGTCTTCCATCGTCACCACGCCGGCGGTAGCGCCCCGGTCGTCCTGCACAATGGCCATCGGCACCTTGTGCGTCCGCATTTCGCGCAGAACCTCGCCCACCGTGTTCGATTCATATACGAACAAAGGCGTGCGCATCAGGCTCTCCAGCGTGGGCTCCAATTCTTCGTTCATCAGCGCCTGCAACACGTCCTTGGCGTGCACCACGCCCAGAATGTTGTCATCGCTCTCTTCGTAGACCGGCAAGCGGCTGTGGCCACTTTCCACCACCACGCGCACCACATCATTCAGGCTGGCGCCCTTGGGCACCGAGTCCAGGTCCACGCGCGGCGTCATGATCTCGCGGGCAGTGGTCTCTTCAAAGCCCAACACGCTTTCCAGCATGTCGGTCCGCTCTTCGGACCAATTCTCATCGGCCTCCGCTTCGTCCAGCAGGGTGCGGATCTCTTCCTCCACCGCGTTCTCCTGCTCGGCTTCTTCGGCGGCCGTGCGACGGTTGCGCCCGCGCAAGGATTCGCTCACGGCGGTCGCGGCGCCGATCAACGGCCCGCTCTTCAGCCAGAGCGTGATAAACCCGCGCATCGAGGTGAGCATGCGCGTCGGGTCCATCTCGGCTCGGTAGCGCACCCAAACCTGGATGAGGTGACCGACAATGGTCACACCCAGCACGGTCAGCAGGATGTTGGTCCAGGTCCAGCCGGACTCCCCGCGCACCAGCCACAGAGCGGAAAGCATGAGGCCCACCCAACTGAGGCGAGCAAAGCCGGAACTCAGGTCACGCAGGGCAAACCGGCGCGGGCGTAGTTCTTGCGGCGAGATCTGGCCACCCAGCACACCCGACAGGGCCATGGTCTTCACCCGGTCCAGGGCGCGTTCAAGGGCGGCAAAGACGGCCACGCCGAGCGCGGAAAGGAGCAGGATTGCCAACAATCCCGCGAACTGCGTGCCCGGGCTGAGCATCGCGCTCAAAGCCAAAGCGGCAACAGACCATCCAATAAGGGGTGCGAAGGCCCAGCCTTTCTGCGACTTTGCAGAGTTCCGGGCCAAGGTACGTGGCGGGGGTTCCTTCATGGATTGCGCGAAAACGCCTCTCTATTATCCCTATTTCGGCAAAAGTCCGAAAAGCATTACCCCAAAGAGCACACCGACCAGCGCGCCCAGGGAGAGTTCAAAGAACGAGTGGAACTTGGCTTCGTAGCGGCTTTGCGCCACCAGCGAGGCTAGCAGCACGGCAATGGCCGAGGCCAAGAGGTTGTCCGAAACGAAAAATGTGCACGTGGCAAAGTAGAAGCCCAGCGCGCTGTGGCCGCTCACCAGGCCGCCCTGCAGCACGCGCCCGTGCTTGCCCAGCCCCTTGCCAATGACGGTCGCTAGCACCACCAGCAAGGCCCCCGCCACGATCCGGATGGCAATGGGCATACCAATACTCGGTGCCCCCAAGCTCAGGCGGATGCGCTCCCACTGGTCATCGGCCAGGAAGAGGATCAAACCCACCACCACCGCCATGATCGTGGTGATGAGCACCGCCCCCGCCGCGATGTCCTTGGCGAACTTGGCCAGCGGGTGGTAATTGGGCGAAATGAGGTCCACCGTCGCTTCAATCGCCGAGTTAAACATCTCCGCCACCAAGACGAAGGTGATCATAAACAGCAGCACCAACAGCTCGCGGCGCGAAAGGTTGGTGAGGAACGAAAGGAGGACGACGATGATGGTGACGTACAGGTGCACCCGCATGTGCCGCTGCGTGCGGAACGTGTGCACCAAGCCATTCATGGCCGCGCGAAACGGTACGGCAATGTCGCGCAGGGCCAAGTTAGAAGATCTCCTCCGCGTGCGGCAGGCTGGCCCAGTTCTCGTCCACTTTCATGTTCTCCCGTTGCAAGTGGTCGTTCATCAGGCGCACCATTTCGTCCCGCTGGGGTTCGGTCACGTCATCGTATCCCAAAAGGTGCAAAGCACCGTGAATCGCCAGGGCCGTGGCTTCGTGGGTGTTGGAGACCATGCGATGCGCTGCGCCGCGCCGCACATCGCGGATATTGATGGCGATCTCGCCGAGGTGCCCCATCGGGTTCGGCGGGGCCGGGAAGGTCAGCACGTCGGTCGCCTCGTCCATCTGGCGGTAGTCACGGTTGAGCTCGCGGATGGCCCCCGGCTCCATAATCACGATCTCCACCCCCGCGCCCTCGTGGCCGTGGTGCGCCAGCAAACGCGCGACCACATCCCGAATCGTCGAGTTAAGGAGACGATTGGACGTATGGTTCGTCAGGGTCACCATCTTGGTTCACCGGCGTGGAGACGTCCGGCAGTTCAGGATATTCCACCCGCTCGTGGCGGAGGGCATTCACCGTGTTGATGAAGGCATCCGTGATGAGAGTGAGCTCACGGAACGTGAGGTCACATTCGGCCAGCTGCCCCTCCGCGCGGCTCCTTTCAATGAGGTCGCGGATGAGCTGGGCGCACTCCTCGGCCCCACCGTGGCAGGTGCGGGTGGCGGCTTCCACCTGGTCGGCCAGGTGCAAGATCGCGATTTCCCGCGTCTGCGGGCGCGGCCCGTCGTAGCGGAAAAACGGCTCCATGCTCGCCGAATCCGGATTGGTGGCCGTGGTCAAGGCCCGATGATAGAAATAGGTGATGAGCGTGGTGCCGTGATGCTGTTGGATCGCGTCCACGATGATCTTGGGCATTCGCTTCTTGCGGGCGAGTTCCACCCCGTCGCCCACGTGCGCCCGGATGACCTGCGCGCTCAGGGCCGGCGTCATGTTGTCGTGCGGGTTGTCGCCGGTCTGGTTCTCGACGAAGTAGCTGGGCCGCAGGGTCTTGCCGATGTCGTGGAAGTACGCCATCGTCCGCACCAGCACGGGGTTGGCGCCTACCAGGCGAGCGGCATTCTCGGCCAGGTTGGCCACCGCCACACTGTGCGCATAGGTGCCCGGCGCGCGCAAGGTGAGGTCGCGGAGGAGCGGATGCTCGGGGCTACAGAGTTCCAGGAGCGACCAGTCGCTGACGAGCCCAAACAGGCGTTCCAATACGGCTAGTCCGAGCCAGAACACGCTCGTTGCGACCAGCGCGGCCACCGAGGCCCACATGATGCCCCAGCCAATTTCCAGGAGCGGCTTACTCACCGAGATGGAAACCGCCGCCACCAAGATGACGTGTGCGATGGTCTGCAC
>CALRVA020000003.1:0-39811 GCA_943371495.1 Archangium gephyra | reverse complement strand
ATCGGGGGCCATCGCAAGCGCAATGGGCAAAACGAACATGCCGCCGATACCGGTTGGTATCAGCGGCATGCATGGGTTGCTCGAGGGCTTAGCCCTTGGCCAATCGCGCGCCGGCGCTGCGGTCCTTGTTGATGACCAAGCCCAGCACGTTGGCGTGAGCGTAGTCCAACATCGCGACCGATTCGCGCAGGTCGCTCTTGCTCGGCGACACCAGGTCGGTGACGAAGAGCACCGTCGGCACGTGCGTGACGAGCGACTGAGCGTCGGCGTACACAAAGCCCGGGGCCGTATCGAAGACCAAGAAGTCCGCCTTGGACTTCAGCACTTCGATCAGCTTGCCCATGTTGGCCGAACCGAGCAGCTCGGTCGGGTTCGTCACCCGCTCGCCCGCCGTCAGCACTTGCAGACCCGGGGTGGCCGTTTCTTGCAGCACTTCGTCCAGGATCGTCGGGTTGAGCGCGGCTTCGGAGAGGCCCTTCTCATCCTTCAGGTTGAACATCTTATGCAGGGCCGGGGCGCGCAGGTTGGCATCCACGAGGATGACCCGCTTGCCTTCCAGGGCCAAAGCCACCGCGAAGTTCGACGCAATGACGGACTTCCCTTCCTTCGGTCGCGCACTGGCAATCACAAAGGCCCCGACGTTCTCCTCGGCGGTGGCCAGCAATACACTTGACCTTAAGAGCCGATAGTTCTCAAAGGCACGGGCACGGGCCGGGTCCGAGATGACCGGTGCGGCCGATCGGGCTCGAATCGGGATGCGCGCCAGCACGTCCTTCTCCGTCACGTAGGTCGCATTGTCGGCCGTGTTGACCTTGTCTTGCGCAATGTCAATCGAGATGCCGATCAGCGCCCCGAGCACCAGGCCGAGAACAGCTCCGAGAAGCAGGTTCACCGGAACGTTCGGTCGGATCTTGCGGGCCGGCTGCGCCGACGTGATGACTTCCACCGGGGTGGAGAGTTCGTTGTTGCGCAGTTGCAATTCGTCGCGCGTGGCGGTCAGGCGGCGCAGGCTTTCCTGGCGCTCGCCCAGTTGGCGACCGAGTTCACTGATCTTGGCCACCAGCGGCGTAAGCTGATCGAGCGAAGACGTGCGCTGAGAGACGGCCGATTGCGCTTGGCTCACTTGAGCTTCCAGCGATCGGACTTCCCCGGCGGCCATCGCGACCTGCTGCTTCCAGTAGTCCACGTTCGGGTTGCGAGTGTCCTCGCGGCGCACAAACTCGCCCTTGATGCCGCGCAGGCGCTCTTCTTGTTCCCGGATGCGCTCGTCGATCGCGCGCACCTGCGGCGCGTCTTCAAAGAAGGTCACCAGCAAAGATTCACGAGTGGCCTTCAGAGAAGCAAGCTCCTTTTCTTCCGCTTCGCGCTGGTCAATATTTGTCGTCGTCGTGGTGGTCACACGGTTGCCACCACCTTCGGCAGATGCCGCTTGCTGCAAAGCAGCGAGGCGATTGCGTGCGCCATTCAGCGCCCCAATAAGATCGTTAAGTCGGTTCTCGGCGGTGGCCTTGGTTTGCGATCGCACCCCGGCTTCCGTGTTCAGGTCCACCACGCCCGATTGGCTTCGGGCCGTGGAAAGGTCCGTTTCGAGCTTCGTCACCAGGCGGGCTTCATCCGCCAGACGGGCGTTCACAAACTGCAAAGAGCGGCTAATGCGGTCACGCTGCTCCGTTTCTCGGTACAAGCGATATTGCTCAAGGAAGGCGTTGGTGAGTTGCACCGCCTTGTCTTCGGCTTCGGCGACCACGCTCAGCTGAACAATTTGGGTGGTCCCCACTTGGTTCACGCGCACTTCCGGCAGCTTGTCCAGGTCGGCGGCGGTTTGCGGGGCGGGCAGCCCGGCTTGGTCCAGCGCCCGGTAGAAAATCTTGGCCCCTTGGAGGAGTTGCATCTGGGTCAGAACGTCAAGGTCCACCACGGGGTCGGTGATTTGGTTCACCGCACTGTTCGGGTTCACCCCTCGCGTCGCCTGGGTGGTCCCTTCCAAACGCATCTGCGCAAAGGAAAGGTAACCCGGCCGCTGGCTCATGGTGTACAGCCCGGCGGCAATCAAGCCCAGGAGCAGCATTCCCAAGACCCACCACTTTTGGCGCTTAAAAACACCTAACAGGTCCTGAAACGTCAGGTCGCTCAGGCTCGCGGTCAGTGGCCGTTCTCGTCTCATGTTTCTCGTCCAGATTTCACGGGAAGGTCGCCATGCCGCAGGCACGGACATCCCTTTCCCATATTCGGCATAGTCTACCTACGTCATCAGGGACGCATTACGAAGTCCAAACGACGCAAGGTCTTACTTCCCCGTATATCCACGATGGGCCAAGCGTCAGATGATATGGAAGTTGGGAAGCATGGCGAACCGCGTCAATGGCGAAACGATCTCACGGGCGGTGGCTCGAACGGTCGCCCTTTCAACTGTTTTGGTGGGGGTGATGGCGATGTCCTCGGCCCGAACGGTGTTCTATGTTTCCCCTTCGGGCAACGACTCTTATAATGGGCTTTCGGCCACTTATACGGGAGCGAGCGGTCCGAAGCGCACGATCAACTCGGCCCTGGCCGAGATTCGGAACCTGCGACAGACCAACCGATTAGCGGCCGACGGGGCCGAAATCGTGGTTCGCCCAGGTACATACAGCCTCCGCGAAGACCGAGTGGACATCACCTCGGCCGATAGCGGCACGGCGAATGCCCCGCTGATCATCCGCGCCGAAGTCACCGGCACGGCCGTGCTGGACGGGGCCCAACGCGTAACCCGCTGGGTGCGACCGTCTCTCAGCGAACTTGAGATCCTCACGCCGCAAGCACGCCAACGCGTGCATGTTGGGCTCCTGGATCAGCGCGTCTTCCCCAATCTTGGGCAGCTCGAAGCGTGGCAGGCGCAGAACGAACTGCAAACGAATCGGCTTCCCACGGCGCCCGAAGTTTTTGAGGGCAACGAGCGCATGCGTTTGGCCCAGTGGCCCAACGCCGGCACCGGTACGGCCGTCACGGGCGTCAGCTCGAGCAATACCAAGGACATTCCGGCCATCACGGCCGACCTCACGGGTTTCCGCACCCCGTCGGGTACGCCCGACGTGTGGACGGTAGGAGACTTCACCAAGCGCAGCTTCCATGAAAACATGGAGCGGGTGTCCAGCTGGAATGCGCAAACCGGCGAAGTGGTCTACGACCTCACCGGCCCGGACAAGTGGTTTGGCTCGCGCCATCCGGAAAACCAATATCCGGAAACGCATCCGAATTACGTGGCGCGGGTTCGATTTGTCAACTCACTCTACGAGTTGGACAGCCCGGGTGAGTTCTACATTGACCGCACCAACCGCAAACTTTTTGTCTGGCTGAACAACCAAGACAATCGCCGCAACGTGGCCATTTCTTTGGTGCAAGGTGGCATTGTCAGCATCGATAACGCCTCTCACGTCACTGTCAAGGGCCTGGTGCTCCAGCGCGGCCGCCATGATGGTGTGCGCGTCACGGACAGCCGGAATATCACGGTCGAAGATGTGACCGTCACCAACGTGGGCGCGGCGGGAGTGCGCATGCTGGCCACTTCGGATAGCGTGCTGCGCCGTGCCAATATCACCGAAGTCGGTGGGACGGGCGTGCACGTGGAATCCGGCGACCGCACGACTCTCCGCTCCGGCAACGTGGTGATGGAACAAAGTGAGATCAGCCGCACGGGCCGCGTCACGCGGATGTACCGACCGGCGATCCACCTCAAGGGCGTCGGCCTGGTGGCTCGCAACAACTACATCAGCGATCTGCCGCACTCGGCCATTCTTTTCGATGGCAATCTGCACCTGATCGAGAAGAATGTCATCCGCAACTCGGGGCAAGACGCCACCGATACGGGTGCGATCTACGCCAACCACGACTGGACGGAGTGGGGCACCCGCGTGGAATACAACGTGATTGAAGGTCACAGCCGCCGCATGGACTCGTCGTTCTTCAATCCGGCGATCTACCTGGATGGCGGTTCTTCCGGCTGGACCATCAAGGGCAATGTCTTCAAGAGCTGCGACGCTGGGGTGTTCATTCTGGGCGGTCACCACAACACGGTGGTGGACAACGTGGCCTCGGACTGCTACGCCAGCCTGCTGATCTACGCCTTCGATTCACCGAATCCGCAAACCTATCTTGCCGGATGGCGAAGCTTGGCCAGCCGCGCCCCCTATGGCAGCTCCAGTTGGCAGACCGCGTTCCCGGCCATGGGAGCCCTGCTGGCCCGCCCGGATAGCGATTTGATGGTGCCGCGCAACAACGTGGTGCGCAACTTCATCACCTTCCAATCGCGAAAGGGATCGCTGCTGACCGGCAAGTCCTGGTGGGATAACCCCGTCCTGATCATGCCGGCCGTCACGGCCTCGAACGAGAACCAGGTGACCGGGATGCTGAACACGCGAGATGCCAGCATGTTCGAGAACGCCTTTGCCAATGACTTCCGGCCTCGTGCTGGTTCGGCGGCGGCGGAGCTCGGATTCAGCCCAGTCGCTCCGAATGACGCCGGTCGCACGGACAACACGGCGACCATGCGCTCGACCGCACGATTCGGCTGGTAAGGCCGCATCCTACGGAACATCATCGGCCGCTGAAGCCCCTGGGCTTCGGCGGTCTTTGATGTTTTTCACACTCGCCCAGAAGGCGCGGGGGGAGAGCAAAGCCCTCCAGAACTCCAGCGGCGACTCATCTATCACCCGGAACGCCCGCGAGGTGACATAAAGGCACAGCACCAACTCGTTGAAGAACCAGGCGGCCGCTGCCCCTTCCAGCCCCCATTGCCGGGAAGCCAGGAACACGGCCACTAACATAAAGGCCTGGAAGGTGAACACGATGGTGCCCATCCGGGAGCCTTTATTGATGCTCATGGGCACGATGTAACTCACGCTCCAGATGCTGTTGAGCACGATGGAGCCCGCGATGAAGGCATAAACCACCGGCTGGAATTGCAGCTTTTCCCCCTGCAGCCACAGGCGGTACACCGTGGGCGCGGCCAAGGCCATGGCCCCCGTAACCAACAGAGTGATCCAGAAGGAAATCCGGCTGGCCTTGCGGTGCAGCAGCCGCGACTCCTTGATCTCGCCCCGCCCGAGCATCCGGGCCAGTTCCACCCAGAGAATGTTGGAGAACGCCCGCGAAATCTGAGACGCAAACCGGGCCAGGGTGCGCATGGACGAATAGTTGGTGGCGATAGTGGCCGAGGACATCGCCTGGGTGATGGTGGACTTGGTTCCGTCGTTGGCGATCACTTGGCTCCCTACCGCCGCACTGTAACCCAAACCTTCCTTCAGCAATGGCCAGGGGAGTTCGCGGAACTGGAACGACGGAGCCTTGGGAATCCAGGGCACCACCGCCCGGAGGTTGAAATAGGTGAACACCAGGCTAAAGAGCTTGCCCAAGGCATAGCCGACGCCATACATGGCCACGGACTGGGTGAAGTGCGCCATCGCGAGGCCACAGGCAACCTCCACAATGTTGAGGAACGTGATGACAATGAGGCCATATGCGTACTTGTCACCCGCACGGTAGCCCGCATCCATCATGCCGGTGTGTTGGGCAAAGAAGGCCGCCAAGACCAATCCGCTGGCCATGATGGTGAGGTCGCGGGCCGCGACCAAATCGCTTTGGACAAACGCTTGCCAGGGCACGACCTGCACCGCCCCCAGCAACACCAGAAGCCACGGCACCGTCACCAGCCACAGCAGATTCCAACCCGAGTTGTAGAGGGAGACCGTACGTTCGCGTTCGCCCCGACCTTCGGCCATCAGCATTTCGTTGCCCACCGATTGCTGCACGTTCAGCGCCTGCAGACTGAGCACCATATTGATGGCGATCATCTGGTTCCAGATGCTCATGGAGTCTTCGCCGAACCAGTGCCGGAGCAACGGCAACTGCGCCAACTGGATGACAATCTGGGAGAATTGGCTGGCGCCGTTGGCCAGCAATCCCGACCGGAAAGCACGACGGGGGGCTGGACTCATGTCCGCTCACCAGGGAAAATCCCCACAAGGCCCCAACGCACAGTCCAGTTTATCTGCCTTCCCCGAAAATGGCCTCAGTCTTGCGGTAGGTAGACTCAAACCGATGGCAAACATTCTCTACGTTGGCCCCGACGCGGTGGGATCTACCAGTCGCCAACGGAAGAATGTGCTTGAAGGTTTGGGCCATCGCGTCCGCAACATCTCCACGTCCCCGCCCGAAGGGGCATCCGGCCTGGTCCGGCGGGCCTACGACATCACGCAGTTTTTGCACCGGCAAGGACGGTCAAAGCGGATTCCCGGCCTCGTCCCGGATTTCTCACGGCAGATTCTCTCGGCCTTGCGCTCCGACCCCTTTGAGATTCTGTGGGTCGACAAGGGGATTCTCATCAGCCGAGAAACCTTAGAGGAAGCCAAGCGCATCCGCCCCGACCTCTTGGTGGTGGGCCTGGTGCTGGACGCCATGTCCATGCCCCACAACCAAACGCGCGTTTTTTCGTCGGCGCTCCCCGCTTACGACGTGATGATCACGAACAAGTCGTTCGAGGTGCCCTACTACCAGTTTCGAGGCGTGAAGCAGACGTACTTTATGGACAACTGCTATCACGAAGGCACCCACCGACCCGTGACCCTGACGGCCGAGGAGCAGCGCCGTTTCGGTGCGGACCTCAGCTTTGTCGGCGAGCACGAATGGCAGCGCGAGATTTCCGTTTATCGCTTGGGCGAGGCTGGTTTGACGGGTTTGGTCATTGGGGCTTGGCAGGGATGCCGTCAGCACCCGCAATTCCGCTATTCCTTCGAGCGGGTGTGGGGCGACGACTACGCCAAGGCACTCTGTGGCTCTAAGATTCAACTCGGGTTCTTGCGGCACATCAATCAAGACACCCAGACCACGCGCTCGGTGGAGATCCCGGCTTGCGGCGTCTTTATGCTGGCCGAGCGATCCGACGAGCACGAAGCTCTCTTTGCCGAAGGCAAGGAAGCGGCGTACTTCAGCTCCGACGAAGAACTGGTCGATAAGGCACGCTACTATCTAACGCACGAAGAAGAGCGACAGGCCATCGCCCACGCCGGATACGAGCGTTGCGTTCGGGATGGCTACAGCTACCGCGCGCGCCTGACCCGGATTCTGGGTCGCATTGAAGCTGACTTCGGTCGCTCTCTGAGCCCATAGGCTTCAGTTCTTAGCGGCTCGGGCCTGGATGGCTTCTTCAGCCACCTTGAGAAAATCGCGCACGGATCCTTCGACCGAAAAGTGCTCTTCAAAGCACGGGCGGGCTTGCTGGCTCATCGCTTCGCGGCCCTGCGCTCCCAGGCCCTCCCACTCGCGCAAGAGCTGCGTGGCCCCCGCTTGAGTGTCCGGAGCCACCAGACCGGCCTTGGCCTGGATCACCTCGCGCCAGATATTGACTTTGTCGCTGATGAGCACGGGCTTGCCCGCCGAGAGCGCTTCGGCGACCACGATGCCAAAGTTTTCTTGGTGGCTGGGCAGTACAAAGGCTTCCGCCGCCGCAAACGCGCCCCACTTGCGGTCACCTTTCAGCATCCCGGGCCAAACGATTCGGTCGGCGACCCCAGCCGCCTGGGCCTCGGTCTGCAGAGTTTCTATCCAGTTCACTTGGTCCGGGCCGGCCACCACCAGGCTCACGTCCGGCTGGTCTCGCAGCACCTCGCCAAAGGAGCGCACCAAGAGGTCACAACCTTTCTTGGGGTGAACCCGGCTCAGGAAAAGCAACACCCGCTGGCCCTGAAGCTGCGGAAACTCCTGCAAGAAGGCCTGCCGCATGGCCGCGGCATCCCCAACAATCCCCTGGGTGCCATAGGCCACCACCTGTTGCCGGAAGCGGTACGGGCGAAACCGATTCTCCGCCAGGCGCCGCTCTTCTTCGGTGGTGAACATCACCGCGTGGGCGCGCTCGAGCACCGGGGCCAACATGCGCGGCCAATAGATCATCTTCTTGAGCCGCTTGAGCTTGTTCTCATCAAACCACGGGTCCAGCATCCCGTGCGTCCACACCACATAGGGGGTCCGTGAATTCTTGAGCCCCGGCCCCATGGCGGCGACGCTCTGCTGCCAAATCCCATGGCCACTTATGAAGTCAAAGGAATCGGCGTTCGCTGCCAACCACGGGGCAAGATCGCTGCAATGCCCGTAGATGCCCTGACCAGGGCCGAGACTGACGAGGTTTAAGGGAAATTGAGCGGCGTAGGCGGGTTGGGGGCCATCCAGGGCCACCACCGTCACCTCATGCCCGAGTTCCTTCAGTCGTCGTCCTCGCTGCAAAATGCCCTCGATCGGCCCGCCCTCAGTGGGGTCCGCCGACCGGATGACGTGGAGGATTTTCATGGACGCGTATCAGGCGAAACCACACGCCCCATGCCCCGCTGGCGTTCGTAGGCATACGGAGCTTCGCGGGTGCGGCGCGTCATGGTGTTGGCAAAGAACACCATCAAGGCCGAAAAAATGGCGTACACGATGATGTCCTGAAAGAGGAACACAATCTGCGCGGCAATGGTGCGCTCGGCAAACACCTGCGTGGCCTGGTAGATGATGCCCAACCCCAAGATGTTGCGTGAAAGCCCGTCCCCGAAAAGGAAGCTGATGAACAGACCGTAGGCCACCAAGGTCAAAAATGCCGTGATAAAGACACACCACCACCCATAGGCGTTGAAAGCATCCGCAAAGAAGCCCAGTGTGATCTGAGTGGTGAAGTCGGTAGGGCCGACCAACCCAATGGCCTTCTGCCCGAGGTCGTTGGCCGTCCCAATCACGGGCTTGTCGGGGTTGTTGGCAAACCGCGGGATCACCATCTTCCAGCCGTGGTAAATCCGGCCGCCGCCATCGAACCCTTCTTGGTTTGTGCGGTAGATAACACTCGACACCCAGTTGATCAATGCGTGGCGTTCTTTGAGGTTGCTGGCTTCGCGGAAATAGTGGGTGCGACGCTCATCTTCCGTCACCACTTGGGCGTCCTCGACTTCCTTCTTGCGGAACTTTTCGGGCTCGGTGATGACCTCGGTGAAGACCTTGACCATGGTGGTCAAACGTTCGCCTTGGGAACCCGTTCGAACTTCGTTTCGAGCGTAGAGCGCGTAGGGCGAGAGCACGAGTTGGAAGAACAGGGCGAGGCCGATGATCATGCCGTACTGCTTGAACTTGAACTGGAAGCCAAACATGTGCGCCGAGAGGACGAGCGTCACGACCGCCCAAACCATCTCTTGCCGGACGGCAAAGATGATCCCCCCAGCGATAGAGATCAGCACGCTGGTGACGTTGGTCCAGTGCAGCCACTTCTTGCCATTGCTCTTCACGATGGCGTACGCGGTGCCCAAAACGATGGGCAGATACTGGATGAAGTGGAATTGTCGGAGCGGGCCAATGACACCACCGACGTAGAGACCTCCTTCTTCGGCGACCCCAAATCGGTTCACCAAGTACCACCGTACGGCGGAGATCACGAGCAAGATGACGGCCAGAACGAACAGGCGGTCTTCGGATGGCTTCAGCACCAGAATCGGCTTCGCCTTACCGATGCGGAGCATATCCAGGAACAAACTTCCACAAATCAGACCCAAAAAGCCGACGTTGTAAATCTGCAGCGTCTGAATGGGGACGTACATGATCTCATCGGCAGGCTGCCAGTGCAGCACCTTCATGATCATGGCGGCGCCGATGTGCTGGACAAAGAACAGGAGCAAGCAGCAGCCCAGGATGGACGCGACGCCCTTGGTGCGCGAGAACACGATCCCGAACTGAATCCAGAGCAGGCTCATCCACATGGTGAACTCCAGGGACGTGCCGGTGGCCAGTTGGCCGATGATGACGAAGGACATCAAGATAAGGTGAATCGGCCAAAACCAACGCATGGCTTTGGATTCACTTTTCAGAGGCGTATCTCGAATGACCGTCGTGCTCAATAGGTTCTATTCTCGGTGCTTTGTCTTCGTCTCACGACTCTTTCCAGAGCTTAGTGAGTGCTTCGGCGAGTTGGTCACCGTAGGTTTGCCAACCTGCGAGTCGTTGAACCCTTGCCAAGGCCTTCTCAGACATCTGGGCTTGCCGGGCGCGATCGCGGGCCAATAGAGTCATTTTGTCACAAAGACTGTCCGGATCGCGGATCGGTACCAGAAATCCTTCTTCGCCTTCATCAATCAGGTCAAAGGCACCCGTGTTGGTGGTGGCCAGCACGGGACAGCCACAGGCCATCGCCTCGGCCAGTACCATGCCAAACCCGTCCTCCACGCTGGGCAACACGAGCAAGTGACTGGTGGAAAAGAGCTGCCTTAGCTCACTAACATTCACTTTGCCGCGGATATGGACGTCCGGCCGGCCCTCGTACTGGGCAATGAGCGGGCGGATATCCTTGCGCACCGAACCGACCATGTGCAGTTGCTTGCCCGGCACATCCAACTTGTCGAAGGCCTTGAGCAGGTGCGGAATGCCTTTGCGATACGAAATCTGCCCTGCAAAGGCGATGCGGAACTCCGTGTCGCTCGGCTTGCCTTCGGGATAAAAATCCTTGAGGTTCACGCCCAGAGGCAAGCAGGCCACCCGCTCCGGTGCGAATCCGCGTTCCAAAAAGGAGTTGCGCGCGAAGGTGGAAGGCGTGATGATGAGATCCGCTTGCGCATACTCGGCTTCTTCGCGAGCAATAATGCGCGGGTCTACGGCCTGGCGCTTCACGCCGTTCTCCTCGTATTCGCGCTGGATGAGCTCGTATTGAGTGCGGATGTGAGAGCAGGGCCGGTCGCAAACGTACTTCATGCCCCGGCGCTGGGCCGTCGCTCCGGTCAATACCCCCGCCGAGGACATCACCATCACCACGTCGGCCGCCGGCAAGCGCTTGGCCACAAACTTATCAAAACACGACGCGGAGAGATACTCCAGCAGAAAGTGAAACCCAGTGAGCGGTTGCCCAATGAGGTCATGCGCCACGTAAGGCACCCGCCACAAAGGATATGTGGTCAGTCGCTCATCGGGGAGCTGCGGCTGGCCAAGCTTCGCGCGGGGATATCCCGCAAAGAGCCGTTCGAGAAGTCCACGCTCGTGCAACATGCGCGCAGCGTGGATGTAATGAAACTTGCCGGACGTGCTCACGACGATTCGAGGGTGAATCGTAGACGCTTCTTCCCTCATCATCGTTGGCCTAATCGTTGGATCGGGGCGGCACGCGCATTCCTCAATCCTGCGGGCGGAGAATACCAGCATTGCGCTGGCACCCTCCGTGGTCCACAGGTTTAGATTTTGCCTTGGCTCGTGCGCTCCACTTCGTCGATGTAAGCCGCCGCGAAGGCGTCCAAATCTTCCTTCGAAACGTCGTAAATCGAGATAAACCGATAGAACGATCCGGCCTGCGGCTGGCCGCTCTTGAATTCACGGGTGATGAAATCCCACCACATGGCATCGAAGGAGTCGTAGAACTTCTTGTCCGGACCCTTGAAGGTGAACAGCGAAATCGCCGGCCCTCGCTCCTTGTGGTCCATCTCAATGTACTTCACCGGAATCTTGCCGAACGACTTGGTTTCAATCATTCGCAGTTCGATGTGCTTCATCTCCCAGCCCTGGCCTTGGAAGCACCACTGCTGGTCGTGGAACGAGTCGCTGTCGTCGCTCGCAATCAAAACGGCGTCAATGCGCTGCCCTTCGTTGTTCTCGTACACCCGGGAGACGATGCCAAACGGCTTCAGCATCTCGTAGGTGACTTCGTCCATCTTGTAGGTCTGGTTCGGGTCGGAATCGCTCTTAACAAACCGATAGCCCAGGATTTCGTCCTTCGGCATCATTTGCTCAACTTGGTCTTCCGTCGGGCGGGTATAGCCGGTCAAAGTTGACCGGAAGTTCGCCAAGGCCCCCACGGCCAAGAACAACGCAATTGCGACAAAGATCTTCTGCTTCATGACTTCTTCTTAAACTCCAGGCCCTTGGTGATGAGATACAGCAAGTAGAAGCACAAGGCCAGGGCAATGTAACCGCTGTAGTCGTGGAAATCGTGACCAGCCTTTTCGCCGTACTCATTCCCTACCATGCCAATCATGGCGATGCGGACGCCGTTGATGAAAACGGAAAGCGGAATGGCGATGGTGGCCAGGATTAGGTTCGCAAAGAACTGCAACCGCGAAATGATCATAAAGAACACCACGGCCGCGCTGATGGCAATCGTCGTTTTGAGGCCGCTACACGCTGCCGCCACGAACAAAGTGAACTTATCGAGGTTGATCGTCACCGAATCCGTGCGGAACGGCTTGTAGCCCAGCACATCAAGGATTTGGTAGGCAACTTCCGTGCTCACTTGCTGGAGCGGCAGGGTGGCCCGGTCGATGATACGGTCCAGAATCGGGAAACCCAGAATGAGGTAGGCGATTGCCGGCGTGAGCGCCCAGGCCCAGCGCCAGCCCGCCACCAGCACCACCGAAAGCCAAATGGCCGCAATACACAGCACGCTTTGGATGAACGGCTGCTCCAGGCGCATGCTCATGGCGGCGGCGCCCAAGATTGGCACCAGGCCCAGCAGGGCCACCCAGGTGCCTTTCACCGGGATGTCCTTGATCTTCGGCCACAAGGTCCAAACCAGGAAGCCCGAACAAAGCGGCACCAATAGGCCGTGGGCGTAGTGGCTGTCCATGTCCATCCACTGGCGCCACACCAGCTTGAAGAACGGCAGGAACGCAAAAATCAGCGCGCCAATCGCCAGCAAAACGAGCTGAAACTGGGGGTTACGCCCCCAGGCCATCACCTCGTCTAGCGTTAGGCGGCGCTCATCAGCGTCCACCGGTGTGGTGGTCGTCTGGACTTCGTTCAGTACGGCCTCGGTTTCCATAGTTCAGTGCCTCTCCTTCAACCTTCGTGCCAAACAGAAGGTTCCCGGCAAGTGACCCAAGCCTTAGTAAGCACCCTTTCGTTTGAGGATGGCCCCCAGGGTGCGGCCGATAATTCGCAGATCTTGCCGGATCGATGCCTCGTAATAATACTGGCGATCCAGTCGCACGCGCTCTTCAAATTCGAGTTCACTGCGCCCTTCGCACTGCCAGAGTCCCGCGCACGAGGGCTTCATGCGCAGATAGAACTCAATACTGTCGCCGTAGCGGTCCCATTCCGGGGGCAAAATCGGCCGGGGACCCACGAGGCTCATTTCGCCCTTCACCACGTTCAGCAGTTGGGGCAGCTCGTCGATGCTCAGGCTACGCATCTTGTCGCCGAAGCGGATAAGGCGCGGATCGTTCTTGAGCTTGAGGTTCTTCTGGTACTCGGCAAACAGCTCGGGGTCGCGTCGCAACACCTCGTCGGCATTGCGCACCATCGTCCGGAACTTGAGCATCCGGAAGCGTTTGCCATTTAGGCCCACACGCTCGGACCAGTAGAAAATCGGAAAGCCGTCCCCGGTGACCACCGCCAGAGACGCCAGAAGGAAGACCGGAAACAGGACAATCAACCCTATAACGCCCAGGACAATGTCCAAGCCGCGCTTCATAAACCGGTACGAAGGCTCCTCGTACCGGGGAAGGCGCTCAGACGGAGTGGCCCCCGATGCGCTTGCCTTCTCAATTGGAATCACGGTTTTCCCCTGCCCCTGGTGCTCTACTTTCAATTCAATCTAACCTCGAAAACCGCCAATGTAGTTTTCGGGGTAAAGCTCCACCTTCTCTAGACGGGAATTTCCGGAAGCTTGTTCACCGATTATACTAGCGGGGCCGGCTCGCCATCCCCCTGGCCAGGCGAGTTAACAAAGATCGTGACCAAAGCTGCCGCCCTGCTTCGACTGACCCGGCCGCGCCAGTGGACCAAGAACCTCCTGGTGTTCGCGGCCATTTTGTTCGCGGGTCAAACGGGCAACGCGGACGCCTGGCAAGCGGCAGGCCTGACTTTCGTCGCCTTCATCTTTGCCAGTGTGTGCGTTTACGCCATCAATGATGTGCGCGACCGGCACGCCGACGCCGAGCACGAGAAGAAGCGCTTCCGCCCTGTGGCCAGCGGGGCCATCAGCCCGGCGACGGCACTCACTTTGGCAGCCGTGGCGGCCGTGGCGGCGCTCGGCCTAGGTGCAAGCATCAATACCCCGACCCTCATTGCCTTGGGGAGCTATTTGCTCCTGCAGTTCGCCTACGTTTACAAGCTCAAAACGGTCGCCCTGCTCGATGTCTTTGTGGTGGCCTCCGGGTTCGTCATCCGGGCCATTGCGGGGGGCACGGCCATCACCGCCCCGGTGTCGGGTTGGCTCCTGTTCTGCACCGGCGCACTGGCGCTCATGCTCGGCACCGCCAAGCGTCGGCAGGAGTTCCGCAGCGAGAAAGGCCACCTCACCCGGGCCGTGCTCAAGGGGTATTCCGAGAAGGCCCTCGATTCGCTGGTCGTATTCAGTGCGACTTTGGCGGCGCTGGCCTACGGCATCTACGCGCTAGAGAGCCCCACGGGTCAGCAGCACCCCATGCTCATGGCCACCACGCCGTTCGTTTTGTTTGGCATCGGCCGGTATCTGCTGTTGGTCTTCGGACAAGAAGTCGGCGAAGAACCCGAGGAGGTCTTGCTCAAGGACCCCGCCATCATTCTCACGGTGGTCGGGTTCATCATTTGCGCGGCGTGGGCCCTCAGCACGGGGAACGTGTCCGGTGGTCCCCCGGGCCTTTCGGTTGGCCCATAACTTGCCGTTATTGGAGTCATAGGTAGGGTAACCCCTCGCGGAGAACAGATTTTTATGAAAGTTACGGTCATCGGCACAGGCTACGTTGGTTTGCCCACCGCTCTCGTTTTCGCCGACCTCGGCAACGACGTTCTCTGCGTGGACAAGGACGAAGCCAAAGTGGCGATGCTCCGTGCCGGCCAGGTTCCGATTTACGAACCGGGGGTGGAAGCCCTTCTCCGCCGCGCCCTGGATGACGGACTTTTTAAAGTCACTCCGAGCACAGATGAAGGCATGCACCACGGCGAAGTCGTGTTCATTGCCGTGGGCACGCCGCAGGGCGATGACGGCGAAGCCGACCTGAGCGCCGTGTGGGCCGTGGCGCGCGATATCGCCAAGTACATCCGCCACTACACCATCATTGTCACCAAGTCCACCGTCCCGGTCGGCACCGGTGACCGCATCGAGCAGATCCTGGTGGATGCGGGCGTGGATCGCGCCATGTTCGATGTGGTGAGCAACCCTGAGTTCCTGCGAGAGGGCACGGCCCTGCCGGATGCTCAAAACCCGGACCGCATCGTCATCGGCGCGGACAAGCCGTCCGCCGCCCACAAGCTGATGGAGCTTTTTGCGCCGCTGGAAGCCCCGGTCATCATCACCGACCGCCGCAGCAGCGAGCTCATTAAGTACGCCAGCAACACCTTCCTGGCCATCAAGATTTCGTTCATCAATGCCATCAGCCGGATGTGCGAAGAGTGCGGCGCAGATGTCTCCGCTGTAGCCCGGGGCATGGGCTCCGACCCGCGCATTGGCAACAAGTTCTTGCAAGCCGGCCTGGGCTGGGGTGGCAGCTGCTTGCCAAAGGACGTCGCCGCGCTGAACAAGATCGCCGCTGACCTGGGTTATGACTTCAAGATGCTGCAGGCCGCCGACGAAGTGAACGAGCAGCAAACGCGCCACTTTGTGCAACGTTTGTCGGATCGCATTGGCGGATTCCAAGGCAAGACCATCGGATTGCTCGGCCTGGCGTTCAAGCCCAACACCGACGACATCCGCGATGCCAAGTCGCTAGAGATCATTGAGATGCTGAAGGCGGAAGGCGCGACCATCCGCGCTTATGACCCCGCTGCCGCTGAGAATGTGCGCGCCCTCCACCCGGATATCACCTATGTGAATTCGGCGCTGGAAACCGGCCAAGATGCCGACGCCATCATCCTGGTCACGGAGTGGAACGAGTTCAAATCGCTTGACCTCACTCGCCTCGGCCAGATCATGCGCCGCAAGCTCATTTTTGATGGTCGCCGGGTGTTTACGCCCTACCAAATTGAGCGGGCTGGGTTTGAGTACGTCACGGTTGGCGCCAAGGGCTAACCGCTAGAATGGATCAATGATCCACGAACTGAAGAGTCTCCACGAACTCGAGCAAGTGCAGCCGCAGTTCGTGGAGACTTTGGCTTCGGCCCGCCACGTGCTGGTGGCCAGCCACCTCAACCCCGACGGCGACGCCATCGGCTCTTCCCTCGCCATTTCGTTCTTTTTGGACCAACTGGGGGTAAGCCACGAGGTGCTGAACCACGACCCGGTGCCAGACAACCTCCTCTTCCTCCCCGGCACCGACCGGGTGCGCCAAGCCCCCGAGAACCCCGATGCCGACCTCGCCATCGTGCTGGACCTCGATGAGCCTTCGCGCATGGGCCGCGTTGCTCCCTATCTTGAGGCGGCCGAAAAAATGATCGTGGTGGACCACCACGTGCCCCGGATGCGCCCCGGCCACATGCGCATTGTGATGGAGGCGGCCCCCGCCACCGCCGCGATTCTGGCCGACCTCCTCATCCCCACGGGCAAGGTGAACGCGCAGGTTGCCGATAACCTCTTGGCCGGAATCCTCACCGATACCGGCAACTTCCGCTTCCCCAACACCACGCCGCACTGTCTCAATCTGGCCGCGCAGCTGATTGAGCTAGGCGCGAATCTCCCCAATATGGCGGAGCAGATCTACCACTGCGTGCCCCTGCCCGCCCTGCGCCTGCTCGGCTGGGCGATTACCAACCTCAAGGCCTCACCGAACGAGGACCTGGTGTATGTCAGTTTGCCGCTCTCGGTTTACCAAGAACTCGGCGCGCGGGAGCAAGACACCGAGGGCATTGTCAACGAACTCCTCAGCACCCGCCATGCTCGCATCGCCTTTGTCTTGCGAGAACGAAAGCCGGGCGTGATTCGGGGCAGCCTGCGCTCGCGGGGCAACCTGGATGTCGCGGCCATCGCCAATCAGTTCGGAGGCGGCGGCCACCGCAACGCGGCCGGGGTGACGTTCGAAGGCACGCTGCAAGACGCTGAAGCTCAACTCGTGGAGGCCGCCCAAGCATGCTTGGCATCCTCCTCGTAGACAAGCCGATCGGGCTTACCAGCCACGATGTCGTCAGCCGGGCGCGGCGCGTGCTGAGCACCAAGCGCGTCGGCCATGCGGGCACGCTTGACCCCCAGGCCACCGGCTTGCTGGTGCTGGCCGTCGGCCCCGCCACGCGATTCTTGCAGTATCTGCCGTTGGAACCCAAGGAGTACCTCGGCACCATCACGTTTGGCGTCACCACCAACTCTTTTGATGCCGAAGGCGAGGTGACCGACACCCAGCCCGTCCCCGCCAACCTGGAGGAGCTGATCGCCGAGCATCTGCCCAAGTTCCGGGGCGAAATCAGCCAACTTCCGCCGATGTTCAGCGCGGTGAAGAAGGCGGGTAAGCCGCTTTACACCTACGCGCGCAAAGGTGAAGAAGTGGAGCGCGCCGAACGCCGCGTCGTGATTGACACCTACGATATCGTCAAGATCGACGGGCCCCACGTGGACGTAAAGATCGTCTGTTCCGGCGGTACCTATGTGCGCAGCCTGGCCCACGATCTCGGCCAAGCCGTGGGATGCGGGGCGCACCTATCGGCCCTCCGCCGCACCCGAATCGGTAAATTTAGTGTAGAAGAAGCACGCGTCATCGACGATTTCGGTCCGGAAGACTTGTGGTCGCTCGACCAAGCCCTGCCCCCGATGCCGGTGGTGAAACTCAATGAAGGACAACTCCGCCACATCCAACACGGACAGCCCGCCCGACTCAAGGAAGCTCCCACCCACACGCACGTGGCTCTGGCCGATCCTGACGGTATGGTGGTGGGCGTGGGACGTGTCCACGGGGAACTTGTCCATCCGGAAATCGTCATCCCCTTCGACGCCCTCTACGAACTCGAAGCCGAGTCTCTTTGAGCCCGTCGAATCTCGTAAAGAACTAAAAGGCCACCTGGGATGGTGGCTGGCGTGGCTGGGCGTCACCCTGCTCGCCGTTTTCGTGCTCAAACCGAGCCCCGAAGGCCACGGCACCCACACCCAGCTTGGTCTGCCGGCCTGCGGTTCGGTCGCGTTCTTTGGGCGGCCCTGCCCCGGCTGCGGACTCACCACCAGCTGGACCGCCACCATCCATGGCCAGCTCGAAACGGCGTTCCGCGCGCACGCCCTCGGCACTTTTCTCTATCTGGTGTTCACCTTCTCGGCGTTCGCGTGTCTGGTGGGCTACCTCACCCAGCGGCGCTTCAACGACCGGTACCGACCGGTCGCGGTGATGTTCGCGCTTTCGCTGTTCAGCCTGGTCATCTACGGCGTCATCCGGTTCTTCTTGGTGAAGTATCCGGGCCAGGGCGCCCTGCTCTAACCCCTAGTGGGCAAACAGGGTGGGCGTGCCCCCGGTGTGCCAAAAGAGCGTCCGTCTTTGAATCTCACCGCTGGCCACCAGTGCTTCCAGCCCGGCGAACGCCTTGGCGGAGTAGATCGGGTCCAGCAAAATCGCCTCTTCTTGGGCCAGCGTACGGCGAGCCCGCTCGCCCTCAGGGCTGGGCACCCCGTAGCCTTCCCCCGCAAACTCAAACCGGATATCCACATCGTCCAGCGGGGCCGCCACCCCGAAGGTATCGCTCAACCCCCGCGACAGCCGCAAAACATCATCTCGATTCTCTTCCTCGGGGTCACAGGAGATGCCGATCACCCGGCAACCCGTGCCCTGCAAGGCCGTGGCCAGCCCCGCCAGCGTGGACCCACTGCTGGTGGCCGTCACCACGTTGTCAAAGGGCATCTCGAGCTCCTGCGCGGCTTGCCAGAAGGCGTACGCTCCCTGCGGCGAACTCCCGCCAATCGCCACCTGATACACCTGCTGCCCGGCGTGGCGCAACCTCAAAGCCCGCTCATCCGCCGCTGCAAAGAGGTCATCCCAACTGCCGTCGGGCATCAGGTGCGGCACCAATCCAAAGAGTTCGTTGAGTACCATGTTTCCGCCCCCGTGCGGCCCGGACGTGGCGGGTTTGCCGTATTCCGGCTCATAAGGCAAGTGCATCATCACGGCCTCGCACCGCACCCCAATCATTCGGCACGCCGCCGCCAACTGCCGCACAAAGTTGCTCTGGGTGCTCCCGCAGGTCACCACCACCTCGGCCCCGCTGGCCTGAATCTCGGGCACCAGGTACTCCAGCTTCCGCCCCTTGTTGCCTCCGCCGGCAAATCCCGTCAGGTCGTCCCGCTTGATCCATAAATCCACGCCCAGCCGCGCACTGGCCCGGGGCAACCGGTGGCAGGGCGTGGGCAGGCAGCAGAGTTCAAATCGGGACGGAATCATTGCGTTCCTATTCTACGTGCGTTAGCATTAGGAGCATGAAACGGAATCGCGGTCGCCTGTGGATCTTGATTGGGGTGCCCCTGGCAGCGGCGTTCGTCATTTGGGGGCTGCCCATCGTTCAGACGGCGAACGACTTCCGCAAGGCCGGTTTCTTCGAGAAGACCAGCAAAACGGAATGGGACGCCGACGTGCGCGGCAACCTGGAAGCCTTGCACACCGCGCTTCGCCTGTACATGGATTCGGAGAGTCAACTCCCCGCCGGAGAGGGGTGGATTGACGCCATTGAGCCCCGCCTCCGCACCGCCGACCTCAAGGAAGGCGAGGCCGAGAAAAAGCTTCATGACCCCAGCGCCGGGGCGGGCCAATACGGGTTTGCCTTCAACAAGGCCCTGAGCGGCAAGCACTTTGAGGATCTCCCGGGCGAGACGGTGGTGGTGTACCAAAGCCAACAGAACCAACGGAACGCCGTGGGTGACCCGGCGCAAGACGCCCGCCCCGAGGGCTTAGGCATTTGTGTGGATGGGCAGGTGCGACCCGTTATCCCCACTCCGAACCAGCCATAATCACCCGCGTGGGGTCCGATGACGTACCCTACAGGTGGACCGATGTCGGTAATTCCAAGCGCAGATACCAAAACCCGTCTCGATTTCCTTCGGCTGATGATGACCAGCCGCGAAGGCGACCGCCGTGAAGGCATTTTGCTCCGTCAGAGCAAAGGCTGGTTCCAAGTCAGTGGCATGGGACACGAAGCGGTGGGGGCCTTGGCGCTCCATCTCCGCGAGGACGACTGGATTTACCCCTATTACCGCGACCGCGGTCTGATGCTGGCCCGCGGGCTCAGCACCTACGATTTGGCCCTCGCCTACTTCGCCAAGCGCGATAGTAGCAGCGGCGGCCGCCAAATGCCCGGCCACTACAGCAGCACTGAGCACAACGTAATCAGCGTCTGCACCCCCACCGGGGGCGGCCTGATCCCGGCGGCCGGCACGGCCTGGGGTGTGCAACTCGACGGCAAGGACAGTGTGGTCATTGCGACGGTGGGCGACGCTGCCATGCGCCAAGGAGAATTCTACGAAGCCTGGGCGTTTGCCGTGCAAGAAAACCTGCCGCTCATCCTCATCATCGAGGACAACAAGTACGGCATCAGCACCCCGACCGAGAAGTTCATGGCGCTGAATATCGACGGCATCCTGAGCCACGACCGGGTGCGCAAGATTGACGCCCGCCACTTCGACAAGGTGTACCAAGAGGGCGGCGAAATCATCCGCCAGGTGCGCAACGGCGGCGGCCCCGTGATGATTTGGGCCGACCTGGACCGCCTGAGCAGCCACACCAGCTCGGACGACCACCGCGTGTACCGCGACGCCGACGACATCGCCGCCATGGCCGACCGCGACCCGATCAAGCTTCTGCGCGATGACCTCATCCGCGAAGGCGCCCTCACGATGGAAGCGTTCGAAGCCCTGCAGCAAGAGATCATCGAGAGCGTGGACGCGGACTACCGCCGCGCCGAAGTGGCCGAGGACCCGCGCCCCGAGGAGTACATGCTCCACATGGACGGCGACCCGGTGGCCCCCACTCGACCCCCGATGGAAATGGGTCCGCAAACCATGGTGGAAGCCATTGTCCGTACCTTCGATCAAGCCCTCAATGCCGACCAGGACATCGTGTTCTTCGGCGAGGACATCGAAGACCCCAAGGGCGGCGTGTTCGGCCTCACCAAGAGCCTGAGCGACAAGTATCCGAAGCAAGTCTTCAACTCGCCGCTGGCCGAAGCCACCATCATGGGTGTGGCCGTCGGCCTGGCCACCTACGGCAAGCGACCGGTGTTTGAGATTCAATTCATTGACTTCATCACTCCGGCCTGGAACCAGCTGATGTCCAACGTGAGCACGCTACGCTGGCGCACGTTTGGCAAGCAGAAGTGCCCGATGACGCTCTACGCTCCGTACGGCGCTTACCTGCCCGGCGGCTCGCTGTGGCACAGCCAGAGCATGGAGGGCGGTCTCGCCCACGTGCCGGGCCTCAAGATCGCCATCCCCAGCACGCCGGAAGATGCGGCGGGCCTGTTCTGGACGGCCATCCACAACGACGAAACCAACATCATCTTGGTGCCCAAGCACATCTTCCGCAAGCGCGTGGATGTGACCAACGTGGAGCCGATCCCGTTCGGCAAGGCGAAGGTGGTGCGCGAAGGCAGCGATGTCACCATCGTCACCTACGGCAATACGCTGGAGCTCGCCCACGAGGCCGCGGATAAGTTGGCCAGCGAAGCGAGCATCGAGATCATTGACCTGCGCACCGTGGTGCCGTGCGACTACGCGACCATCGCGCAGTCGCTGGAGAAGACCGGGCGCCTGGTCGTCATCCAAGAGGACGTCAAGACCTGTGGCTTCGGCCAGAGCATCATGAGCGAAGTGACGGGCAATCCCGACACCTTCAACCTCTTGCTCGCCGCGCCGCAACTGGTGAGCCGAGAGGATGTGCACATCGGCTACAACCCGATCTACGAATACGCCGCGCTGCCGGATACGGACCGCGTGGTGGACGCCATCCGCCGCACCCTGAGCTAATTCCGCAACGGGTAACAAGAAACCCCCGGGGCCGCGAGGCACCGGGGGCTTCTCTTTGCCGGAGAAGGCGAGCTCAGAACTGCTGTTCGCCTTCGAGGGCCGGGCTTTGCTGACGGCTGAGACCCGATTCCGAGTAGCTGCCAGTCTTGGGGTGCTTCGGATCTTCGTGGAGGAAGAAGCCGAAGAGCGCGGCAATCCCAATGAGGCTAATCGCCGGGAAGGCAAGCTTAGCGACCTTGGCCATGGCGTTCTGGCTGCTCTCGCTCACCGTGATGCCCCACCGGATGCAGAAGTTCCACAGGCCGTAGGCGAAGTGATAGGCGCTGGCCAGAATCCCGATGATGTAGACGGCGAGGATGAGGTACGGAATCCCGAACGTCGGACCCGCCAGTTTGTCGGCCCAGTTGTGATAGTAGTTGACCGACTCTTGGCCCTTGATGGTGCCGAGCACCGACGTAGAGGCCACGTGGTAGATCAAGAACAGCATGGCGACGATCCCTGAAACCCGCTGAAGCTGGTAGTAGCGGTTCTCGCGGTACTTGCGGTTTTGCCCCACGTAGTTCGTCAGTTCGCCTCGCGAGGCAATCACGAAACCGTAAAGCGCGTGGAAGATAATGGATCCCCAGATCACGCCGTACTTCAGCACCCAGAAGACGTGCACCGGAATGCCTTCAAAGAAGTGGATGACTCCGTTGAAGTATTGCGGCCCCGCCAGCGAGAATGAGTTCAGCGTCAGGTGCTGGACCAGATAGAATCCCACGGGGATGACCCCCGTGAGCGAATGAAGCTTGTGCAGCGTGTAGTTTTCGCGCATGCCGTCCTTGTTGATTCTACTCAGATATGCGGCAGTTGTCCGCGTGGGTTCAGGACGCCCGCGACCGTTCTGCCTCTGACCGGTAACATCCCGTTCGATGTCCGCGATTATCGAAATCACTGCCCGCGAGATTCTTGACAGTCGGGGAAACCCCACTGTTGAAGTTGATGTCGTTCTCGAAGACGGTTCGATTGGCCGTGCCGCCGTCCCCAGCGGGGCGAGCACCGGCGCTTTTGAAGCTGTCGAACTCCGTGACGAGGACGAAGGCCGCTACCTGGGCAAGGGGGTTCTCCAAGCCGTGGAGAACGTGATGGAAACCATCGCCCCGGCGCTGGAGAACCTGGACGCCACCGAACAAGAACAGATTGACGGCATTATGCTGAATGCCGACGGCACCGAGAACAAGGGCAACCTGGGGGCCAACGCCATTCTGGGCGTGAGCCTGGCCGTGGCCAAAGCAGCGGCGATCAGCGCGGACCTGCCGCTCTTCCGCTACGTCGGGGGCGTGAGTGCCCGCGTGCTGCCGGTGCCGATGCTCAACATCCTCAATGGCGGCCAGCACGCCGACAGCAACGTGGACTTCCAAGAGTTCATGGTGCTGCCGGTGGGCGCGGAAACCTTCAGCGAGGCCGTGCAAATGGGCTCCGAAATCTTCCACAGCCTCAAGAAGGTGCTGAAGAGCAAGGGCCTGAACACCGGCGTGGGCGACGAGGGCGGCTTTGCCCCCAACCTGGAGTCCCAGGACATCGCCTTCGACCTGCTGATCGAAGCCATTGATCGCGCGGGCTACAAGGCCGGCGACAACGTGTGGCTGGGCATTGACGCCGCCGCCACCGAGTTCTACAAGGACGGCAAGTACGTCTACAAGGACGGTCGTTCCCTCTCCGGCCAGGAGCAAGTTGAATACCTGACCGCCCTGGTGGACAAGTATCCGATCCTGAGCATCGAAGACGGCATTGCCGAAGACGACTGGGACAGCTGGAAGGCCCTCACCGACGCCGTGGGCGACCGCTGCCAACTGGTGGGCGACGACCTGTTCGTCACCAACGTCTCGCGACTGGGCCGGGGCATTGCCGAGCAAACCGCCAACTCGATTCTCATCAAGGTGAACCAGATCGGCACCCTGACGGAAACCCTGAACGCCGTGGATATGGCCCACCGGGCCAGCTACTCGGCCGTGATGAGCCACCGAAGCGGCGAAACCGAAGACGTGACCATTGCCCACCTGGCCGTGGCCACCAACTGCGGACAGATCAAGACCGGTGCCCCCAACCGCACCGACCGCGTGGCGAAGTACAACGAGCTGCTGCGGATTGAAGAAAATCTGGGCATGTCGGCCATCTATGCGGGCCGCGGCGCGTTCTCGCGCTTTGCCAAGCGCATGGCCAACGGCTAAGCGCCGGCCCCTACCCTGCCCCGGAAAGCCCTGTTCTCAGGCCTTCCGGGGCTTTTCTTTTGCCTTAAGGCCAATTCGCCTTGGGACCGATGCCCGAGAGTCCCTGTCCTCCTTCCCCTCCGCCCCGGAGCCGTTCGGAGGGCCTTGGGTACGCTCCTTTTAGGAACGCGAGATGCCAACGACGCCCTCCGCTAAACCGCTCGACCTGAGCGCCGCTACCGTTCACTTTAACCGCCCCGTTCCCGTCCTTGTGGAAGATGCCCTGCGCCGCGAGATCGGCGTGCTGGCGCACAACGGGGCTTTGGTGGCCTACACCGGCAAGTACACCGGCCGCACCCCGAAGGACAAGCACGTGGTGCGCGATGCGAACTCGGAACCCCATGTGTGGTGGGAGAACAATCAGGCGATGTCGCCGGATGAGTTCGAAGCCCTGGTCCAACTCGCGCAGGAAAAACTCGCAGGCCGCACCATTGACGTGGTGGACACAATTGGTGGCGCCGCTGCCGAGCACCAGCTCAAGGTGCGCTTCTTGGTGGAAAGCCCGTACCACGCGCTCTTCATCCGCCAGATGTTGATCCGCCCGACCGCTGACCAACTCGCCAGCTTCGAGCCGGACTGGACCGTGGTGGACCTTGGCACCGTCAAGTACGAGCGCACGGTGGACGGCGCGGACCGCGATGCGGTCATCGCCATTGATTTCAGCCGCCGCATGGTCATCATCATGGGCACGCTCTACGCCGGCGAAATGAAGAAGTCGGTGTTCAGCATCATGAACTACATCCTGCCGCTGAAGGGCGTGATGAGCATGCACTGCTCCGCAAATATCGGCAAGGAGGGCGACACCGCCCTGTTCTTTGGCCTGAGCGGCACCGGCAAGACCACCCTCAGCGCCGACCCCGAGCGATTCCTCATCGGCGACGACGAGCACGGCTGGGACGACAACGGCGTGTTCAACGTGGAGGGCGGATGCTACGCCAAGTGCATCGACCTGAGCCGCGAGAAGGAGCCGGAAATCTGGGATGCCATCCGATTTGGCGCGGTGCTGGAAAACGTCGAAATGACGGACGCCCGCGTGCCGATGTACGAAAGCAAGAAGTTCACGGAGAACACCCGCTGCGCCTATCCGCTGGAGCACATCAGCAATGCCGTGTTCCCCAGCGTGGGCGGCCACCCCAAGAACATCATCTTCCTCACCGCGGACGCGTTCGGTGTCCTGCCTCCGATCAGCCGCTTGAGCCCGGAAGAAGCCATGGTTCACTTCCTTAACGGCTATACGGCCAAGGTGGCGGGCACGGAAGCCGGCGTCACCGAGCCGCAGATGACGTTCAGCACCTGCTTCGGTGCGCCGTTTATGACGCTGCACCCGAAGGTGTATGCCGACCTGCTCCGCGCCAAGATTGCCGAGCACGGGAGCAAGGTGTGGCTGGTGAATACCGGCTGGACCGGCGGCCCCTACGGCGTGGGCAAGCGCATGGACCTCAAGTACACGCGCGCCATGATCACGGCGGCCCTGGCCGGAGAACTGGACCACGTTCAGTTCGAGCGCGAGCCGGTGTTCCAACTGGAAGTCCCGACCTCGGTGCCAGGCGTACCGAGCGAAGTGCTGATGCCGCGCGCGACCTGGTCGGACAAAGACGCCTACGATCGCCAAGCTAACGACCTGCACGCCAAGTTCGTGGCCAACGCCGCGAAGTTCGGCCTCTAAGCTCGCGAAGGCGACAATCTCACGAGATTCCGGTTTCGGCCGGGGTCTCGTTTTCTTTGGTCAGGCTTGCTTCGGCAGCGGCCGGGTCGTCCAGGCGCGGCGGGCGGGCCAGGGCTAGCCCACCCAGCACGCACACCAGGCCGATCCACTCCCCCGCCCCCATGCGTTCGCCCAGCACCAGCCAGCCCAAGATGGAGGCCACCGGCGGGATCAGATATTGGGTGAGGCCCGTCCGGGTCGGGCCGACATCGGCAAGACCCTTGTAGTACGCCCAGAACGCCCCAAACCCGGCCACTAGGGCCAGGTAACCCAACGTCCACCAGCCGGTGAAATCAATGCGTTGCCACTGGATCGCCATCATGTCGTCCCAGCCGTAAGGCACCACCAGGAGCATGGCGGCCGGGATGCCCACCGCCAGCATGGTGAAGGGGCCGATCTGCCCCAGCACGGGCTTTGACATCACCACGCTCACTCCCCAGCTCAGCGCACTGGCCAGCAGCAGGAGGATGCCGAGCAGGCTTCCATGGCCTTCGCTGAGGGCATTCACACCCACCAACGCCACGCCGATACTGGCCAGCGTAAGGCCTGCCACCAAACGAGGAGAACCCCGCTCGAGCTTGAGCCCCCAGGCCAACAAGATCGCCACCAAGGGCGAGAATGAAATGATGACGGAGGCGGGTCCGGCCCCGGCGAGGCGCATGCCCTCCATGAACAGCACCATATAAATGCCGCTGGCCACAAACTGCGCCAGCATGCTCTGGCCCAGAGCTTTGCGGGTAATGCGGAATCGGCTTTCGTGCCATGCGGCAATGGCAAAGAGCGGCCACATGATGAGGTAGCGCAGCACCGTGAGCGCGGCGGGGGCGCGGGCGGGGTCGAGAACGGGCTCGAACGCCTCGTAAAGCAGCTTAATGACCGTGAAATTGAATCCCCAGGCCAAAACCACAAACATGAGAGCCGGATGGAGGATTGATCGCCAGGCCCGCATGGAGATCACGAGTAAACCTTCAACGCTTAACACAGAAAGGGGTACACCTAGCGCGGAGTTCATCATGAACGACGCGATTCGCAAGCTCGAAATGGAGATTTACGAGCTGAAACAGCAACTCTCCAAGCTCCGTACGGAAGCCACCCCTGAACCCGTGGCCGACTACACTTTCCAATCGGCGGACGGTCACGTAACCTGGGCCGATTTGTTCGGCGACAAGGAGCACCTCTTCCTCATCCACAACATGGGCGAATCGTGCGATTACTGCACCCTTTGGGCTGATGTCTTGCATGGATATCTGCCGATGCTGGAGCAAAAAGCTAGCGTCGTGCTGGTGAATGGGGACACCCCCGCCATGCAACAAGCCCAAAGCGCTAAGCGCGGCTGGCGGGTGCGTTGCGTCACGGATGTATCGGGCGAATTCACCGAAGCCATGGGGATGATGGAAGACGGCTATCGTGCGCCGGGCATGTCGGCTTTTCATCGGAGCGCAGATGGAGCCGTGGTGCGCACCGGGGTCACCCCCTTCGGCCCGGGTGATGACTTCTGCCCGGTGTGGTCGTCCTTCGAGCTCCTGAAGGGCGGTGCCGATGGTTGGGAACCGAGTTGAATCCCCTCTATAATAAGGTCATGCGGCTTTGGATTCCGGCTACGGCCCTCGCTCTCCTCGTCATCGGTTGTGGCGGCCCGTCCGTTCAGCAAGACGGCAACAAGACGACCATCAACACCCCCGAGGGCAAGGTGGAGGTCACAAACAGCAACGACAAGGACAACGCCTCCATGTCGGTCACGACCGACAAGGGCACGGCCACCTTTGACACCAAAGAACAGGTGGATATCACCAAGTATGGCCTGAAGGCGTACCCCTCAACGTTCGACAACAAGGACGATGCGGGCGGCATGGTCATCAACACGCCCGAGGGTGAGCAAGCCACGATGATATACTGGACCAAGGACGACCCGGCCAAGGTTTTCGAGTTCTACGGGACTCAGCTAACCACGGACAAATCCGAAGTGAAGGACGCCAACGGTGGCATGGTGGCCGGTAAGTCTTCTTCGGGGGCGGATGTCGTCATCATGATCCAGAAGGAAGAGGCGGGCACCCGCATCGGCGTCACCGCCGGCATGAAGAAGTAAGGCTAAGCCCTTGCGTAGCGTTCCATGAGCGCGGGCCACGTCCCGCGCTCAATGGCTTCTCGAATCTCTTCCATAAGGCGGGCGTAGAACGCCAAGTTGTGGAGGGTTGCCAGGCGCGGCCCCAGCGGCTCTTTGGCCTTAAACAGGTGGCGCATGTAGGCCGCCGTGTACCGTTCTGTGGCCGGGAACACGCTGCCCGGGTCGGCGGGGGCATCCACGCGTTCGTACTTCTTCCCGGCAATGTTCACCCGGCCCTCCAGCGTGTAAAGGCAATGGTGCCGCGCCATCCGGGTGGGTAGTACGCAGTCAAACATGTCCATTCCTGACCCTACGGCATGGAGAATGTCACCCGGGTGCCCCACGCCCATCAGGTATCGAGGCTTGTCCACCGGCAGGCGCGGCGCATTGGCGGCCACCACCGGCCGCTGCATTTCGGTGGGCTCACCCACACTCACGCCCCCAATGGCATACCCATCAAAAGGCAATGACGTGATGGTGCGCAGGCTTTCCTCGCGCAGATCCGGGTGGACGCCGCCCTGCACAATCCCGAAGATGGACTGGTTCGGTCCGCGGGCATCCAGGTTTCGGGGTGCCCACAGGTGCGTGAGGCGCATGGCCTCCGCCGCTTCCTCTCGGGTGCAGGGGTAGGGCGGGCACACGTCCAGCGCCATGCTGATGTCCACCCCCAGGGCGGCCTGAATCTCAATGCTCCGCTCCGGTGACATGCGCATTTCGCTCCCGTCCAGGTGCGAGCGGAACGTCACCCCCTCGTCCGAGAGCTGCCGCTGATGGCTGAGCGACATCACCTGATAGCCGCCGCTATCGGTGAGAATGGCCCCGCGCCACCCCATGAACTTGCCCAGGCCGCCCAGGTCCTTCACCACCTCTTCGCCCGGGCGCAAGGCCAGGTGGTACGTGTTGGCCAGGATGAGGGAATAGCCCAGGGCCTCCACGTCTTCGCTTTGCAGAGTCTTGACCGTGCCCACCGTGCCCACGGGCATAAAGCAAGGCGTCTCCACCGTGCCGTGCGAGGTGTGCAGGCGGCCGCGCCGAGCCCCGGTGTGCGGGCAGGTGGCCAAGAGTTCGTAGTGGACAGGCATAGCGGGGGGCCGCCCCCGAATGTACCGCGAGCCCACCAGTGCGGCATGAAAAAGCCCCCTGCCACCGGGGCAGAGGGCGGGTTCGGGTGATCCTGAGACCGATTAGGAGCCGGCGGCCGCCTTCTCGCGGGCCAACTTGAGCGCATCATTGATCTCTTGCGTGAGTTCCGCTGGGAGGTCCATCCCCTTCAGGAGTGCCACGGACCGTTCCAGAGCCTTGACGGCGGCAGTGGCGTTATCGCATTCCATCAGGGCCATCCCCGCAAAGTACAGGCTGAACGGGTCCGCATCTCCGGCTTCGTTGGCAATCCGCGCGGCGATCTTGCCGATCATGTCTTTGTTCGCCCCGGGGGCTTGCGAGGCATTGAGGCAGAAGAACGCCAGGTTGGAGCGACCTTCGGGGCCCGACTCGAACATTTCGTTCACCGTGCGGCGGAATCGCAGCGGCTCTCCACTGAGGTAGAGCTCGAGCAAGGTCATGGTGCGCTGCATATCGAGCTGGGGATCTCCGCCACTGTCCGCGTTGAGAATCTGCGCCCGGCCCGCTTCGCGATCTCCGCTTCGGTAAAGCTCGGCGCCTTTCTCGACCGCCGCCGAAAAGGCGTCGGCCTTGGCATAAGCCTGTTGCTCCGCGGCGAAAGCCGCCTTGGAAGCGGCGAGGTCAAACGTGCCGTTCACCACTTTCTCCAGGGGCTCGTCCATGTCCATCGGGTGGCCGATCCACTGCACCACGCCATCCTTGATGATGAAGGACGCCGGGATTCCTTTTTGGCCAGCGGCCTGCATCCAGGTCTCGGCCATGGTCATGCCTTCATCGCGAGCCACGTTGTAGCTCATCTTGTCGCCCTGGTTGGCCACGAACTTCTTGACCATCGCGGCGATGTCATCGCCTTGCTCCCACACGCTGACTCCGATCACGGTGACCTTGCCCTCGTGCTTCTTGGCCAGTTCCGAGATGTGCGGAATGCTGACAATGCACGGACCGCACCACGTCGCCCAGAACTCGACCACGAACACTCCCTTCGAGAGGTCGGTGACGGCCTTGCCCTTCACAAACTCGGCCACCTTGATCGGCGGCGCCGGTTCACCGGGGCCAAGGCTCTGAGCCGAAGAAAACGCAGCCAATAAGGCGAGTGCGGATGCGATCACTGCACGCATATCCACATTATATGGGTCAACAGTGACTTTCTACGACCTATGGCAACTGACATCGGTGCATACACTGCACTTGAGAAAAAGAAAAGCCCCCTCCCTTAGGGGAAGGGGGCTGTGCACTTGCAGATCAGGCGGGCTTACTCAGCCGGCTTGACTTTGCTGCGCGCATCGTCGGCGGCCTTGTTCAGGTCCTTGACGAAGTTCTCCGGATAGCCACCAGCCCCGGCCAGGGCCTGAGCGCGCTCGAAAGCCCGCAGGGCCACTTCGGCGTTCTCACTCGCCATCAGCGCCATGCCCGCGTAGTAAAGGGCAATCGCGTTGTCTTCCGAACCTTCGTTGGCAATGCGCTCGGCAATCTTGCCCAGCAGCGCCTTGTTGCTATTGGCCTGGCGGGCCGTGTTGTAGCAGAAGAAGGCGAGGTTGAGGCGAGAACTACCCCCGGCGGAGAACATATCGTTCGCCAGGCGGCGGAAGCGCAGCGGCTCGGAGTTCACGTAGAGACCGAGAAGCGTCATGTTGCGTTGCAGGTCCAGACCGGCATCGCCACCACTGTCGGCGTCCAGGATCTGGGTGCGACCAGCTTCCATGTTGCCCTCGCGGTAAGCCTTGGCTCCGGCTTGGACGGCGCCCATGAAGGCATCCATCTTGGCGGACGCTTCCATTTCGGCCTTAAAGGCGGCCTTGGAGGCCGCCAAGTCGAACGTACCAGCCACCACTTGGGCGAGCGGCTCGTCCATGGTCATCGGGTGGCCAATCCACTGCACCACGCCATCCTTGATGATGAACGCGGCGGGGATGCCGTTTTGGCCGGCAGCCGTCATCCACGTTTCAGCCATCGTCATGCCTTCATCGCGAGCCACGTTGTAGCTCATCTTGTCGCCCTGGCCATCCACAAACTTCTTGACCATGCCCGCAATGTCGTCGCCGCGCTCCCACACGCTCACGCCGACCACGGTGACCTTGCCTTGGTGCTTCTTGGCAAGCTCGGAGATGTGCGGAATGCTGACAATGCACGGTCCGCACCAGGTCGCCCAGAACTCGACCACGAAAACTCCCTTCGAGAGGTCCGTGACGGCCTGGCCCTTCACAAATTCGGCAACCTTGATCGGCGGCGCCGGTTCACCCGGGCCGAGGCTCTGAGCCGAAGAAAACGCTGCCAATAAGGCAAGTGCGGATGCAATCACGCCACGCATAAGCTCATTATGCGTGGCGCGGTCATTTCGTTGCCATATTCGCCAAAGTTTCCCGGGGGGAACTTCAAACGACGGACTTAGAGAGTGACGAGACGGCCCCCTTCTTTGCTGCTGGTCACGGCCGCGTAACCCACGCGGTGGCTTTCCATCGCGTCTTCGAGCTTGGTCACCAAGAACGAAGGATCTTGTCGGACTACGGCTTGCGCCCAGTCCGCCGTCATGCGTTGGTCGCCGCCGCCGTGGCCGCTCAGGTCCTGCCCCGTGCCTTCCACATCCCAGCGGATGCGCTTCTCGTCGTTGAAGGTCGCCACGTCCAGGTAGCGCTCGTCGCCCACAATGTCGCCCTTGGTGCCCATGATGCGCGTGCGGCGGCCGCCGTAGCTCGTCATGGCTTCCATGCTAAAGGCCGCCGTCGCTCCACTTCGGTAAAGCATGTTCACCACCTGGTGGTCGTTCACGGTGTTGTCGGCTTGGTAAACGCACTGGCCGTATTGGCCTCGGCGCAGCTTGGACCGAATCGAATCGTCGCTGCGGTCCGGCGTCTCAATGTGGTGGGTGCCCCACCGCTTCTTGTTGACGTAAACATCCTCGGCGTGATAAATGCACGATTCCCGGTGCGGGCATCCATCCATGCAGAACCTCGGCGCGCCCGCCGGGGCGTTGCGCTTATGGAACGTGCGCAGGCCCCCAAAGGAGCTGACGGCTTTCACCGGCTCATCCATCCACCAGTTGATCAGGTCGAGGTCGTGGCAGCTCTTGGCCAGCAGGCTGGGCGTGGCCAAGTCTTCGCGCCGCCACGGGCCGCGCACGTAGGAGTGCGAGAAGTGCAGGTGCCAAATCGGCTCGATGTGCTGCACGCTCACCACGTCGCCGATCATGCCGCTCTCAATCACCGCCTTGATCTGCACATTAAACGGGCTGTACCGCAGCACGTGACACACCCCGACGATGCGGCCCTTGGCCTGGGCGAGCTTGAGGATGTCGTTGCACTCCTTCCAGCTCGGGGCAATCGGTTTCTCCAGCAAGACGTCGTAACCCATTTCCAGCGCGCGCATGGTGGGTTCGTAGTGCATCCGGTCTTGGGTGGTGACGATGACCGCATCGGCAAACTTGGGCCGATCGAACACATGCTCCCACGTCGTAAAGGTGTTGGCCGCTTCAATCTTGTGGTTGTTCACGCAGGCCGTGCGCCGGTATTCCAGCGGCTCGGCCACGCCCACAATCTTGAGCGTGTCGGGCATCTGCCCGGCGTAGTAGCCGTAGAGTCCTCCGCGACCGCCGTGGCCCAGGATGATGGCCGTGCAGGGGCGGGGCGCCGCGCCCAGTGCGGGGCGGTTGGGGGCGGGGAGCACGCCGTTTTCTTGCAGGGCAAAGAGTTCGCGCCCCGGGAAACCTAATGCAAGTGAGCCAGCCGCAATGCCGGCCCCGGCCAAAAGTTCGCGTCGCGTTACGTCAGACACGGCCCTACTATAGCGAGGCCAAGGTGGAGAATGAAATGTTGACGAAATTGTCTACATAAACTGAGCGATTTCTTCGAGTGACTTGCGGGCGAGATCGGGCACCGTAGCGTCGGGGCTCGCGTAGCCCACCGCCAACACCAAAAAGGGCTTCTCGCTGAGCGGCCGTCCGCAAATCTCGCGCAAGAAAGTCATCGGCGAGGGCGTGTGAGTGAGGCAGCACAGCCCCGCCCGATGCAGGGCCTGGATGAGAAACCCGGTGGCGATGCCCACGCTCTCGGTCATGTAGTAGTGCTTGTCGCGGGTGCCGTCCTCCCGCACGCCGTAATCCTGCCGGAAGATAACGATAAGCCACGGCGCATCCGTCAGGTGCGTTTTCACAAAGTCGGTACCAAGCGGACGCAGCGCCTCGCGCCATTCATCCGTGATGCGCGACTCATAAAAGGTGCGCTCCTCTTCCTCCGCCGCCTCGCGGATTCGTTGCTTGACCTCCGGGTCTTGGATGGCCACAAAGGTCCACGGCTGCTTGTGCGCCCCGCTGGGCGCGGTGCCAGCGATAAGAAGCGCGTGCTCGATGGCTTCACGCGGCACTGCATCGGTGGCAAATTGCCGCACCGTGCGCCGCTGGTCCGCCACGGCGTATTGCTCCGCCAGGCTAGCGGCCACCTCGTCCGGAGCCACCCTTGCGGGCTGGTAAGGGATGAAGCCATCCATGATGGCCTCACCCTACCTTGATTTGCGGTCGCTTACGCCTTGCCGGGGATGCCCGGCTCCGTCAGCAGCGCCGGGTCCAGAACCTTAGCCAAGGTCGCCTCATCCAGCAGCCCTTGCTCGCGCACCACATCCGGGATGGACTTCCCTTCCTTCAGCGCCGTCTTCACCACATCGGCGGCCACCTTGTAGCCCACATAGGCGTTGAGCGCCGTGGCCAGCGACGGCGAGATCTCCGCATAGTGGCGGCAGCGCTCTTCATTGGCAGTGATGCCCACCACACAGTTGTCCACAAACGTGTCAATCGTGTTGGTCAGGATCTGCAGAGCGAACTGCGCGCTAAAGGCCATGCTCGGCATCATCACGTTCAGCTCCAGTTGGCCCGCCTGCACGCACATATCAATGGCGTGGCACTGGCCCAGCACCTGGAACAGCACCAGGTTCATGTTCTCGGCCATGCTGGGGTTCACCTTGCCCGGCATGATGCTGGAGCCCGGCTGCACGGCCGGCAGCACGATCTCGGCGAGGCCCGTGAGCGGCCCGCTGCACAGCAGGCGCAGGTCGTTGGTGATGCGGGTGAGCTCCAGGCACAGCAGGCGCAGACCGGCCGAGAGCGAACCCATGCAGTATTGGCTTTGCATCGCCTCGCGCAGGTCGTCCGTGCACCGGAAGTTGATGCCGGTCTTCTCATTCATCGACTTGACGAGTTGGAAGCGGTAATCCGGGTGCGTGTTCAGGCCCGTACCGGCGGCGCTGCCGCCAATGCCCAGTTCTTCGAGGTCGCGGGCGGCGTTCTCCAGCGCGCCCACGCAGCGGCGCATGCTCACCGCATAGGCCGTGAACTCCTGGCCGAGACGGATGGGCACCGCATCTTGCAGGTGGGTGCGGGCCGACTTGAGAATGTGGTCAAACTCCTTGCCCTTGGCGGCGAAGGCATCCGCCAGGCGGTTGACCTGCGGGATCAGCTCGCCGAGCATCATCCGCGACATCACGCGCATGCTGGTCGGGAAGGTGTCGTTGGTGCTCTGCCCGTAGTTCACGTGGTCGTTCGGGTTCACCTTGGAGTAAGAACCCCGGGTGCCGCCCAGGATCTCTTCCGCCCGGTTGGCCAGCACCTCGTTCACGTTCATGTTGAAGCTGGTGCCCGCGCCCATGTGGAAAACGTCCACCGGGAACTGGTCTCGCAGCTGACCCGCCAGGACTTCATCGGCGGCCTGGATGATGGCCCGGCCCACTTCGGCATCCAGCAAGCCCAGGTCCGTGTTGGCCACCGCCGCCGCCCGCTTCACGTGCACAAAGGCTTCGATCATACGCGGGTGCTCGGTCAGTCCGCTGATGCGGAAAAGCTGGCGGCTGCGCTCGGCCTGGCTTCCCCAATACGCGTCGGAGGGGACGTGAACGTCGCCCAGACTGTCCTTTTCGATGCGGGTGCTCATACAGATTTGAGTTTAGGCGAACCCTTCCCCACCGCTTGAGACAAAATGGGCCATGAGCCAGTTTTCTAACCATGCCCTCTCCCCCGAAGCCATTGCCGAGGCCCTCGTCAGTGTGCCCGGCTGGGCCGTGGAAGGCAACAAGCTCGTCCGAACCTGGGCGTTCGATAGCTACCCGCAAGGGCCGGACTGGGCGGTGCGCGTGGGCGAATTCGCCGAGGCGCTGAACCACCACCCGGACATCCTCATCGGCTATTGCCGGGTGACGGTGAGCACCACCACCCACGACGCCGGCAACCAAATCTCGGAGATGGACTTCGAGCTGGCGCGGCGTCTGAATGCAGTGGGATAAGCCCTTCGCTAAGGCTTAGTACGCCTTCGCGAAGATCACGCGGCGGGCGCTGGGCGCGCCCGTGAGCACGCATGTGCCCGGCGTGTCGTCGGCGGGATCCAGGGGCACCTGCGGGATGCACCGGATCGTCGCCTTCGTCATTTCGCTGATGCGGTCTTCGGTTTCCTGCGTGCCATCCCAGTGGGCCAGCACGAATCCGCCCCCGCCTTCGCCCGAGAACTGCGCGGCGAACTCGTCCCAGGTGTCCACGCGGTGCACATTGGCATCGCGCATGGCGCGGGCCTTGTCCAGCAGGGCAACCTGCATGGCATCTAGTTGGGCGACGATGTTCGCGGCGGCTTCGCCGACGGCCACATTCACCTTCTCGTCTAGGTCGCGGCGCGCCGTGATGACGTGCCCGGCCTCGAGGTCGCGGGGACCCATTTCCACGCGCACACAGGCGCCCTTCAATTCCCAGTCGTTGAACTTGAAGCCCGGCGACTCCTTTTCGCGGTCGTCCACCTTCACGCGCACGCCCTGCGCCTTCAGGTCACCGGCCAGTTGGTCGGCGGCTTGCAGCACGGCCTCGCGCTGTTCGCCCCGGCCGATGGGAATGATCACCACTTGCACGGGCGCGAGACGAGGCGGCAACACCAGGCCCCGGTCGTCGCTGTGCACCATCAGCAAGGTGCCGATCAGGCGGGTGCTCACGCCCCACGACGTGGCGTAAACGTACTCCAACTTCCCTTCCTTGGTCTGGAAGGTCACATCAAACGCCTTGGCAAAGTTCTGCCCCAGGTGGTGGCTGGTGCCCGCCTGGATTGCGCGCAGGTCTTGCGTCATCGCCTCGATGGTGTAGGTGTGGTCCGCGCCCGCGAACTTCTCACCGTCGCTCTTGATGCCCGCAATCACCGGCACCGCCATCCAGTCTTCGGCAAAGGTGCGATAGATATCCAGAATGGTCAGGCTTTCCTGCTCCGCTTCCTCGTAGGTGGCGTGCGCGGTGTGCCCCTCTTGCCACAGAAACTCGGCCGTGCGCAAGAACAGGCGGGGGCGCAGTTCCCAGCGCATCACGTTCGCCCACTGGTTAATCAGCAGGGGGAGATCGCGGTAGCTCTGAATCCAGTTCTTGTAGCTATTCCAGATGATCGTTTCGCTGGTCGGGCGGATGATGAGCTCTTCTTCCAGCTTCGCATCGGGGTCGACGATCACCCCGTTTTCCGAATCCTTCAGGCGGTGGTGCGTCACCACGGCGCACTCTTTGGCAAAGCCATCCACGTGCTCGGCTTCGCGGCTCAGGAACGACTTCGGGATGAGCATCGGGAAGTAGGCGTTCACGTGGCCGGTCGCCTTGAACATATCGTCCAAAGTGCGCTGCATCAATTCCCAAATGGCGTAGCCGTGAGGGCGAATCACCATGCACCCTCGCACGACGGAGTTTTCTGCCAGCCCCGACCGCTTGACGAGGTCGTTGTACCACTCGCTGTAGTTCTCGTCGCGGGAGGTAATCCCGAGTTCCTTGCTCATCTGAGGAGCTAGTTTAGCCGGGGGCCACTTCCGCCGGGCGAGACGGTCCACGCTCGGCCCGCCGCCATGCCCAGGCCAAAACCGCGCCTTCAAAGATCTGCCCCGCCAGGATGGCGACCGAAGCCCCCACCAAACCCGGCCACTGCAGCCAAATGCTGGTGATGAGGAAGACCATCATGGAGGTGACGCCGGCGAAGATGGCATAGAGCCGCGACATGGTCCGCCCCACGCGCGTTAGCATCCCCCGATAGAAGCTCATGAGCCCGTTCAGCAAGGGCAAGAGGGTGGCCATGAGGATGACCGGCAATGCCCGCGCCGACTCTTCGGGCGACGACTTGAGAATGCCCTGGAAAACGGCATGACCAATGGGCGGCACGCTGAGAATCGCCAGACCAAGAGACAGTGACAACCCTACCGTAAGGCAGAACCGCCACAGCACGGGGGCGTCTTCGGCCTGGTCTCCGTGGGCGATGACGAGTTCGGGGAGCGCATAGGTGGCGGCGCGCATGAGCCAAATGAGGTTAAAGGCCAGTGTCCAGGCGCTTTGGTTGGCCACCGGGTCGGCGCTGCGGCCCAGCGCCATGCTGATGGCCGGGGCCGAGAGCATGATGACCAGAGTAGTGGCCGTTTGGGGGGCATGGAACCGTGCGATCTCGCCGAATGAAAGCGCCGGTCCCGTGGGTTCTTGGCGCATCAGCTGCGCCACGGCCGGCCGCGCTGCCCAGTGCGTAAAGGCCGTTTCGGCGATGACCGAGATCAGCAGCGCCCAGGCCACGGCGTGCAAGCCCGGTAAGCCAAGCCCGTAGGCGCCACCCGCCCCCACGGCGATGAGGACGACAATGCGCAGCACGGTGCCCACGCCGATGGCACGGGTGAGCCCGGTCCGGATCATGAACCCGTGGTGGCACCGCCGCCAGCCGATGAAGGCCGCCCAAAACAGCATGATCTGGAACGGGGTGCGCGAGGCTTCCACCACCGCCGCTGGTTGCGAGAGCCACTGCGTCGCAATGATGTCGAACACCGGTGTGAACCCGACCAATCCGTTCAACACGATGGTCACCCCCATGGTGAGGAGGCAAAACTGCCGGAGCCGAACCACATTGGCTGCATTGCGGCTGAGGGCAGTGGCGGTGCTGAGGAGGTCGATGACCGGACTCTCGAAGAACAACGCCAGCGCCATCACCAGATAGAGGGCGGCCTTGGCTAGCTCAAAGTCCGGCAAGCCGTTCAGGATTCGGTTGAGCGCCGGCTGCTCCAAAGCCATGAACACCCACGAGAGCGCGAGAGGTGTATAGAGGCGGGAAAGGAGAGGGGTGGTGAGGGCGGCGTGAGATGTCGCAGAAGCGCCGGAAGTCAAGCGCGCGGCTCCGCTCGGAAGGCTTGCCACGCCACTAAGGCCCAGCTTGTAATTAAAAGTACACCACCAATGGGAGTGATGGCGCCCAGCCAGCGCGGGCCACCCAAGGCCAAACCGTACACCGTTCCGGAAAACACGATGACCCCGGCCAGCATGAGCGCAGGGACACGCCCAAGATCGAGATTTGAACTCAAAATGCCGCAAAGAACGAGGCTGAGACCGCCCCACATTTGGTACGTCTGCGCCGTGTGCCACTGCGCGAGGGCATTGGCCGTGAGCGTGGCTTTGAGCGCATGGGCGCCAAATGCACCCAACGCTATGCCGAGGGCCACCACGATCGCACCGATGCCCACCCAACGCATGGAACTAGTTTGGCGGGTCACCTCGTTGAGAAAGTAGGGCGAACCATTCGCGAGAGTGGGCACGTCCTGCACGTATCGGGGTCATGACTCCGGCAATTTTCAGGGTTGGCAGGGTATTGTTTATTGTGGTGGCGAGCCGCTACGGTTCGATACCAGGCCAACGGAAAAGGTCATAGTATCGCAATGAAAAAGTTATTGATCAGCGCGCTGGCGACCCTCGGTGTCGCGAGTGCCTTCGGGGTTCAGGGAACGTATGTCGCGGACGAGGTTTACGTCAAGTTCGCTAACTACGCCAACGGTCGGCCGCTTAGCGCCACGATGAAGAAGTTCATCCTGAGCAAGGTGGGCGCCGAAGAAAAGGCTTTCTATCCGCAAATCGGATGGAGCCGCGTGAAGCTCAACGCCCGCGGCAACGTGGAAGCGGCCGTGGCCACGCTGGAGAAGGAGCGTTACGTACGCGACGCCGAACCGGTGTTCATCCGCGAATTCAACGCCACTCCGAACGACCCGCTTTTCACCAGCCAAAAGTGGCTCCGGCCGATCAACGTCGAGCCGGCTTGGGATCTGTTCAAGGGTTCTGACCAAGTGATCGTGGGCATCCTCGACTCGGGTACTGAGTTGGACCACCCGGACCTGGAAAACAAGCTTGTTCCGGGCGAAGACATGGTGGACCTGGACGGTGACCCGTCGGACACCAACGGCCACGGAACGGGTTCCGCTGGCATGGCCGCTGCCGATACCGATAACGGTATTGGGGTCGCGGGTCCGGGCTGGAACACGCTTCTCATGCCGATCCGCGTGGGCGACGTGGGCATTACCCACTCGATCGAAGGCATTCTCTATGCCGCCGATGCCGGTTGCGACATTATCAACATGTCCTACGGCGGGGGCTTCCGTAGCCAGGCCGAGCAAGACGCCATCAACTACGCCTACTCCCGCAACGTGATCCCCATCGCTTCGGCGGGGAACAGCAACCTGGAAGACGTTCAGTTCTATCCGGCGGGCCTGGACAACGTGGTTTCGGTCGGCGCGAGCGATGACTTCGACAACCGCGCGGGCTTCTCCAACTATGGGGACTGGGTGGACATTGCCGCTCCGGGCGTGAACACGCTCACCACGTCGCTCGGCAAGACTTATGCGGGCTTCGGTGGCACCTCGGCGGCCGGTCCGGCCGCGGCGGGTGTGACCTCGCTGGTGCGTGGCTACGCTCCGGCGGGCACCACCAACACGCAAGTCATTGAATGGGTGAAGCAAGGCTGCGATGAAATCGGCGACTGGATCACCGAAGGCCGCGTGAACGCTCTGCGCTCCCTGCAACTGGTGCCGAAGTTCGAAGATCGCGACTA
>CALRVA020000002.1:0-41877 GCA_943371495.1 Archangium gephyra | reverse complement strand
CGTGCTGGCCATGATGACGCGGGTGGTCGCCTTCACGCAGTGGTACGTGGCTGTCGCCAGCCCGCCCACGGCCATGGGCGTGCAGACCAGAACTCCGACCGCCAGCGCGATGAGGACCTCAGCGGTCTGTTGGGTTTCGCTTGCTCCGGCGCTCGATTGGAAGAGGCTGGGGAAGATGAAGGTGAACAAGAACACGACCGAGGCGAAGATGAGCAGACTCGGCCCGAGCATCTTGGGCCAGAGTTCGCCGAGCAACCGCCGGTAGAGGTCGGTGGTGAGGTCCACGATTTCGCCGTCTTGGAAGGGCCGTAGCAGGGGGCGGGGGTCGGCGAGGCGGCGTCGTTCTAATCGATCCCGTGGATCCACGCCCGCCATAGGCGTATCGTACCGCCCGCGCGGAACGTTTTTGACCTCAGTACGTCTAGACCCATGTGAAGATTCTTGCGACCTTGGCGATCGGGCTGACGGCGGGTGCCGCCCTGGCCCAACCCTCGATCTCCAGCCTGACTCAGCCCGGCCTGAAGGACTTATCCTTTACCTGGGTGGTCGAATCGGCCAATCAAGCCGAATTGGCCAAGATCAACCGCGACTTTGCCCAGTCTATGCGCATCAAGCGTTCGACCGTCGAGATGAAGGAGCCGTTTATGCTCCGCATGGAATCCACGGTGGAAGACAGCCAGGTCATCTTCATCGTCAATGGCGGCAAGAAGGTCACGCGCATCCCTCGCAGTGGCCTGGTGGCCCGCGATGATGTGAGCCGCGCCCCCGGCAAGCGCCAAACGTGGTTCGACTTCGGGATTCTCACGCCGTCGTTGTTCAGCAACTATTTCTCCGCCAAGTTCCTGCGCACCGAGGCGCGCGGCGACCTCAACGGTACGCACGTTTTTGACATCACCTACGTGGCAAGCCTGAACGACAAGACCCGCCACCGCATCTGGATTGACCCGACCCGCAAGATCGTGCGCAAGCGTGAGTGGTACGGCCAGGATGGCACTCTGCGGGCGGTGTTTAGTTACCAGTCGCCGATTCAATCGAACGGTCAGTGGGTACCCAGCCGCTTGGTGGTCACCAATGCGTCGGGTCGCCAGGCCGGGGTCAGCGTGTTCCAGAACATCCGCGCCAACGGGGGCATTGCGGCCTCTCGTTTTGCCACCAACTAAGCGCGCAGTGCGTTGGTGACCGCCATGCTCAGTTGCTCCGCCGCCAAGCGGAGCAGCATGCGGTTGCGCTCGTAGTCCAGGCGGGTGGGGCCAACGATGGCCAGGGTGCCTGCCTCATCCGTCCCCACAAAGAAGACCTCGCGCAGGATGCTGAGGGAGTGCAAGGGTGCGGATTCATGTTCGGAGCCAATGGTGACGTGGCCTTGCTTGGTGTCGGCCACCGCTTTGTGCAGATCGGTGCCCTGTTCCAGGGCTTGCAGCACCATGGCCATCGCATCGGTGTCGCGTTGGAACTCCGGCTGGGCGATGATGAACTCTTCGCCATCCGAGACCACTTGCAGGCGGGTCAGTTCTTCCGCCAATTCGCGTATCGCTTGCCACACACCGGCCACGACTTGAGAAACCAGGGGGTTCGGGACCGCCGGCATCTCGTGTACCAAAAGGGTGCGGAGGTTCTTGCCCGTGATGTGCTCGGCCAAGATTTGGTTGGCATCGCCGATGTGCTCGATGGTGGCAGTGGCAGGGATGCCGAGGAAGCGGTTTTCGGCCAGACCGTTCTCCAGCACCAGCACCAACAGGGCTCGCCCGGGCCCCAGACCGGAGATCAACACCTGGCGGACTTTCACATCTCCATTGCGAACGAGGGCCGCCGTGCAAAGAAGGTGCGTGAGACGACTGAGGGTCTTGGTGGTGGACTTGAGGAGTTCACGAAGAGGCTCGTCCTCGTCAATGGCGTTGCGAATGGACTGACGATCGGAAGAGCGCGGGTCCACGCTCGAGGTGAGGTTATCGACAAAGAAGCGGTAGCCCTGGTCGCTCGGCACGCGCCCGGCGCTCTTGTGAGGCTGAGAGAGGAAGCCGATCTCGGTGATTTCCTTAACCTCATTCCGGATGGTGGCGGAGCGCACGCCCAACTGGTACTTGGAGGCAATGAGTTCGCTGGGGACGGGTTCGGCCCCGACCACATACTCAAGCACGATGGCCCGAAGAATTTGCCGCTGTCGATCGGAAAGCTCACTCATACCGGGATGTCATCAAGTATTCCAAATTGAAAGCAATATTTGATGGGATTGGCTGGCTTTCGGCTGGCTTTCGGGGCCGTGAAGGCGTAGAGTAGGAGCATGAGTTCAAGCCCGCGCGACCGAATCATGGGCGTCGAGACGGAGTTCGGGTGCTTTGTCGTCCCCGAGTTCGGGCGGCCGGAGGGTGCGGTGGAGGCCATCAAGAACCATGTCTTCCTCGACGCGCGGATGGGCGTGCTGGATCGGCACGCTCGGGACGAAGTCTTTGAGCCCGCCGAAAGCGGGGGCTTCTTGCGAAATGGGGGCCGGCTTTATATTGACGCCGTAGGCAGCCACCTGGAATATGCGACCGCCGAGTGCCGCACGCTCCGCGATCTCATCGCCCAGGACCGCGCGGGGCAGAAGATGATCGTGCAGGCCATGCGCGACATGGGCATTGATGAAGTGGTGGATGTGTATTCCAACTCGGTGGACCACTTTGGGGGGCATACCTTTGGCTGCCACGAGAACTACCTAGTCAAGATGGACGAAGACTTCTTCAGCTCGCAGGCGCCGCAGCTCTATCCGTTCTTGGTCACGCGGCAGATCTTTGCGGGGGTGGGGCGCGTAGGTGGACATGAACTGGTGGAAGGCGGTCCGCCGGCTTACGAAGAGCTCGCCGCGAACCCGATTGACTACATTTGGGTATCCAACGTCTACCGGGTGCACCCCGACCCCACGGTGACCTACCAGATCAGCCAGCGGGCCGACCACATCCTGCGCACGATGGCGTCGCGGGTGCGGTTCAACCGGGCGATGATCAACCCGAAGTGGGAGACGTTCTATGCTAATGAGGGACGCCACCGCTTGCACGTGCTGTTTGGCGAGGCTAACCAGAGCCGGTACGCCTACGCGCTCAAGGTGGGCACCACGCACTTGGTGCTGCGGCTGCTGGAAGAGGGCGTCCTGAAGGGACGGCCGCGCTTGCTGCACCCCATCCATGCCCTGCAAGACATCAGCCGCGACCCCACCTACAAATGGATGGTGGACTGTGAACACGGCTCGATGAGCGCGGTGGAGATCCAGCGCGAGCACCTGGAGTGGGCGCAACGTTACAAGGGGGAATCGGACGAGACCGACTGGGTGCTGCGGGAGTGGGAGCGCACGCTGGATGATCTCTCTCTCGACCCGATGCGCACCGCCGACCGCCTGGACTGGACAGCCAAGAAGATGATGTTGGCGCGCTACCTGGAAGAAACTGGCGGGGAATGGAGCGACGATGCCTTGCACTCCATTGACCTCGAATATCACAACATTGACCCCGAGAAGAGCCTGTTCCACGCCCTTGGTTTGCAGGGTTATGGCGACGATCTGGACGACCTGGATGCGATGACGATCCCGCCGACGAATACGCGGGCGCACGGGCGCGGGAAGTTGGTGAAGCATCTGCTCGACGGACCCCGACGCCGGGCGGCGATCATTGATTGGAGCGGGGCGGCAGTGGGGCGCGACACTTATCTCGACTTCAGCGACCCGTTTGAACCTGGTGATGATGTGCTTAGCCAGCTGGAGCCATCCGCACCAGAAGCACAATGACCACCACCGCCATGCCGATGCGCATCCAGCGCAGGCGCCCGAGGGCGGCCCGGCGGGAGTCTCCCGGCGGGGTGAGGGAGATCATGAATCCACCCACCAGATACAGCAACCCGCCCACGATGAGGGGGATGGGGAGCGGCCCGGTGCTGAAGAACGGCAGGAGGCTGGCGGCCGCCACAAGCACCCCGGCGGTGGCCAGGTTCTGGCCCGTTTGGAGTCTTTGTGCTGGCATCATAGGTAGATTCTACGCGCGGTGACGGAATCTCCATTTGATATTGAGCCTGTAATGGGATTCTTGGCCGACCAAGGCCTGCACCCCGACCCCGCCGAACTGGTGGCTTTCCTCGCTGATTTGTACGAGGTCAACAAGACCACGAACCTGACCCGCATCGCCCCGGAGGATGCGGTGGCCATGCACGTGCTGGATTCCTTGTTGCCGCAGGATCTGTTCCCGAGCAACAGTTGGGTGCTGGATATCGGCTGCGGTCCGGGTTTCCCGGCGTGGCCCCTCGCGTGGGCCCGGCCCGATTTGCAGGTGGTGGGGATGGATTCGGTGGGGAAGATGCACCGCTTTCTGAGCCGTCATGAACGTGCCAACCTGGCCGTGGCCCCCTTGCGGGCAGAAGAACCCAAGCGAAGGGAAGAGATGGATGTGGTGACCGGGCGCGCCGTGGCGCCGCTGGGGATTCAGCTTGAAATGTCGGCGGCTTATGTACGGGTGGGGGGTTATGTCATCCCGTTCCGCACGGCGGCCGAAGAGGAAGATTTCGTGCGTATCCCGGCGGGCCAACTTGGCCTCAAGCTGGTGGACGTAGTGATCCGCACGCTGCCGGGGCGTGACTTGGAGCGGGCGTTCCCGATCTACGAGAAGGTGCGCTCGACGCCTAAGGAGTTCCCGCGTCCTTGGGCGACGATGCGGCAGAAACCTCTGCGCCCTCAAGGAACTTCAGCAAAGACTGAGCCTCTTTTGACACCTGACTCTCCTTCTCAAGAGTCTTGAGGATGGCCTTGGCTTCGTCCAGGCGCTTGAGCTGCACCAGCGCTCGCGCCTGCATGAGCTTGTAGGTGCCGAGGGGGAATTTCTCATCCGCACGCTTGGCGTCGGCCAGGGCCTGCTCGTAGTCGCCGGTGAGGAACGCATTGGCGGCCAAGTCAGAAAGCGCACTCGCCACGTCCACATCCGCGCCGGGGGCGTTCGTCTTGGGGAACACCGCCCGGGCCTGAGCGGCGGAAGCCTTGGATTCGTCTTCTCGCCCGAGAGCCAGAAGGAAGCGCGCGCGCAGCAAGTAGGGCTGGAACCGCTTGGGATCGTAGGCAATGAGGCCGTCCGTATCCTTGAGAGCAGATTCCAGGGCTGCTTGATCGGCTTTGCTGAGCGGGTTGCCTTGCTCATAGTTCTGCATGGCGGCGAGCGTGTTGTCCACCACCAGCTGGGTCTTGGCGAAATACTCCGCTTCGCTCTTGATCAACGGAGTAGTGCCGCTACAGCCACCAATGAGGAGGGCCAGAAGCAAGAAGAGACTAGTTCGCCACCACATTGACAAGTTTCCCAGGGATCACGATGACCTTCCGCACGGTTTTGCCATCGAGATGCGCCTTCACCTTCTCAGACGCCAGGGCGTGCTGTTCCAGTTCGTCGTTGCCCACTCCCGCCGGCAAGGTGAGGGTGTCACGGAGCTTCCCATTCACCTGCACGGCAATGGTGACTTCGTCTTCGGCGGCGAGGGACTCGATGGCCTCGGGCCAAGATTCGTTGAGCGTGAAATCCTCGTAACCCAGGCCAGACCACATCTCGTCGGCGGTGTGCGGGGCTGCCGGGGCCAAAACCCGGATGAAGGCGCTGAGGGCCTCACTCCAGGCCGCTTGTTCGGCTTCGGTGAGGGCACTGGCGTCCTTCGACATCAGGTCGCCGTACTTGTTGAGCGCCGTCATCATCGCCGAGATGTAAGTATTGAAGGCAAACCGCTCAATGTCGTTGCCGCACTTGGCGACCATTTGGTGGGTGACGCGCCGGATTTGCCGCGAGAGGTCCGTGGCCTCATGTTGGTCAATCATCAGCGCCCAATCCGGTTGGTAAAGCGAGCTGACCTCGGCCCCCCACTTCATCACGCGGCTAAGGAAGCGCACACTGCCTTGCATGCCTTCGTTGCTCCATTGCACGTTCTGTTCGAACGGGGCCACAAAGAGCTCAAAGACGCGGAGGGCGTCGGCGCCGTACTCGGCCACGGCTTCGTCCGGGGTGACGATGTTGCCCTTGGATTTGCTCATCCGCACCCACTTCCAGGTGACTTCGGATTCGGGGAGCTTAGCGGCCTCGTCGTAGGAGATCAGAATGCCGTCTTCACCGACCTCGAGGCGCTCGCCTTCGCGGGGTTGGCGATATGGAGTGCGCCCCAAAACCTGCCCCTGGTTGATGAGGCGCTGGAACGGCTCGTTGACCGGCACCAGGCCTGCATCGTAGAGCACCTTGGTCCAGAACCGGGCATACAGCAGGTGCATCACGGCGTGTTCGGCGCCGCCCACGTAGCAGTCCACCGGCATCCATTGGCGTACCTTCTCCGGGTCCCAGGCTTGGTCTTGGTTAAACGGATCGCAGAAACGCAGGAAGTACCAACTGGAGCAAGCAAAGCCGCCCATCGTGTCGGTTTCGCGCTGGCCCAGCGTGCCGTCCTGGGTGGTGGTGTTCACAAACTCAGGAATGCCCGCCAGCGGCGAGGAACCGTCGTCGCCGGGCTCGTAGTGTTCAACGTCGGGGAGGGTGACGGGGAGTTGATCTTCCGGCACGAGTTCCATCCCACCTTCGGAGTTGTAGACCACCGGGATCGGGCAGCCCCAATAGCGCTGACGGCTGATGAGCCAGTCGCGCATCTTAAAGTTGACCTTGCGTTCGCCGATGCCTTCCGCTTCCATCCATTCGGCCAGGCGGGCCTTGGCTTCTTCGACCTTGAGCCCGGTGTGCGAACCCGAGTTGATCAGCAGGCCATCACTGGCGGCGTAGGGAAGCTCGGGGATGGAGTCAATGCCCGGCGCAATGACCGGCACCACCGGAAGGTCGTACTTCTGGGCGAACTCAAAATCGCGGTCGTCGTGGCCTGGCACGGCCATGATGCCGCCGGTGCCGTAGTTCATCAACACGTAGTCGGCCAGGTAGAGCGGCACGTGCTTGCCGGTGGCCGGATTGACGGCGTAGGCGCCTGTAAAGGCACCCGTCTTGGGGCGATCCACGGCGGTGCGATCGGTTTCGCTCAGCTCGCGGGCTTGCTTCTGGTACTGCGCGATGACGGCGCGGTTGCGGGGACGGACCCGCTTGGCGATGGTCTTGACCAAGGGATGTTCAGGAGCCAGGACGCAGAATGTGACCCCGTAGATGGTGTCGATCCGAGTCGTGAAGGCACGGAACGACATCGGCTTCGCCCGGACGGTGAGTTCATCCGGCGCTTCCGTGGCGTCAATGAAATCCTCGAAGGCGTCTTCGATGGTGTCGAAGTTGTCCCCGGCGGCTTCTAGGTGCATGAGGGCGGCGCGCACAGTGGCCGCCTCGCCCTTGAACTGGGCGACCTCGTCAATCAGTTCTTCCAGCAGGTCTTCAATGGCATCGGCGCGGCGCTGCGGGCCTTGGGCGATGGTGCGTAGAGCGCTGATGTCATCGGAACCGAACGCAGCCGGTTCAAAGATCGGGCTTGCGGCCAGCACCAACAGGGTTTGGCAACGTGCCAGGGCTTCGGTGGCGTTCAGGGTTTCCAGGCACGTCTTGGCGGCGCGGATGGATTCGAGGGCTTGATCCTGGGCGCGTTCGAGGTCCGGGAAGGAGGCCCGCAGGTCCTCCAATGCGTGAGCGGCATTGGCAACGTCCTCGCCTTGGATCACCACGTCCAGCGAGAACTCGACACCTTCGCTGCGGCCGATCCAGTTGCGCTGCATCTGCTTGATGCCCTCTGGCCAGTCAATGGTGTCGAGGTCATCCAGCAGGCGCTGGGCGTACTTGGTGATGCAGAAGAACCACTGCGGGATCTCCTTCTTCTCGACCAGCGCGCCGGAGCGCTCGGCTCGTCCGCCGATGATCTCCTCGTCGGCCAGCACGGTCTTTTCCACCGGGTCCCAGTTGACGGTGGCCATGCGGCGCTCGGCTAGTCCGCGATCAAAGAGAAGTTTAAAAATCCACTGCGTCCAGCGATAGTAATCGGGGTCGCTGGACTTGAACGTGCGCGACCAATCGTAGCCGATACCCACCAAATCCATCTGGCGGCGGTAGTTGGCGGCGTAGTCGTCAATCATCCCTGCGGGATGGCGCTTGCGCTTGATCGCTTCGTTTTCGGCGGGCAGGCCAAAGGCATCGAAGCCCATGGGGTGCAGCACGTTGTAGCCTTGCATCCGCTTCATGCGGGCAATGGCATCGGTGGGGATGTAGTTGCGGCAGTGGCCAACGCTCAGGCCGGCACCGCTCGGATAGGGGAAGAAGTCGAGCGCGTAGAACTTCGGTCGCCCTTCGATCTCCTGGGTTAGGAAGAGATCAGCGTCTTGCCAACGGGCGCGCCACTTCGACTCAAACTCATCGGGAAGGTACCGATCCAACATCCTAGATGGCGTTGTACCTTCCCGGTTCGAGGGTGATTAGGGAGCCTGCTGGTTCCCGTTGCCCATGCGCTGCGTCATGGCGGCCATGCGCTGCTTGGTGTCGTTGTAGGCCTTGGTGTATTCCGCCTGCATCTCGCGGGGGAGTTGGCTGAAGTTAGAGACCGACGAGCCCTCAAAGTTCGAGTCGCGGAGCTGCCGGGTCATCGTCACGCCGCGAGCCAGTTGGAACGTAAACGTGTAGGTGACTTGGCTGCCCACGCGGAACTGCGTGAGTTCCGGCCCGTTCATGTTGATGCGGCCTTGCGTGGCACTCTGCATGGCTTCCTGGGCGGCCTTGGTGGAGCCCAATTGACCCGGCGTGGTGACGCGACCGCCGCCCCCCGTACCCGTCATTGCCTTCAGGACTTGATTGCCGCGGGCGGAGATTTGCAGCAAAGTTTCGCCTGGGATTCCGCGCGGAAGGACTTCGGTGCGTTCATCCAGCATCGAACCGCCGAAGAACATCGGGATTGCGCCCCCTCCGCCGGCCCGACCCAGGGTCGCCGTCATCGTGACCATGGCTTGGCTCTGCTGGTTGTTGTTTTCCCGTTGAACGGTCGGTCCCGGATCGTCGTTAAAGACATCCCAGAACATGCTTTCGTTGATCTTGCCGCCCAAACGGGTGGGGAAGACCGTTGCCGTCGTGAATCCTTCTTGCCAGTTGGCCGAATTTGAAGCGGGGCGTTGGTTCGCGGGAAGTTGATCCCAAATTTGAAGGGCGGTGCGGTCAGCTCCGTACACCGTCCGGATTTGGTTCCCCACCAAGGCGTCGAGGCGTGACGCGACGGAGATGTCCAGCCCGGATTGGAAATGCGGCTCGGCACTCGTGGTGGAATAGCGCGCAATCTGATCAAGGCGCAGAGCCCCCTGGGCGTAGCCCGCTTGCAATGTGGTGGCCAGTGCCTTGCGGTTCACTCGACCCGCGGCCGCTTTGGCAAGGTCCAAGGGCCGAATCACTTGGGTGGCCTTGACCTTCAAGGACTCATAGCCCTCGCCTTCGAACCACGTTTCGTACTCTTTATCGGTGAGGGTGCCCCGACCAAATCGAAGAGCCACACTCTCAAAGAGGCTGTCGGAAAGCCAGATCACGTAGTCGTTTTCGGGCGTTGCGGTGCGCATCAGGGGCGCCACAAACCAACCGAGGGGTTCATTCTCATCGGGAGTGGTGAGGAGGTCAACCCAGGACTTGGATACGGGCTCGGAATCCTGCTCGCCCGCATCAAAGCTGAAGACCTCGTTGCCGCCCCCATCGCCACCGGCGGCAATCGCGAATCCCACCTGGGTGACGAACTGGCCCAGTCCGCCGCCGTTGCGTCCGCCGAAGAACGCCAGGTTCTCCTTCAATTCCGGAGTCAGTTCAATCGGAGTGCCGGCCGGGGCCGGAGCTTCCGGCGGCGGCGTCATGCCGCTCGGGCCGAACGACATGACGAACTGTTCTCGTCCGGTGAACTGAGAAGTAGAGAAGAACCCAGTCGCCAGGCTGGTGCCTTGCGGGTCGGTGAGAGACATCTCGATATTGAGGCTGCCACCATCTTCCGAGCGCCGCACAATCAAAAACACTCGGCTCGCGCCATCTTGCTTCAGGATGTCTTCGTTGGATCGTTGCTGCTCGCCGCCGACCGCACGAATGCGGCCCATCCGCTGACCCATCTGGGGGGCGTTGGCCATATCCTCAAGGTAGGTTCGGACCAGGTTGGGGAGATTTACGGCCAGGGGCTTTTGCATCGGCGTGTTGCGGTTGGCAAAAACCAGACGCTCACCCGGTGCCATCTTGGCCAAGGTTGAGCGGTTCACGCTGAGGAGGAGGCGCATGGCGGTGCGGTTGCCCGGCATGCCATCGCGGAACATCCGAGCGGCCGACTGCATCTGCTCAGCCGTCATGTTCGGCCCCATTTCGCCGTCCATCTTCGGCATTTCCTCGCCGATGACCTTCTCCATCTCCTTCAGGGCCTTTTGGAGTTCTTCTTCGAAGCGGTCGGCGCGGGCTCGTTCATCCCGCCGCATTTCCACGCTATCTCGGCCCAAATAGGCAATGCCGTTGCGCTGCGTCCACTTGCCCTTGGTGGCGGAAGCCAGGGCTTCCAGCGCATCATCCAGGGTCACATCGGACCATTCGACGCTCACCACGTCATCTTTCACGTCGCCGCTCGCTTCGAATTTGAATCCAGTTTCGGCGCTGAGTTGCGCGAGAACGGCTTCCATCGAGCTCGCATTCACGTTGAGATCAATGAGAGAATCCTGCGGGGTCGCGGGGGTCGCGAAAAGTACCAGCGCCAAGCCAATGAGGTTCATAGGGTTACCCTTACAAAATAGAACGATATTCGGTCCTGTATCGGTTCCTACGCCAGTCCCGAGAGGTCCGGTTGGCGGAGATACCAGTCAGATTTTCGTTGGATGAGGTCGGCGATGGCCAGTAACTTGGCATCTTCGTAGAGTCGCCCGATGATGCTGAAGCCCTGCGGTCGGCCTTGCTCATCCGGCCCCAGCGGGATGTAGATCTGCGGGTGGCCGGTGAGGTTGGTGGTGATCAGAAGTTCACCCGCCCGGTCGGGGGCGATGATCACGTCGTAATCTCCAAATTCCGATTCGAACGCCTGCTGGAGCAAGGTGCGCTTCCGCATCGCTTGGAGATAGTCCACGCCGGTGAAGAACATGGCGGAGCGGAAAATGGGCGGCCACAGGCTGCCTTTCATCTCGTCCACGCGGCCACTGGTGGTGAGGTCATCGAAAGCAGCAGCGGCTTCGATCACCAGCACGTCATCAATCCCGGCTTGCGGCCCCGTGAAGATGGCCGCCTGCGGGTCGCCTTCCAGTTCGCGGACCCAGCCCAGCACGGTTTCCATCACGCTGGCGGTTTCGGTGCGTTCCAGCGGCGTGGTGGCCACGTGGGCGATCTTGATGTTTTTGAGGTTCCGCAGGGGCCGATAGCGGAACGGGCGCTCCACTGTGGCCGGGTCCTTGGGATCCAGGCCGACAATCGCGCTCATGGCCAAAGCTGCGTCTTCGGCGGTGCGGCAGATCGGGCCACATTTGTCCATCGTCCAGCTAAGAGCCATGGCGCCGGCGCGGCTGACAAACCCGAACGTCGGGCGGAAGCCCGTGACCCGGCAACGCTGAGCGGGCGAAACGATGCTGCCCAGGGTTTCGGTGCCCATGGCAAAGGGCACGAGGCCCGCCGCCACCGCCGCCGAACTGCCCGCACTGGAGCCGCTGGAACCCTGCTCGGGGTTCCAAGGATTGCGGGTGAGCCCACCAAACCACACATCACCGTAAGCGAGGGCGCCCACGCTCGTCTTGGCGACCGGGACAGCCCCGGCGGCCTCGAGCTTCTTCACCACTTCGGCATCGGAGTCAATGTACTGATTTTGGTAAGGCGCGGCGCCCCAGGTGGTGGGGGCACCCTGGGCGGAATAGAGGTCCTTGAGCGCGACCGGGATGCCGTGCAAATGGCTGCGCAGGCGGCCGCGCTTCGTTTCCTCATCGAGGGTGTCGGCCAGGGCCAGCGCACGGTCTTCCAGCAAGTTGATGACGCAGTTCAGCTTGGGGCCGAGGGTGCGCAGGCGTTCTAAAGAAATTTCGGTGAGGAGGCGGGAAGTGACCTGGCGGGTGCGGATGAGATGGCCGAGATCGGCCACCGTGAGGAACATGAGATCGGATTCTCGCTCGGGCCGGCGGATACGGCCACGGGGGGAGACTTCCACAAAGGTGTCGGAGGCCGCCTCGCCCTGGCGACCCCAAACTCGGAACGGGATCATCGGCGCGACATGGTTGGGGATGGGCTGCGCTCGCAGTTCCTTCATCGTGTCCGCTTGGGTGAGAATGTTGTTGAGAAGGGCTTTGCGCTGTTCTTCAGTGAGGCTGATGCCCGCCAACCGCTCGGCGCGCGCCAGGTCTTCCACGGTCCATTCTTCGGCGGTTTGGGGGAAGGCAGCCGGCTTGGCGGCCACGACGGCTCCGAGAACGGCCACGGTGCGGAAGAAGTCACTCCGAGAAATGCGGGGGTCAATGCCCATACGAGCGGGTTTACCTTGCGCGGGTACGCTCCTGGCTATGTTTCTGGCCCTGGTGTTGATGGGAGAGAATTGGAAGGCCCCGGAAGTGCCGACCGACGGCCGCAAACCTGCGATCTGGACCCGTGAGGAATGGGGCGCCAAGCCCCCGGTGCTGGCCATGGAGCCGCACACCATCACGCGCATTACCATCCACCACACGGGGGTGAAGCAGACCCCACAACGCGACTTTGGCGACAAGCTGCGCGGCCTGCAGGCGTGGTCGCAGCGGGAAGATCAGTTAGCTGGTGGGCGCACCAAGCCGCAGTGGACGGACATCCCGTATCACTACTACATTGACTGGAGCGGGCGGATTGCCGAAGCCCGGCCGGTTGAACTGCCCGGCGACACCAATACGTCTTATGATGTGCGGGGGCACCTGCTGATTGTGGTGGAAGGGTTGTTTCCAGAAGATACGTTCCACGAGCCGCAGCGGCAGTCGCTGTATCAGCTGACGGCTTACTTGGCGCGGGAATACAAGGTGTTTCCGCACGCCATCAAGGGGCACGTGGACTTTGCTCCCGGCGAGACGGATTGCCCGGGGGCAAGCATCATCCACGAGATTCCGCACCTGCGACTGTGGCTGGCCCAGCAGGAGCCGTGGTGGTAAGTCTGCTCTTGGCCTTGGCTTCCGTGCCGTTGGAGGGTCCTGGTGTTGCGCCGCCGGATGCGGCGGTGCTAGGGGGAATCCAGCGAGCCGCGCGTGCAGAAAACTGGGTGTCCTTACCCATTGGAGAACGAACGGTTCGGGTGGCTGAGTTTTTCTTGGGCACGCCCTACGTAGGGGGCACGCTGGACAAGGACCCGGAGAGGGAAGTCTGCACCGTGGTACTGGATGGCCTGGACTGCGTGACCTTGGCCGAGGTGAGTTTCAACCTCGCGCGCTGGCTGAAAGAACGCTCACAAACCCCGGAGCAACTGGTGAAACTGGTGGAGGAAACCCGCTATCGCAATGGGCGCAACACGGGCTACGCCAGTCGCCTGCACTACACCACCGAATGGTTCTATGACATGGGCCAGCGGCAACTGGGGACCAACCTCGCAGGCGAGTTGCCGGGGGCAGTGACGGAATTCAAGCGGATCAACTTCATGACCCAGAACGCCGACAAGTACCCGGCAATTGCGGCGGGCGGCGCCTCGTTAATCTCGGCGCTGAAGCAGCATGAGAACCGGCTGAGCGGTTTGCGATTGCCCTATGTGCCGTTGTCGGCCCTGGGGGGTGCGGAAACGCGCTTGCGCACCGGTGACCTGATTGGGATTACCACCGACCGCGAGGGGCTGGACACCAGCCATGTGGGGCTCTTTGTGCGGGATGAGGAAGGGAAGACGTACTTCCTGCACGCCTCCTCCACCCAGAAGATGGTGGTGAAGCAGCAGGGCTTCCTCGAGGCCATCAAGCGGCAACCCCGGGTGACGGGGATTGTAGTGTTCAGACCGCGAGACCTGGGTGGGTTCTAAATCTAAGCGGCGAGGCTTTGCCGAGTTTCGTACAGCTCGGAGAGGGCCGACAAACACGCGGGATCAAAGGCCGTGCCTTCGTCTTTGCGCATGATGTTCAGTGCATCCTCCACGGGCATGGCGTCTCGGTAAGGGCGCCGGGCCGTGAGGGCATCGAACACATCGGCCGCCGTGAGAATCCGGGCGTCAAGGGAGAGTTGTTCTGCTCCCAGGCCGCGCCAGTAACCCTTCCCATCCAGCCGCTCGTGGTGCGAACTCGCCAGCTCGGCGATGGCTTCAAAGGTCGGTATCGGGCGCAAAATCGTATCCGAATACTTGGGGTGCTCCCGCACGCGGGCAAACTCCTCTTCATCCAGGCGACCCGGCTTCTCAAGAATCGTGGTGGGCACCCCCAGCTTGCCAATATCATGCAAAAGCCCGGCGCGGCGCATGGTCTTGATCTGCGCTTCATCGAACCCAAAGTGCAAGGCTAGAGCAATGGCGTACTGGGTGACGCGCGTGCTGTGTTCGGCCGTAAAGCTCGACTTCGCGTCGATGATCATGGCAAAGGCCTCGCAGATGGAGTCGATGTCGGCATCCAGGGCCGCGCTCTCGTCCAGCAGGTGCCGGAACGGCGTCATGTCGCAGGCTTCTTGGCCTGCCCAGAACTCATCCTCACCCTCTAGGGCGCGCATGGCCGTGCAAAGCTCGGGGCTAAACCACTTGTGCTTGCGGTCGGCCAGCATGTCGTACGCGTTGCTAAGCCCAAAAGCGACGAAGAAAACTTCAAACGTTTGCGCCAGGCAAAGAATCTGCGCGGCTAAGGGGATCTCATCGCCCCGCTTGCCGTAGGGTGCTCCTTGTCCGTCCCAGTGTTCATCCAGGTAGAGCACCGCATCGGCGACCTCCAGCCCAAACCCCAGCCGAGCCGCAATCGCGGCCCCGCGGGTGCAGCGGGCCTCGGTGACTTCGTTCATCACGCGGCCCGGGGGGCCGATGTTGGCGGCCATTCGGCGGAGCTTGCTGCCCAAGGACTGACCGACTTCGGTGTACTGGTAGGCAAACTTCACGGACTCCATGGCGTTCGTCCAGTCGATCAGCTTGACGGCCTTCTTGGAAAGATGCTCGTCACCCCCGAACATCTTGGCAATGCGCACGGCGTTATTGGAGCAACCCGAATCCTTAAGCACCGCCGCGAAGTAGAGGTTGTTCAGCGTGGCGTCATCCAGACCAAGCTGCTGACCCAGGCGCAGAGCGATACGCGCCGAGCGCTCGGCGTGGCCTTCCGGTTGGCCTTCCACCAAGTCCAGCGCGTGGCTCAGGGCCCCGAGGATCTCGGCTTTGGTGGGCGAGCGGTCCATACAGGTCCCATATTTGGCAGTTCGCCCCCCAATGTTGAGGTTAACCCGTAAGGAAGGGAAGCTAAAACGGCTTATCGACGGGCGGGATGGGCCGCTCGATGCGCACCGGCTGGGCGCGCTTGGCCTGGCTGGCGGCATCAAAAATGGAGCCCAGATGGGCCGCGACGGCCACAAAGCAGGGCAGGAGTACGCCCGGATTGAATTCTTCGCGGCTGGCTCCGAACAGGCTCATCAGGCCATTAAAGCCGCCGGGCATGAGGCTGATCATGATGACGGCCAACCCCCAGGTGATCAACAACAGAACGCCCTTCCGGGTTTGGCCCATCACGATTTGGCCGAGGCCGGGCAGGATAACGCTCAGCATGGTGGCGGCTTTCGGGCTGGCCGCGCCGGTGCCCCCATCAATGGATTGCAGAAGCATCGTCTCGTCCATGCCTTTCTCCTTCAGCACTGCTTCGCCGTATTTGCTTTCGGCTTCGCGGTTGGTGGGGTCCACGCGCATGGCCAGTTCGTAGCAGGCGCGGGCTTTGTCCCAGCGGCTCCGGGCAGCGTAGCTGTCGCCCACGGCAATCTGGGTGGCGGAATGGCCAGGGGCAATCTTGGCGGCTTCTTCGAGGCTGCGCGAAGCTTCGGTAGATTGCCCGCGTTGGCGCAAGAGATGCGCTTGGCGAATCAAGAACTCGGCGCGCTCAATCTCCGCCGGGGTCGCCGGCGGGATTTCCGTCACTTCGGGAGTCGGTGCAGATTCCGGCTCCGGAGTGGCTTCAGGCGTCACATCGGGTTCTTGGTCGCTCACGGTTCTTGAATCAGATCAGGATTCTCAGCGATGTCCTTCCACAACGCTTCGAGGTCGTAGAACTGTCGCTTTTCTTCTCGGAAGCAGTGGAACACCACGTCGCCGTAGTCCACCACGACCCAGCCGTCCATCTTGGGGCCCATGTTGCGTTGGACCGGGGCGATGCCTTGGTCATGCTTCATCCGCTCGAACACTCGGTCCGCGATGGAACTCACATGCATGTCGCTGGTGCCGGTGCAAATCACGAGGCGCGAAGTGACCGACGTCTTGCGGCTGACATCGATAACTTCAATATCGATGGCCTTCATGTCGTCGGCGTATTCCCGCACCAATTCGGCTTTGGCGTCGGTGTCAATAGGTTTCGGCGTGATAGATTTTGCTCCTTTGAATGTAGTCGGCCACGCCTGAGGGCACCCACTGGTCAACGGGTTCCTTTCGGGCTAAGGCATCTCGAATTTTAGACGATGAAACATGCACCAGCGGGGCAGAGATGGTGAGGACCCGCTCGGAAATGTGCCCCGGGAGTTGCCCCAGGATGTCGCTGACCAGCAAGGCGTCGCGGTCGAACGCGGCAAACCGGCAAAGCCCAGCGAGCTTGTCAATCTGGAACCACTCGGGCAAGGTGCGGAGAGTATCCGCGCCCACAATGAAGATGTAGTCCCCCGGCCGGGCGCGCTTAAGTTCGCGAATAGTTTCGTAGGCGTAGCTCCGCGCACTCTGGGTGAGTTCAATATCCGAGACGGAAAGCTGCGGCTCGCCTGCGATGGCCGCTTGGCACATCTCCCAGCGTTGGATACCGGAAGCGACCGGTCTGACCAGCTTGAGCGGGTTTCGCCCCGCCGGAACGAGAACCACTTCGTCCAGCTTGAGTTCACGCAGCGCGATCTGCGCGATGTGAAGGTGTCCATTATGCGGCGGATCAAACGTGCCGCCCAGAATGCCGTATTTCATAAATCCTATGACCCCCAATCCCGGAAGGCAAACGCCCAGCCTGCAATGACAACCGTGTCGCCATCGGTGGCCCCGGCCTCGCGGAGGGCATCAATGACGCCGATGCGCTCCAGCTTGCGGTGCAAGTAGCGCAGGGCTTCTTTGTTGGTGAGGTTGGTCATGTGCACCAGACGCTCGATGCGCTGACCCTCCACGAAGTACTCGCCATCTTCTTCGCGCACGCCCCACTTGTCATCCATCTTTCGGGATTGCGCGGGCTTGAGCACCGGCGCGGCGGGGGCGACAACGTTCTCATCAATCAGGGCCGCGGCACGGAAGAGAAGGGGTTCGAGCCCCTGTTCCGTGGCGCCTGAGACAGGGAAGACCTCGAGTCCGGCTTCAATGAAGGGCTCCTTCACTAAGTCCACAAACTCGGGGTCCGGGGCCAAGTCCACCTTGTTCAGCGCAATGAGCCGCGGGCGGGAGGCCAGTTCCTCGCTGTAATTCGCCAGCTCTTGCTCGACGATGCGGAAGTTGTCCCAGGGCTCGGAGCCGTCGATAGGGAAGGCGTCCACCACGTGGATCAGCACACGGGTGCGTTCGACGTGCTTAAGGAACTGGTGACCCAACCCCAGGCCCTCGCTCGCGCCTTCAATCAGGCCCGGCATGTCCGCCATGGTGAACGATTCGTGCCCTACGCGGACCACGCCGAGGTTCGGGATGATGGTGGTGAAAGGGTAGTCGCCGATCTTGGGACGAGCCGCCGAACACGCGCCGATGAGCGTGGACTTGCCCGCATTCGGCAAACCGATGAGGCCCACGTCGGCCAGGAGTTTGAGCTCGAGCCGGACGCGGAAGGACTCCCCGGGCGCCCCGTTCTCGGCGAAGGCGGGTGCCTGCCGCACGCTATTTGTAAAGTGTTTGTTGCCACGGCCGCCACGACCGCCGCGCGCCACCACGTAGGTCATGCCGTCGGCAGAGAGGTCAACGAGCATTTCATTGTCCTCGTCGTCGTAGACCATAGTGCCGACGGGCACCACGATGGTCACGTCCTCGGCATCTCGCCCGGCCATTTGGTTGCGGGCATTGCTGCCGTGCGGGGCGTCGATGTGCTGGCGCAGGCGCACGTCAAACAGGGTTCGGCAACCGCGCTGGGCCAGCAAAATCACGTCGCCACCCTTGCCGCCATCGGCGCCATTGGGGCCGCCGCGCGGCACGTGCTTTTCGCGGTGCATGCTGGCACTGCCGTTGCCTCCGTTCCCGCTGGTTACGGTAATGACGGCTTCATCAAGAAACAATGGCGTCCTCCTCGTTCAGCATTCCCGGGATCAATTCAACGGTGATGGTGCGGGCTTCCAAATCTATCTTCTTTACAAATGTCCGCGACATGGGCACCAACAGGGTTTTGATCTTCAACAGGTCTTGAGCGGGGCTGGCGACCACGTCGTCCAGCGGGCCGAGAACCTGGCCGTCGGTGGTGATGACTTCACATCCAATGAGGTCAATCACGCGGAATTCGTCTTTGGCGAGCTTGGGCTTGTCGGCGGCCGGCACGGAGAGCATCTGTCCCCGCAGGGCTTCGGCCGCTTCGGGTGTTTCAATACCGTCGATATGGATCCGAACCTGTTGGCCGTGCCAATGCACCTTGTGGATGGTGTGCTCGGTCCCGTGGAGGAAGAGGTTGGCACCAACTTCGAATCGAGTGACGAAATTGGTCAGGGGTTCAACTTTAAGGCCCCCTTGGAGGCCAAAGACACCGACGATCCTGCCAATCGGTGTCCATTCAGCTTCCTGGGGGCCAGGCATTCAACTCAGGAGGGGGGATTAGTCCCGCGCCGCGACCTTGACGACAGTGCGTGAGCCACCCTTCGCACCGACCGCCGAAACGACGTTGCGAATGCACTGCACCACACGGCCATCCTTGCCGATGACGCGCCCGACATCATTCGGGGCGACGTTCACGGTGTAGACCATGGTGCCGCGGTCGTTCTTGTCGGAGACGCTTACGGCGTCTTCGTCTTGCGCCGCGAGGCGGAAAAGGGTTTCAACGAGCGGGTTCAGGCTCATGCTTCTGTTCCTTCAGCCGCGGCTTCCACCGGGGCTTCCACAGCCACTTCGGCGGGGGCTTCTTCAGCCTTCGCCGGCTTTTCGTCCACCACGGAGCCTTGGCTCATGGCGGCGGTGCGCTTGTCCAGGAACTTGTAGCTGGCCTTGGCCTTCGGTCGCTTGGCAAAGAATTGCTCCAGCACGCCTTCACGCTTCAGCAGGTAAGCCACGGTTTCGGTCGGCTGGGCGCCTTCCATCAGCCAGTGCAGGGCCCGTTCGCCGTTCAGGGTGACGGTCGAGGGTCGGGTGAGGGAATTGTAGGTGCCGAGGATCTCGATGTGCGCACCCGATCGCGGGGCTGCGCTCTTGGTGACCACAATGCGATAGAAGGGACGGTGCTTGTTGCCCATGCGGCGAAGACGAATGCGTACCACGTTTGTTGCTGTAACTCCTTGTTGGTTGCCCTTAACGGCGCTTCACACGACGCATGCGCTTTTCCATCTTGCTGAACTGCTTCATTTGCCTTCGCATTTCAAACAACTGGTCCACGAGTCGGTTGACCTCTTGCGGAGTTCGACCAGACCCATTGGCGATACGTCGCCGTCGTGAGCCATTCAGTATATCCGGGTTCGAACGCTCCTCCGGGGTCATGCTGAGGATGATGGCCTCAATATGGTCCATCTTCCGTTCGTCAAAGCCGTCCAAAGCTTCCTCGGGGAGCATGGTAGCGGCTCCCGGCAGCATCTTGATCACGTTCTTGAGCGGACCCAAGCGGCGCACCATGCGGATCTGTTGCAAGAAGTCGGCAAAGTCCATCTTGCCGGTGGTGATCTTTCCCTGCAGGTCCTGCGAATCCTCCGGCGAGAAGGCAGCCTCGGCCTTCTCAATCAGCGCCAGCACGTCGCCCATGCCCAGGATCCGCTCAGCCATGCGGGTGGGGTGGAACATGTCCAGCGCCTCGACCTGTTCGCCGACGCCAATGAATCGAACGGGGATGCCGCTAGCTTCACGGACGGAGAGAATCGCCCCGCCGCGGGCGTCGCCATCGAGCTTGGTAAAGATGACTCCCGTGAGGTCCACGCGCTTGCCGAAGGCTTCAGCCACGTTCACCGCTTCTTGACCGGTAGCGGCGTCCAAGACGAGCAGCCGTTCATGAGAGCCCACCGCCTTTTCGATCGCCTCGAGCTCGTTCATCAACTCGTCGTCAATGCTCAGGCGGCCGGCGGTGTCCACAATCAGGACATCGAGGAACAGGTGCTTGCAGCGCTCCAGGGCTTGCCGGGCGACATCGGGGGGCGTGGTACCGGTGGCCGTGAACACCGGGACGTCAATCTGCTCGCCTAAGACTTGAAGCTGTTGAATGGCGGCGGGGCGCTGCAGGTCACAGGCGGCCAGCATCGCCTTCTTGCCCTGGGACCGGAACCAAAGCGCCAGCTTGGCGGAGGTGGTGGTTTTCCCGGAACCTTGCAAGCCGGCCAAGAGGACCACGGTGGGCGGATTTGGAGCCCAGTTGACCGGCGTATCGCCGCCACCCAGCAGGGCAACAAGTTCATCCCGAACAATACGGATGAGGGTTTGGTCCGCATTCAAGTTCGCGAAAATCTCTTCGCCGACCGCCTTTTCCCGCACGCGGGCCACGAACTGCTTGGCGACCAGGAAGTTGACGTCGGCTTCGAGAAGCGCCGTGCGCACCTCGCGGAGCGCATCGTTGACGTCGTCTTCGGTGAGGCGACCACGGCCGCGCCAACCGGCGACCAGGCCTCCCAATCGACGCGTCAAGGTGTCCAACATGTGCCCCAGAGTTTAGCGAATCTGAAGTTTGCGCAGGCGGGAAGGAACCTTTGGCCGGGGGACGCGCGTCGAATGGCGTAGAAAGACATGACGCCTAGCCTGAAAAAGCTGGGAGCATTTGCCGAGATTTAGAGATGAGGAACACCATGGAACACGTCAACGAAGAAACGATTCCCGAAAAGGCCACCGGCGGCGGCACCCAGTGGGTGTGGGCGGGGCTTGGCCTCGCGGCGTTGGCCGCGGCCACCTGGTGGCTGATGGCAAAGCGCCACGAGAATGAAGACGTGGACAAGCTCTTTGACTCGGCGGAGAACCTGCTCGACCGTCTCACGGCGTAATTGATCCATACTCGTTACTCGCAACGTGCAACGTTGGCGAGATTCGTCTAAACTCGCCCTATGAAGGCGAGGCCTGCGCCCATCATTCATAGCATTCCCGGTCTCATTGCGATCTTGATCGTGTCGATAGTCGGAGCGACGGGATGTGATTCCTCTGGAGCCGTTGTTTTCGACGGATGCGCCAAGAACATTCGTCACTACATGAGCAAAGATGAGGTGGAACGAATGTGTGGCAAGCCTGCCCGCACGGCAAAAGCTGGCCCCGTTGACGTTTGGATTTATGTCAAGCCCGGATCCAAGAAGGAGCTGCACATCCAGTTCACGGATAAAGGGCTGCACTCGGGCATCTTCAAAGAGTGACCCCTCGACGGCAATGCACCTCCAGGGAAGTGCTACTCGCTAGCTAACATGACTTTCTGATAATCTATATTATGCCATTGACGAATTGGGGTGCCACTTCCCCCGCTCGCTGAGCTCTTCCCAGCTGGTTTAGGGGCCAGGTGCGGGAATGGTGACGGTGATGATGATCTCTCCCGCCGTGCTGGGGTTGATCTCGCTGCCGCCGCTACGCAGTTCGGCACGGATGATTGTGGTACCGGCCTCGGCGGACGGATTCACCGTCACTGGGATCGTCAGATTGTTGACCTCGCCCGGATTCGGAATGTTGATCGTGTCAATCGGCTGAATCTTGGCGTCGTCCACAAAAAACACGATGCGGTCCGCCAGGCGCGGCACAAAGTTGCCGTCGTTATTCAAGTCCGGGTCGTGTGCAATTTGCAGATCAAAAGTTTGGCCGGGGTTGGCGCTCGGGACGCCCGCCACGCTCAGGGTCACGTTCTGGTCACTAACCGGCGTCACGAAGGCGCCATCACCCCCACAAGCAATGATCAGGAGGGCTCCGGCGGCGGCAAACCAAGTGAGAGGGCCGGGTCGGCGGCGATTCGTTGTCATGGGATGACGTTACCTCGCACCGACTTCCTACGGCCCAGCTAAGTAAACTCACGCTCATGACGCCGGACGAAGCCTTGCAAGAAGTCACCCGCCAGCTTGACCAAGGCCTGACCGGCGCCCTGGGCATCACATGCACGCGCTGCGACGAAGCGGGAGTGGTGATGCACATGCCCGTAGACGCCCGGACCACGCAGCCCTTTGGGCTGATGCACGGAGGCGCTTTTGCCGCTTTGGCCGAGACAGTGGCCTCGGTTGGGGGGCTTTGGCACGTCGATTTCCCTCGTCAGGTGGTGGTCGGCCAGCAAGTGTCGCTGAACCTTCTGCGATCGGCCCGTGTGGGGCTTATCCGCGCGGAGGGCCGGGTTGTCCATAAGGGCACGCGCACGCAGGTGTGGGATGTGGAGATGGTGCGCGAGATTGACGAAGTCACCGCGGCCGTCGCCCGGATCACTCTAGCCGTCGTCGATCAGAACTGAACGGCTTGCCCGGCGAGCCACGTGCCGTGGCATTCATAGATGCCGAGGCTGGCGAGGAGGTCTTGCGGATGATCGAAATCCCACACCGCCAGATCAGCCCGGAGCCCGGTGCGTAATTCCCCACGGTCATTCATGCCGAGGGCGCGGGCAGCATTCTTGGTGACGCCTTGCCAGGCTTCTTCCACAGTGAGCCCGAACATGGTGGCGGCCATGTGCATCATCAGCGGAAGGTTCGTGACCGGGCTGGTGCCGGGGTTGCAGTCGGTGGCGACGACCATTGGTACGCCGTATTGGCGGAACCACTGCACGGGCGGGGCTTGAGGTTCTTGCAGGCAGTAGTATGCCCCCGGGAGGAGCGTGGCCACGGTTCCGGCCTGCCCCATGGCCCTTGTCGAGGCCTCTGAACAGTATTCGAGGTGGTCAGCCGAAAGGGCGCCGAGAGAAGCCGCGAGTTCCCCTCCGGCTCCATCCGTGAGTTGGTCGGCGTGCAGGTGGAGTTGAAGAGCGAGGGCTTTGGCGGCTTGCAGGTAGCGGCGGGTTTGCTCGGCATTGCAGGCGACCGTCTCGCAAAAGGCGTCCGCCGCATCGGCTAGCTTGTGCCGTACGATGCCCGGCATCACTTCGGCAATCACCCAGTCGAGATAGGCTTCGGGCTGGTCTTGGAATTCCGGCGGAAAGCCGTGCGCGCCCAGGTAGGTGGTGGTGACGCTTGCGGTGCCTTCCTCTCCCAGTTCGCGGGCGACTTGAAGGCAGCGGCGCTCCGTCGCCTCATCCAGGCCGTACCCAGACTTGATCTCGACCGTGGTCACACCGCCCCGGGCGAGTTGATTGAGCCTTGCTCTGGCGCTGGATTTCAGTTCATCAGCGGGGGCGGCACGGGTCTCGCGCACGGTGCGGCGGATGCCCCCACCCTGGGCCGCAATCTCGGCGTAGGGCACGCCCGCGCGGCGCCGGATGTGTTCGTCACTGCGGTTCCCCGCGTAAACCAGATGGGTGTGGGCGTCGATCAGTCCGGGGGTGAGCCAGCGACCTTTGAGGTCAACTTCTTGGTACGCAGGATGCAGGGGCGGGAGGTTGCTTTCGCGGCCCGCGAATTCGATTTGGCCGTTCGACACGACCAATGCGCCCTGCTCGATCACCCCCAGGTCTTCCCCGCTCATCGTCGCGAGGTGACCGTTCCGGAAGAGGATCTGGCTCATGCGAAGGGGTGCTCCGTCACCATTGTCCAGATGAGGCGAGCGGCCACGCGGGCCGTGCGTTCGTCGATATCGAGGGAAGGATTGAGTTCGGCAACGTCGAAAAGGCGGCACTTGCCGGACTGCGCGACGGTGCGCACAAAGTCATCCACCACGGCCAGGTTAAGACCTCGTCCGGCCGGGGCGCTGACGCCCGGGGCGGTACCCGCTTCCATCACGTCCAGGCACAGGCTCAGATAGACATGCTCCGCTTCATTTAGGAGGCTAACGAGCCTCTCACGTTGAGTCGGCCAGTGCCAGGGGTCCATTTCGGTGTCCAGCACAATCGGAACCCCGTGCTGGTCGGCCAGTTTGAACAGAGGCACAGTGTTGGCGGCGCGGCTGATACCGAAGGCGTGATGATTCTTCCCACCTGCCTCTAAGTGTGTGCGGAAGGACGTACCCGAGGAGGGCGACTTCTCTTCTCGCATATCTAGGTGGGCATCCAGGTTCAAAACGTGCCCGTTCGGGGCAAACTCGCGCCAGAAGGCGAGGCTCGCTTCGCTGATCTCGTGGCCCCCGCCCAACCCGACGACGAGGCGGTCAGGGCGCACCCATCGGCTCAGTTCAGCCGCATGAGCGATGAGGTCGCGCTCCAGGTCTCCGGTCACGGTCGTATCCCCGGCATCGGCAAGGGCCAGGTCAGCCTCGGGCAAGTTGCTCATGGCGCGGCGAAGGTGGGCCGGGCCCGCTGCGGCCCCCGGGCGACCTTGGTTGCGTCGCACACCCTCATCGCTCGGAAATCCCACAAACACCACCTGAGACTGCGCCGTCGGCGCCTGGACCACTTGATGCCAGCGACGCCCGCCGTCGGCGTCTACCCTGCCTCGCCAATCCGGGCTCATGCGTCAGGCACCAAAAATTCGGACGTAATGTTGTGAAATGCGCCTGCCTGCACCAAGAAATCGTGGATGATTTCAATCCCCTCCGACATCACTCGATCTTCAGTGAATGGCGGCACCAGGCTCCGGATATGTTCAAAGACTTCTTCCAGCGCATGGGAGGTCCGCAATGGGCGCAATAAGCCGATGCCCTCCGTGGCCGCCAGCAGTTCGATACTCACCACGAGGCCCGCGTTCTGCACCACTTGCCGCAGTTTGCGCCCCGCCCAAGTCGCCATGCTGACGTGATCTTCTTGGTTCGCGGAGGTCGGAAGTGAATCCACACTCGCCGGGTGGGCCAGCGTCTTGTTCTCGCTGACCAGGCTCGCCGCCGTGACGTGCGGAATCATAAAGCCCGAATTGAGCCCCGGATTCGGGGTGAGGAAGGGCGGCAATCCACTGAGGCCGGCGTCAATGAGCAACGCAATGCGTCGCTCGCTGAGGGCAGCGACTTCGGCCACGGCAATGGCAAGGCTATCCGCCGCGAGGGCCACGGGTTCGGCGTGGAAGTTGCCGCCCGAAATTACCTCGCCGGTGTCAGCCATCACCAAGGGGTTGTCGGTCACGGCATTGGCTTCGCGGATAAGCACGCCCGCGGCCGGTAGGATGAAGTCCAGGGCCGCGCCCATCACCTGGGGCTGGCATCGTAGTGAATACGGGTCTTGCACGCGGTCATCGTTTACGCGGTGAGAATCGCGAATCTCACTTCCCTGCATCGTCTCCCGGAGCCACTTCCCTACGCGGATTTGCCCCTCATGGCCTCGCACTTCGTGGATACGGGCATCAAACGGAGCATCACTTCCCCGCGCCGCATCCGTGCTGAGAGCCCCGGCGACGAGCGCGGCTGCGAACACTCGCTCCGCATCAAATAGCCCCGCCAGCGCCAGCGCGGTCGAGACTTGCGTGCCATTGAGGAGGGCCAACCCCTCTTTGGGGCCGAGTTCGATGGGTTGCAGACCCGCCCGGGCCAGGGCAAGCGCCGAGGGCACCACTTCCCCGTCCACCAGGGCTTCCCCTTCCCCCATGAGGGTGAGAGTGAGATGAGCGAGAGGCGCGAGGTCCCCGGAAGCCCCCACCGAACCCTGGCACGGAATCACCGGCCAGATCTGGTGATCGTAGAGGTCCATCAGAGCGCGGAGAGTGCTTTCTCGGACCCCGGAGTACCCCCGGGCCAAAGATGCCGCCTTAAGCAGCACGATGAGCCGCACCACATCTTCATCCAGGGGCGCCCCGACCCCGGCGGCGTGAGATCGCACCAGGTTGGTCTGCAATTGCCCAAGGTCGGCCGCGGGAATCCGGATCTTGGCGAGCTTGCCAAAGCCGGTATTGACCCCGTAAATGGGTTCATCGCCTTGCGCCCACTGGTCAATGACCTGGGCGCTCCGGCGAACCACGGGCCAGAGACTCTCGGGCCAGGCCACTGGCTGCCACGCTTCGTAAAGGTTGCGGAGCTGGCTGATCTGGATTTGTCCGGGCGAGAGTTGCATGGTCACGGTTGGCTCGGGAGGTTGAGGCCTTGTTCTCGGGCGCAGGCTAGGGCGTCTTCATAGCCCGCATCGGAGTGGCGAATCACGCCCATCGCGGGGTCATTCCACAGCACGCGCTCAAGACGCTGGGCGGCCTCGGGGGTACCGTCCGCCACGATGACCACGCCACTGTGCTGGCTGTAGCCCATGCCGACGCCGCCGCCGTGGTGCAGGCTGACCCAGGTTGCGCCGCCCGCCACGGCCGTCATGGCGTTTAGCAGCGGCCAGTCGCTGACCGCATCGCTCCCATCGCGCATGGCTTCGGTTTCCCGGTTCGGGCTGGCCACGGAGCCGCAGTCCAGGTGATCTCGGCCGATGACGATGGGGACACTGACTTCCCCACGCGCCACCATGTCGTTAAAGAGCAACCCGGCCCGGTGGCGTTCTCCCAGGCCCAGCCAGCAGATGCGGGCGGGTAGCCCCTGGAACGAGATGCGCTCGCGAGCTTGATCGAGCCATCGGTGCAGGCCTTTGTCCTGCGGGAAGAGCTCCTTGAGGCGGGCATCGGTGCGGTAGATGTCCTCGGGGTCGCCACTTAGGGCAACCCAGCGGAACGGGCCGCGCCCCTGGCAGAACTGGGGCCGGATGCACTGCGGCACGAACCCCGGGAAGTCAAATGCGTTGGCCACGCCTGCGTCTTTGGCGACCTGACGGATGTTGTTGCCGTAGTCAATCACCGGAATGCCCATCGCTTGGAAGTCCAGCATTGCCTGCACGTGCACCGCGCAGCTCTGGGCGGCTTGTTCGGCCAGGTGCCGTCGGTCATCCTCGTTGCCCTGGCGGGCCGCTTCCCACTTCTCCACGCTCCATCCGGCCGGGAGATAACCGTTGTAGAGGTCGTGAGCCGAGGTTTGGTCGGTCACCGCGTCCGGGCGGATGCCTCGTCGCACCAGGTCGGGCAGCACCTCGGCGGCATTCCCCAGCAGTGCCACGCTGGTGGGCTCGGTGGCCTTGTCAAAGATGGCTAGGGCCTCCTCGATGGTTTGAACCTTATGATCGACGTAGCGGGTGCGCAGGCGGAAGTCAATGCGCGATTCTTGGCACTCCACCACCAGGCAGTGCGCCCCGGCCAAGACAGCGGCCAGCGGCTGGGCGCCGCCCATGCCCCCTAGACCCGCCGTGAGAATCCAACGGTTCGTCCAATCGCCACCGTAGAACTGGCGGCCAAGCTCAGCAAAGGTCTCGTAGGTGCCCTGCACGATGCCCTGGGTGCCGATGTAAATCCACGATCCCGCCGTCATTTGGCCGTACATCATCAGCCCCTTGCGGTCGAGTTCGTGGAAGTGTTCCCAGGTCGCCCATTTGGGCACCAAGTTGGAGTTCGCAATCAGCACGCGCGGGCTGTCGGTCGTAGTACGGAGCGTGGCCACCGGCTTCCCGCTCTGTACCAGCAGGGTTTCGTCTTCCTTCAGGTTCCGAAGAGCGGCCAGGATGGCGTCGAAAGCTTCCCAGTTGCGCGCGGCTTTGCCAATGCCGCCATACACCACCAGGTCCTCGGGGCGTTCGGCCACATCGGGGTCCAGGTTGTTCTGGATCATGCGGTAAGCCGCTTCGATTTGCCAGTTCGCGCAGTTCAGCGAGGATCCACGGGGTGCGTGAACCGGGCGAGGACCGCTGGTGAGACCACTTCCTTGGGGCACGGAGTCATGTTACCGTCCCCTCAGCCGGGCTGGCAGTCGCCTCATTTCTGGTGGCAATTGTCCTTGAATCCCTATTGTCTGGAATGAATTGGTCGTAGAATCCAAATAGATACAACTTTCAGAAACTTTTGAAAGTCTGTATCGGTGAACTCATGCAGGCCAGCATCGGACATCCAAAATTGGCAGCGGCAACCCTTTGGCGAGCTGCGCGCGCCAGTGGTCTGGGCTGGGCAACTTGGAGACGTCCGGGCGAGACGACCGTCTGGTTCCTCATCGGGCAGGTGCAGACCGCGCGCGGGCCGATTAGTCGGGGCGATGCGGGCTACGTGATTCACCCCTTTGATGGGGACGCGGCCTTCCGGATTCAGGCGGACGGGCTGTTCCGTTCTGAGGATGGCGGCGCGAGTTTTGAAACGGTCCGGGCGATTGACCTGCCCGACGGCCCCGAGGTCACTTTGGCGGAGATTGGTGGGGCTTACGAGCGCGCCGATGACTTCACTGAGGCGGTGCAGCACGCTCAGCGCTGGATGGCGGAAGGTCTGCTCCAAAAAGTCGTTTTGAGTCGCCGCTTGGTGCGGCCGTTGCTGGATGTCGCCCCCGAAACCGTGTGGGCGCGCCTGCAGAACCTTTACCCCCATGCGTTTGTGAGCGCGGCGTATCTGCCTGACTACGGCCTGTGGTTGGGTGCCACCCCGGAGCTCCTCGGCAAGTGGGACGGACGACATTTTTCGACGATGGCGCTGGCCGGAACGCGGCCGTTGCCGGAATCGGGCCGCGCCGAAGACACCGCCTGGTCCCCCAAGGAGATTGAAGAGCAGGCCTACGTCACCCGGTACATCATTGACCAATTTAAGCGGATTCGGCTGCGTGAATACCACGAAGATGGACCCCGCGCGGTAGCCGCTGGACCGGTGGTGCACCTCCGCACCGACTTTGTGGTGGACGCGATGGCGACCGACCGCCCGGACCTGATGGAGACGATGGTGGACCTCCTCCACCCCACCAGTGCGGTGTGCGGCGCGCCGTTGCTCACGGCCCGCGACTTCATCCGCCAGTACGAAGCTCACGACCGCGCCTTGTACGCCGGATATTGGGGACCGGTGGGCATCGAGGGGGTTTCCGACCTTTATGTGAACCTGCGTTGCATGCGCTGGGGGCCGAAGACGCTGGACCTGTTCGTTGGGGCGGGCATCACTTCGAGTTCGAAGGCCGACCAAGAGTGGCAAGAGACGGAGACCAAGGCGCAAACCTTGCTCCGAGTGTTGCAATGATCCCGGAACCCTTTGCCCGCTGGATGCGCCTTTGGAGTCAACTGGCGGGTCTCGGGGTTCGGCAAGTGGTGGTGTGCCCGGGGTCGCGGTCGGCTCCCTTGCTGCAGGCCTTGGTGGCGAGTGAGGGGTTCGCCATCCACTCGGTGGTGGACGAGCGGTCGGCGGGGTACCAGGCGCTGGGCATGGCCGAAGCAAGTGGGCGACCAGTGGTCGTGCTGACGACTTCCGGGACGGCGGCGGCGAACCTGCTGCCGGTGGCGTGCGAGGCGTTCTTTGCCCGCAAGCGGTTGATCTTGATGACGGCGGATCGGCCAGTCGAGGCCGTGGGCCGGGAGCAGAACCAGGCGATTTTCCAAACCGGTCTCTACGGCGAGCACGTGCGCTGGGCGGGCGAGCCTTTGCCGGATGGGTTGTTGAGTGCGGACTGCGTGGAGGCGATTTGCCATCCCATTGCCGGGCCAGTGCACGTGAACGTGCCGCTGGTCGAGCCGCTCTACGCAGAGGAGCCCTGGGGATCGGAGGTGGTGGGCTTGGCGGAGTTCGCTAGTTCGGACTGGGTGGAGCTAGGCGACCCCGAATTTGCCGATTTTTTGGCGCGCGCAAAACGGCCGGTGGTGTTGGTGGGGCAGCGTGAACCGGGTTCATTGCCGTTGCCAGCGGGAGTTGCATTGCCCGTGACGGGTGAACTCCTGGCCAACCTCGGGCACAGCACACCGCCCGAAACCTGGATTTACGATGAGAACCTGCTGCCGGACCTGGTCATCACCATTGGCGGGGCGTTTGTGTCCAAGTTCCTGCGGGAGCGGATCAAGGCCAGTGGGGCGACGCACTGGCACTGGGGACCGAAGCCCGACACCCCCGTGTTTGACCGCACCATGCACCGGATTCCGTCGGATTTCGATTGGCAGTCCTATGAGCTGAGTCCTGAGCAACGCGAGTACGCCGAAGCTCATCAGGCGGCTCAAGGCCGGGCCTCAATTCGCCTTGATGCCATCACGGCGGAAGGCTTCGAGTGCCAAATCTGGCCGATCATCGAGCAATCCCTCCCCGAAGCCACCGATATCCACCTCGGCAACAGCCTCTCCGTACGGCTGGCGTGCCTCACCCTCAGCGGCCCGACCCGCCACCGCTGGTGGAGCAACCGGGGCACCAGCGGGATTGATGGATGCTTGAGCACGGCCGTGGGCCACGCCCTCGCGGCCCCTCACCAAAACCACCTGGCCGTGCTCGGGGATGTCACCTTCTTCTATGACCACAACGCCCTGTGGCAGAGGAGTGCCCTGCCGAACCTCAAAATCCTCGTCGTCCAGAACCAGGGCGGCATGATCTTCCGCGCCCTGCCCGGGCCAAGCCGCTGGGAAGACCACCTCGACCTGTGGACCACCCCGCATCACCGCACCGCCCAGGCCACCGCCCAGGAGTTCGGTTACCCCTATACGGCGATCAACGGGAACGACCCGGACGCCGCCGCTCAACTCGCTCAGGCCCTCAGCACCCCCGGCCCGGGGATCATTGACCTCTTCACTGATGGCGAGGTGACCGCGCGTGACTTCCGCCGCCTCTTGCAGGGCCTGGCCGCCGCGCCGACCCAATCCCCTCGCCCCCACTCAACCTAAACTACACGAAAGCCTATGCCCATCGAAACCGTCCAGCTTTGGAATCGCGATTGGACTCCGATCAAGGAGTACGAAGAGATCACTTTCACCCTCCTCAACGGGGTGGCCAAGATCGCCATCAACCGTCCCGAGAAGCACAACGCTTTCACCCCGCTGACGGTGAAGGAGCTGATTGACGCGATGCACATCTGCCGCGAGCGCAGCGACATCGAGGTGATCGTGCTGACCGGGGAAGGCGGGCGCGCATTCTGCAGTGGCGGCGACCAGAGTGTTCGCGGGCACGGTGGCTACGTGGGCGACGACGAAGTGCCCCGCTTGAACGTGCTGGACCTGCAGAAGATGATCCGATCTATGCCCAAGGCCGTAATTGCGGCCGTGGCTGGGTGGGCGATTGGCGGGGGCCACGTCCTCCACGTCATCTGCGACATCTCCATTGCCGCCGATAACGCCCGCTTTGGCCAAACCGGCCCGCGCGTGGGTTCATTTGACGGCGGATTTGGTGCGAGCTACTTGGCCCGCGTGGTGGGGCAAAAGAAGGCCCGGGAAATCTGGTTCCTGTGCGACCAATACGACGCCCAAGAAGCGCTCGACATGGGCCTGGTGAACAAGGTGGTGCCGATGGACCAACTGGAGGATACGGTGCTGGAATGGTGCGCGAAGATTCAGGCCAAGTCCCCGCTGGCGATTCGCATGCTCAAGCGGGCGTTCAATGCTGAGCTTGATGGGCAGGCTGGTTTGCAAGAACTGGCCGGGGATGCCACTTTGCTCTACTATTTGAGCGAAGAGGCGAAGGAAGGCAAGGAAGCTTTCTTGGAGAAACGTGACCCCGACTTCAGCCGGTTCCCCAAGTTCCCCTAAGGGCGCGCGCGCCGCATGGGTGGGGGCGCTGCGCCCCCGCACCCTTCCCTTGGCTATTGCCCCGACAGTGCTGGCTGGGGGATTGGCGATGTACGCCGGCCGATTTGAGGTGGGAGTGTTTGCGTTGATTGTGCTGACGGCGACGGCGCTGCAGATTCTCTCCAACTTCGCCAACGACCTCGGTGATGGCCTGAAAGGGACGGACGACGAGAAGCGCCTGGGGCCGACCCGAGCGGTTTCGGCAGGCTTGATTTCGGTGGCCCAAATGAAGCGGGCGGTGGCCGTGACGGCGGGCTTGGCTTCCCTTTTGGGCGTGGGTTTGCTGGTGGTGAGCTATCAGTTGCTGGGGCTGGTTGGGTTGGGCTCGTTCGTGGCCCTGGGCCTGGGTGCGGTGGCGGCGGCGATGGGTTACACGCTGGGCAAACGCCCCTTGGGCTACGCCGGGCTGGGCGACTTCTTTGTGCTGGTCTTCTTCGGCTGGGTGGGCGTCGGCGGGTCGTTTGCGTTGCTCACCGGTGAATTCAGTTGGCAGATTCTCGCTCCCGCCACGGGCATTGGCTTGCTGGCGGCCGGGGTGCTCAATATTAACAACTTGCGCGACCAGGAAGGCGACCGGCGGCACGGCAAGCGCACCATGGCAGTGCGGCTGGGCGACCGGGGCACGCGGCAATACCATTTACTCTTGATTGGGGCCGGGAGCTATTTCCTTATCACCACTCCGTTCAGGTGGGGCGCGGCCGGCCACTGGTTTGTGTGGGTGCCAGCGTTGCTGGTGATCGTCGCCCTGCGGCAGGCGCTGGATGTGGCGAAGACCGAGGAGTTGCGCCGCCTGAATCCCAGCCTGGGCAAACTCGCCATGCTTACGGCGGTGTGGGGCATTGCCCTGGGGGTGGCCATGGGGGCGGCGGCCTATGCGTAAGGTCATTCCGCACCAACTGCAGTTCTTGCGCCCGGCGGGGACATCGAAGGGCTACTTGCAAACGCGCGACATTTGCGTGTTGGCCGAGCGGGCCGATTCAGGGGTTTGGAAGCTGGGCGAAGCCTCCCCGCTGGGCTGGCTCAGTCTGGAAACCCAAGCGGAAGCCACTGCCGATGCCGAACGCTGGGCGGCGGGTGAGGACTTCACTTCCCTCTCCGTGCGGTGCGGGGCCGAGATGGTAGCGCGCGATGATGGGACGCAGGTGCTTTATCGCTCGGCATTCACCGAAGGGCGAACCGGCATCCCCATCAACGGCCTGGTGTGGATGGGGCCGCGCGATTACATCGAAACCCAGATTCGCTCGTTGCTGGATCGCGGGTTCGGATGCATCAAGATGAAGGTCGGGGCAGCGGACTTTGAGGAAGAACTTGAGGTGATCCGCCAGTTGCGGGCGGCCTCTTCTACGGTCGAGATTCGGGTGGATGCCAACGGCGCCTTTGCCCTGGCCGATGCGGCCGCAAAGCTAGAGAAGCTGGCCGAAGCCGGGGTCTACAGCATCGAGCAGCCCATTGCGCCGGGCCAATCCGAGGCCATGGCCGCGCTATGTGCTTCCCGTACTCTGAAGATTGCATTGGATGAGGAACTGATTCCCGTTCAAGACCCCGCGGCGATGGCGGAAATGCTCGACACCGTGCGCCCCGCGATGATTGTGCTGAAGCCCAGTCTCATCGGCGGATTTGCCCAGGCGGAGCGGTGGATTGCGCTGGCCGAAGCCCGGGGCATCGGTTGGTGGGTGACCTCGGCGCTGGAGAGCAACATTGGTCTGAATGCCATTGCCCAGTGGGCGGCCGCGCGGAATCCCGCCAGCACGCAGGGTTTGGGCACGGGGTCGCTTTACGCTAACAACTTCGCGAGTCCCCTGGAAGTGCGCGGGGATGCCCTTTGGTACGACCCCGAGCAAAGCTGGGATGTGAGCGCCCTAGGGTTGTGATGACAGGCTGGGTGATGTGGCCCGTGACTTTGGCGGGGCGGCCATACCTCTCTCTCGCGGAGATGCTCGCCAATCCCCCCGCGTGGCCAGACCTCCACTTGGGCTTGCTCTTCGATCTGCTCTCGCATTCACCTTCGTTTGAAGTGCAGACCAGTGGCTCCACCGGGGTTCCCAAAGCGCTTTCCGTGCCCAAGGCGGCGGCTGCGATGTCGGCCCGAGCGACAATCAAGCACTTGGTCGTGCCGGATGGCTCCAAGCTCCTGCTGGCCCTGGACCCGCACCCCATTGGGGGGCGAATGGTGATGGTGCGGGCCATGGCTACGGGGATGGACCTCCATGTTTGCCCGGCCCAAGCCCTGCCCGAGCCAGCGCAGGGAGATTTCGCCCTGACCTCGCTGGTACCGCGTCAAGTTCTTGCACTGTTGGATGAGGCGCCCGAAACCCTCCTCCGCATGGGGCAAATCTTGGTGGGGGGGGCGCCGGTAGACAATGCTCTAGAGGAACGCCTGTACGGCTGGCCGAACCCGGTTTGGCACACGTTTGGGATGACGGAAACCCTCTCGCACGTGGCCCTTCGCCGTCTGGATCTCGGCGAAAGTGAGTTTAACGCCCTTCCCGGTTGCCGCTTTGCGCAAGATGGCGAGGGTTGCCTCGTAATTGAAGCCCCGTGGGTTGAAGCGCCGGTCCACACCCGCGACTTGGTGGATCTTCGAGAGGAAGACAGTTTCACTTGGCGGGGTCGCGCCGACCTGGCCATCAACTCCGGAGGGCTAAAGATTCTGCCCGAGCAGTTGGAATCCGAAATCCGCGCTCAGCTGGGGGAACAACCGCTCGCCATCACCTCGGTGCCGGATGCCACTTGGGGCGAGGCCGTGGTCCTTGTCTCGGGGAGCCCGCTAGATATCTCAGGTTTAACTCTCACGGACCAACGCCACCGACCCCAATATCATTTGGTCCACCCCCTACCCCTCACCGAGAATGTCAAGCTGGACCGCATGGCGCTGCAACAACTGGTGCGTACCTACCCCGCCCTGCCCCGCGCGGGCTATCGTTGAGGGCATGAGTTTGAACCTAGACGCCCTGATGGAAGTCATCCGTCTCCGGCGGAGCATGGGCCTCAGCCGTCTCAGCGACCGACCCGTTCCGCGCGAGTGCATTGAGGTCATGCTGGAAGCCGCCAACTGGGCACCCAGCCACCGCGATACCGAACCGTGGCGATTCCAAGTCTTCATGGGCGACGGCCGAGCGGTGCTGGCCGAGCACTGGGCGGCGGCCCATGCAGCGGACCACCCCGATCAAGATGTGGACGCGGCGCAAAAGCGTGCCTGGGCGGCCCCGGTTTGGATTGCCATTGGCCTGGTGCCGGGGTTCAACGAAGAAAGCGAGCGGGCGGTGCCGCGAGATGAAGAAGTGATGGCGGTTTCCGGGGCGGTGCAGAACCTGCACTTGGCGGCCCGGGCGCAGGGCCTGGCCGGGATGTGGCACAGCAAGGGGCTGTCGGTCCACCCCGTGGTGCGACAGCGGCTGGGTTGGGATGACCCGGCGGAGCTCCTGGGGTTCTTTATGCTTGGCTGGCCGGAGGGCGAATGGCTGGAAGGCGAGCGCGGCCCCTGGCCAGAGAAGGTCAGCTGGATCGATTCCGTTAAATCTTGATCAACAACGCCGCAGGAGACCTGCTGATCAACTTACCAGGATGACATGACTTGAATTGTCATAGTAACATCCAGATATGCGTTTGTTTTTAACATGCATTGCCATTGGCACGGTTGTCGTTTCTAACGCCCAGGCGTTTTCGATTACAAATCACAGCTTCGAGAATCCGGCGCTGGGTTCGGGTAGTTTCTTCTACTCGCCCACGCAAATGCCGGGTTGGAGTTCGACCGCGACGGGTGGGGCAGACCGAGGAATCTGGAACACGAGCGCGGTCGGCAAGGACGGTATCAACATCGCGTTTGCGTATCGCAACAACGCGTTTGCTCAGCAGCTGGGTGCCAATTTCGTGGCGAACCGGACCTACACCCTGGACTACCTGCAGGGCCGGTCGGGCGGTAGCTCGCGCGGTACGGCCGAGCTGTGGGCCGGGGGCACCCTGGCCAACGGTGTGGTGACGGGCGGCACGCTCTTGGCCTCCAATACGGTTCAGATGAACAGCGGCACCATGGATCCGTTCAGCTTGGTTTACTCCACGCCGGGTTCGGGTTCGATGATTGGCCAGCCGATTACGGTGCGCTTTACGGGGACCACGGTGAGCGGCGAGAGCTACATGAGCTTTGACAATGTGCGCCTGAATGCGGTGCCCGAGCCGATGACCATGGTCGCCATGGGAGCTGGCTTGCTGGCCCTGGCCCGCCGCCGACGCGCCCGCGCCTAAGCTCGCATAGTCGAAACGAATCGCCTCCGGAGGACTGGCTCCCCGGGGGCGATTTATGTTTCCAATCCGACCTTCACACGCGTCTCTGCAGTTCACTTCCCCTCAAAGGCCTGGCGATAGAACTCCCAATTCTCATCAGCCAGCACCTTAAGCACACGTAGAGGGTCGTGCCCCACTCCGGGCAGGACCTTCCAAGTGTGAGGGACATTCAGCGTGGTCAGGTGGTCGTGGAACTCCACATTGGCCGGCAAAGTTTCATCCAGTGCTCCGACCACGATCCGAATCAGAGACTCCTTGGCTCCCCGGTCTGCGCCGCGCTTGGCCTCCGTAAGGGGGCTGACCGCGAGAAAATAGTCCATGTCACCTCCGTAGACGGTCTTCAGCACTCTTTCCGCTCGCTCCTTGTCCGCACGAGGGTGAGACTCAAGCAGGTTAGGTTGAAGAGGCCCCGCGCCCACGATCGAAATGGCCCCGAAGAGTTCGGGGAATTTGAACCCCAACCTTGCTGCGCCGTAGCCACCCATGCTGAATCCGTCGAGCAGCCTTCCTTGCTTCGTACTCACCGTCCGATAGCTCTTATCCACATGAGGAATCAGGTCTTTGATAATCACATCCTCCATTGGGGCCCGGCCATCTTTCCAATTTACGTACATCCCGTTGGCCAACCCATTCACGAAAACCACAAGACATGGAGGCATCTTTCCCTCTTGGATGGCCAATTGGAAGTGCTCTGCGATTTTGGGAATTCCACTTCGGCCACCGCCGGAACCGTGAAGCCAATACACGACCGGAAACTTTCGTGACTCTTCAATGTCGTAGCTCGACGGTTTGAAGATGTGATAGCTGACCTTCCGACCTGCCGTCGAACTGTCGAATATCACCCGAGTGACCCCCGGCGCACTCACGGCGGGAGTGACCCATTCAAGACTCGGATCCACCTGGCTCGTTGACTGATTCGTATTCGAGGGACCAGGCAGAGTCGGCTGAGGAATGGCCCTACCAGAGGGTTCTGCCAGCGTCGGCGCGAACGATGCGAATGCAACGAGCATCGGGAGCATACAGGTGAAGACGTCGTCGCGAGCAAACGGTTCAGTCCGGGTAAAATCAAGCTGCACGGCACCAAGGGGGTGCCGCCTGACCTGCGGAAAGGGTTGAACCCGCCCCACCAAAAACCAAAAACCAGATCATCGGAGTCGCGGTGCCCCGGCTCGCAGCAGGTCCGGGCATAACGCACCGGGAACTTACGATGAAATCACTGCCCGAACATCCCCACTGGGATCACCTCCGCCAGCAAGCCAAAGAGCTTCTGCGCGACCTCCGCGCCGCCCATCCCGAGGCCATGCAGCGCCTTCAGGATTCTGCGCCGCAATTGGTCAACGCTCCCCGCATTGCCCTGCACGACGCCCAGCACATCCTGGCTCGCGAATATGGCTTCGCCACCTGGACGGAGCTGAAGACCGAGGTGATGGCCCGCAATGCCGCTCAGCTTGACTTGGCGATGCAGGGGAAGGCCTTTGCCGAATGGGCGCTGGGGCGCGGATTCGATCGCGCGCGACCTCGCGAAGCCGCGCAACTGTGGGACATGGTGGGGGCTTCCCTTCGCCTGGACCCGTGGCTGGCCTGCGCGGCGGGCGACCTCGATGCGGTGCAGGCCAAGCTGGCTGATCCAGACTGGGTGAATGCCCCCGGTGGCCCTTTTTCGGCCCCGCCGTTGGTGATGGCCACACACTCGGCCTTGTTGCGGGACCCGCGATTCGAGCCGGGCATCCGGGCCGTGGTGCAGGCGTTGCTGGCGGCCGGGGCCAACGTGAACGGGAGCTATGTGGACCCCGGCTTCCCGGATAGTCCGCTTTCGGCGCTCTACGGCGCGGCTGGGCGCGTGGGGGATGTTGAGATCACCCGGCGGTTGCTGGCGGTGGGCGCAAACCCCAACGATGGCGAATCGCTTTACCACTCCTGCGAGCCCGCCAGCAATGAGACCATGCGATTGCTCCTCGAGGCCGGGGCGGACCCGAGATCTCCCAACGTGCTGCACCACCAGCTGGATTTTGATGACCTCGAAGGGTTGCAGATGCTGCTGGCCGCCGGGGCGGACCCCAATGCCCGCCTGATGCCGCACCACGGGCCGCCGGCGCTGATGTGGGCGCTGCTGCGGGGGCGGGATTTTGCACACTTTGAGGCCTTGCTGGATGCCGGAGCGAACCCGGAAGGACTGGATCTGGCGTGGCAGGCCGCGCGGCGCGGGCGGGTGGATTTGGAACCGCTCTTCCCTCTCGCGGGGCTCTCGGAGTATCAGCGGGCGGTGGTGGATGTCTTGCACGGGCGATCTACGGTGGCCCCGCCCGAATTGCAGATGGCGGAGGCGCATCTATTGCCCGAGGCCGCCGGCAATGGCCACTTTGAACTGGTGCGCCGCATGGTGGAAGCCGGATGGCCGGTGGATGTGCTGGGGGCGGATTGGGGGTCCACGGCGCTGAACCAGGCGATTTTCCACGGCCGGGCGGACATGGTGGAGTACCTGCTGGCGCACAGGGCGGACTGGCGCGTGATGCACGGCTACGGGGACAACGCGGTGGGGACGCTGAGCTTTGCCTCGCGGAACGACACCGTGCCGGGGGGCGACTACGCGCGATGTGCGGAGTTGCTCATTGCGGCGGGCATGCCGACGACGTTTGAGAAGGATTACACGTTCAGCGACGAGGTGACCATGGTGCTGGAGAGTCACCGGGGATAACGGCAGGTAGCGGGCTAGTCTCAGCTAGGCTCGCCCGCTTAAATGTTCGTCAACTACTCTGCCCCGCGCGGAATTTCCGGGAGCGACAAGTGCTGCCTGAGGTCAAGTGTGAAGTTCGGATACACGCTCTCAATTAAGAATTCGGGGTCGCCTTTGTAGTTCCGCAACACACTTGACTTCATTGAAAACTGAAAGTAGTAGAGATACTTTTCGCACGCGAGACGAAGAAGCGTCTCAGTCAGGGCGGGAGACATGGATGGCGCGAACCACACTTGCCGCCCGGAGCCCTGGAGTCTTCTTTCCCGAACATCTCCTCTCAAGTCGGGCTCGGCCCCATAGAGGTCGAGGTAAGGAAAGTACTCACCTTCTAATCCAATAATCATCGGCCCAGTGTCGGATGCCCCGATTCGAATCCGGTCTGCCAGCACGGCCGGGTCTCCTCGAAAATAGTACGTATCCCTAGTGCTACCGGAACAAAGCTCCTTGGGTGGCTGTTGCACGATCCCCCATAAAGTTGCACTATCGTCAGGACTCAAAGGGATTAGATTCGACCCCAGCTGACTAAGAACTCCCATTTTCCTCACCTTCCCACATGGCGTAGTACTCGATGTTCCCGTTTCGCACCACCACAAACACCCACCCCAGCATCATAGTCGCAAACGCTTTTGCGCCCATTTCGGCTAGGTGGTGGAGGAACTTGCGGATTTGCTCCCACGACCAATCTACGGCCACCACGCACTGGTCGGCCATGCCAATGAGGGGAAAGCCCGTTTCCGCTTGCACCTGACCGAGGCGTTCCGCGTGCTTGACAAAGGCCTCGTGCTCAAACCGCTTTACATACACGCAAACCAAACGCTGCATCTGCCCTCGCCAGACCTCGAGGAACCTCGATTCATCGACGAGAGTGCCAATGTCGGCGTAGTTGTCTCCCCAGTTGGGACCACTGATCATCTCCTCATTACCGGGATAGAGGAATTCCGTCAGCTCACGGCACCACTGCCCGTTGTTGATGCCGTTGTCATACACTTCGTGGCGGGTCACAGGCACAAAGGTCGGGGAGGGTGCCATGGTACCGTCCATGTTACTCATCGTCGCGGTTCAGTTCCAGACCGTGGTCGGTGTTGTCGCGATGATTGTTGGCGAGCCGGTCGATCCAGATCCCGATTCCACCTAGCAGGAAGAACCCGCCGATATAGAACAGCACCCCACTCTCGTACTCCTTGTACGTCATGTTCTGATTGCGATAGGTAAGCCTTGGGTTTTCCTGCTCGTACTTCCACTTCTTAATGGCATGGCTTCGTTGACCTTCCCAGCCAAAGTAGAAAGGCACAATGGAACCCAAGATCAGGAAGGTCGCTATGACTCGTTCACGATTCGCCGCCATCTATTCCTCGTCATTGATCCACATGCGCACGCCCCCGTAGATGAGCAGCACTCCAAAGGCAATGCAAGTGGCACTGGCCCACTCAGGATGAGCGAAGAGGACACCGCTCCCGCCACTGGCTCCTGTCCTCCCTCCGCCAGTTCCACGAATGCGATGATCGCCAGTCTGAAAGTTCTCTACACCCTCGAGAATCCAGTAGATCGCGAAGAGGAACATGAATCCGGCCAGTAGTTTGCCGTTCACCATGTCTTTCATAGCTCAGATCCTCGCCGAAACAACCCCGTAACCACCACGAGACTTCCCTATCTTACGTCGCCAGATTGCGGAGGATGCATGCAAAAAGAAAAGGGCCAGGGCGCGCCACGCGCACCCCAGCCCTTCCCTGCCACCAAGCCCGCCCGTTACAGGCCAGCCATCGAGTCGTAGACGTTCAACCGGCCCAGGCCCAGGTGCACGTTGCCCGTGGGGGCGCTGCGGCCCAGCGCACTCTGCAGGTCACTGTAGGTCGCATCCGGCTTACGAACGAGCATCTTGGAGGCCAAGCCCGACACCAGCGGCGCCGAGAACGAGGTGCCCCATCCACCGGCCCAGCGCGCCCCCGGGTACGGCAGCATCAGCGCCTCGCCCGGAGCGGCCACGGTGGTGAGATCCACCCCCGCATTGCTGAAGACGCTCCGCACGTTCTGGCGGCTGACGGATGCCACGCCGGTGACCTTGTTCACCGCCGCCGGGTAGCTCAGCACGTTGGTCAGGCCGTCATTGCCCGTAGAAGCCACCAGAATGACCCCTCGATCCGAAAGCTCTTCCGCCGATCGCTCCAGTTCGGGCGAATAGGTGTACGTGTTCAGGCTCATGTTCACCACCCGGGCGCCGCGCTGTTCCGCCATGTGCATCCCGCGGATGATGTGGAAGAGTCGGCCGGTGCCATTTTGCTGGAAGGCGCGAATCGGAAGGATCCGGGCGCGCGGGGCAACTAAGCGCACCGCCCCCGCCACCATCGTGCCGTGCCCGAGCCCAATCGGGATCTGCCGGAAGCGCGGGTCCGTGGCCGTCGCAGGCGGGAAGACCGGAGCCGTCCCATTTGAGAGCCAAACCGGAGCCGTGCGCAGCAGGGGCGTGGTGGTGGGATTGATCAGAGCTAGAACGTCGTTGGAGAGGCCCGTCAGTTCGGAGCCGCTCGCTCCGGGAGTGAGGAAGTCAATCCCGGGAGCCAGGTAGCCCCGGAAGAAGGGGTGGTTGATGTCCACGCCGGTATCAATGACCGCGACGGTGCCGGTGCCCAGACCGTGCGCCGACCAGGACGTGTTCGCCCCAATGAAGCCCACGTTGGTTTGCGTGGTGGCGCCCACGGGCGCGGCCACACCAAAGAAGTTGACCGGCGTGCTTTGTCGTAGCGAGGTCAGGAGGCTCTCAAGCCCGTTGCTCTGGCGCGTGCGCAGACTCAAGATCGGCAAGCGGACAATCTGGTCCACTTCCATCGAAACGTCATCGTCCGTATCGTCCGAAATCCGCTGGATGAGGTCGGCCGGGCGGCGGTTGAGCGGGTCCACCACGGCGTGAATGGGACGGGAGGCTACGGTGGCTTCTAATCTCAGCTGATAGCGCGCCAAAAAGGTGGGCAGCGGCTCGCTCTCGGTGTAGCGCAGGATGTAACGCGAACTGGCGGGGGCCATGGCCACCACGCTGAGGACCACTAGGGGCAGGAGAGTTCGTTTCATGGCAAGTTGATTTCGAAGCGGCGATTCGTGGTCGCGGATTCTAGAACTAAGAGGGTCACGTCCGAGCCGATCTCTAACGAGAATTCTCCAAACGCGTCGCAAGGGGTCGTTTTGACCCCGTCCGACACGGTGAGCGGACCCTCGTCCAGCCCTTCGGCGAATCCTACGACGGCCAGCACCCCGGCGT
>CALRVA020000001.1:0-45182 GCA_943371495.1 Archangium gephyra | reverse complement strand
AAGAAGAGACGGGTTCGGCCGGTCTCAGCGCCTTTGTACGAGCCTATATCGGCCACCTGCACCTCATCATCCTGCCTCCGATTGTGTCGCTGCTGGCGTTCTTCGGGGCCAGCCGGGTCGGGGAAGGCACCACCCAAGACGACGCCCTGGTGGCTTTCCTGAGCACCCTTGGATTTCTCGCCCTCGCGGGCTCGGTCATCGTGATTCTAGGGTTCCTGGGCAAGACGCTCCTCCTCGGTCCGGTGATGATCTTGGAAGGTACGAGAGGCAAAGAAGCCGTGAAGCGTTCGGGTTATCTCATCGCGAACCGGCCGTTCACGCCCAACGTCGTGGGGCCGATGCTCGGCGTCTTGTTAGCTTCCTTTTTGATGCTCTTGGTCTTGGGCGTGGGGTTGCAAATCATCCTCAGCCTGGCCCTCGCCACGACAGCGGGTCTGCAAGGGCAGCTGAGCCCCGGGGTGTCCTTGTTCTATCAAGTGGCGAGCGCCATCCCCTACCTGGGTGGGATTATGCTAGCCCTCCCTCTCTGGGGAATTGTCAGCACGGTGGTGTATTTCGACCGACGAGTTCGGTTTGAGATGCTGGATGTACGAATGATGGCGGAGGATTTGCGTGCGGGCACTCGTCGCACTCGTCTTCTGCGTTAGTCTGCTGGCGGGTGCTCTTGGCCAAGTCGCCGAAGCTCGGCGACTGCTGGCGGCGCCCAATGAGCAGCAGTTTCGCAAGGTTTGGGAGCAGCTTCCCGAGAAAGCACAAGAGCAAATCGGCGGCTATTTCTTCCTTAACCAACCCCTGGCCGACCGTCAGCGCACCCTGCGGGCCTATCTCAAGGACAGCAAATGGGGGGATGCCGCCACGACGACCAAGGTCAAGGATGCCCGGGCCGAAGCCAAGCGCATCCTGGTCCCGCCGAGCTACCGCCCGCGAGATTTGAATCCGCCGGCCCGCTCCGGAAACTGGCTCGGCGATACCCTCTCGCGGTTTGGCGAGATGGTGGCGGAAGTCATCCGCCGGATTCTCGAGTTTCTCGGCCGGTTTATGCCGCGTTTTGGGGCTCCGGCGGCGGGAGGCACGGCTTTGGCCGCCGTGATTCCGATCGTTCAAGTCCTGGTCATCCTCGCCGCCATTGCGTTGGTGATCTTTGCGCTGCGGTTCATCAAGGTGCGCCGCCGGGCCGCCGCCGTGGGCCAAGGCTTGCTCAGCGATGAAGAAGCCGCCCTCCCCGCCGATGAATGGCTCAAACGGGCAGACCAACTCGCCCAGGAAGGTCAACACCGACAAGCCGTCCGCTGCCTTTATCTGGCGTGCCTGGTGCGGTTCGATGAGCACGGCATCATCCCGCTGCGCCGGGAAGAGACGAACTGGGAGCACCTTCGCCGCCTGGACAAGAGCCGCACCCGCCCCGCTGACCTCAATTTCCGAGAAGCCACGTCCAAATTCGACACCGTGTGGTACGGCGAGCGAACCAAGGGGATGGAGGACGTCGCCTGGTTCCGTAGCCAGTACGAATCGGTGATGCAGGCCATCCGCCAACGGAGGTCGGCATGAAGGCACGGGCCGCCGTCAGCATCGGGCTCGCGATCTTGGGCCTGGCGACTGTCTTTTTGATTACGGGTCGGAGCGCCGGCGCCACAAAACCCAGCGTGCAGGATTACGGCGCCTCGGGGACGTCGGCGTGGGCGGAACTGGTTCGCCGGGATGGCTACCAAGTGCGGCTGGATCGAACTCGACAACCGAAGCTCAATCCTGAAGCTCTCATGGTGGTGCCCATGGTTCCCATCCAAGAAGGATGGGAGGAGTACATGGAAGGTTTGACCGAGGAGGCCGAGGAGATCGAAGAAGATAGCAAGGCGGAATCCGAAGACGAAGCGGAAGGCGATGCCGAATCGGAGTCCGAAGCTACCGCATCACCACCCCGCCGGGGCCGAGAATTCTGGCGAGAAGCGATCCTCACCCACCTCCGCCAGGGCGGCCACGTCCTGGTTGTCCATCATGACGGCGAAGGGGTGCGGGATGTCGGTTACCCCACCAACGTCAAGCTCTGGGACGGCACGGCGATGAAGATCACCGTGCGCACCGGCTCTGACGGCATCTTCCCACTTGTGCTGCCGAACGTATCCCATATGTCCCGGGCCTAAGCCGTTGAAGGCGATCGGGATGTCGCCCGCGAGGCATTCCCGGACAAGGGACGGATCATCATTCTCGAAGAAGGCTATGTCCTCGAAAACCGGAGCCTCGACAAGCACGACAACGCCGCGTTCGCCCTGGGCTGGGTGCGCGAACTCCAGAAATCCGGCGGCGAGGTGGTGTTCTACGAAGGTGCCCTCGACAATGTGGAATCGAAGGGCTTAATCGAATCCATCGGCCCGTGGGCCAACACGGCCCGCTGGCAGTTCATTCTGCTTCTCGCTGTGGTCGCCTACGCCTCGGGGATGATGTTCGGGCGGCCCATCCTCGACCGCATCCCGCAGCGCTCCAGCCAACACTTGATGGAAGCCTTCGGCTCCGCGCTCAGCCGGGGCGACCATAACCGCTTTGTCATGCAACGGGAGCTCATCCAAGCCAAACAGAGGCTCGAACGAACGCTCGGCATGGCTCCCGATTCGGATTGGAATCAAATTTTCCCGCACCTCACGCCCTCGCTGGCCGAGCACATCAAGCTCATGCAGGCCAACGCGGCGTTCCCGGGGCGGAAGATCGCGGTCATCCTGGGCTACATCGCCACGCTCGAATCCGAAATCCAGGGCTTTGAGTCTCAGGTCCGGTCGGGCCGTGACGCCGATTTTCTCCGCTAGGCAGTAACATCAAGGCATGGTCGCGGCGTTTCTTGCCCTCGCTTTCCCTGTTGGCCCTGCTCAGTGGGAAGCTCTGCAAACGGACACCCAGCGCCGGATGGAAGCCCATCCTCAGAGTGCCTGGGCCAAGCAAGCCCACATCGACACCACGGTCGCCTTTGGCACGACGGTGATGAACGACCTCACCGCCAAGCCCATGGATAAGTACCCCAAGGCACTGGCCCTTTATCGCGCCGCCCTTCGCCTGGACCCGAATCAACCCGAGGCCAAAGCGAACTCAGAAATGATCATCGGAATCTACGAAAGCCTTGGCCGACCCGTCCCCACCGGAAGTTAATCCCGAGGCTCAGTCCTCCGACCCCGGCCTCCGCCGCTTTGCGTGGATCCTGGCGGGGGTCTTTGGCGGCTTGGCCGTTTTGCCTGCGATTGCCGCCATCACCGGCGCGGCACCGGGCACTCTCCCGCTGGGCACCGCGATTGCGGTGGACGACCAGATGGTGTACGCCGCGTGGATGCGACAAGCCGCCGAGGGCCGGTTCCTGTTTGAAAACCGGTTCACCCTGGACGCTCAGCCCGGCCTCACTTTCCACCTCTACTTTTTGGTGATGGGGTGGGTGGCCAAGGTGGTGGGCTTCCCGTGGGCAATGCTCCTCAGCCGGCTGGTCTTCAGCGCCCTCTTTGTCTTCGGGCTCGTGCGCTTGCAAGAGCGACTAGGCTGGAAGCCGGCCGCCATCAAGACGGCGAGCGTCATGGCCTGTTTTGGGGCGGGCGTGGGCTGGATGGTGTGGCAGAACTTCGGTCTCCTCATCAAAGATCCTGGCGTGGCCTTGCAGTCCATTTTTGCCGGTCGTTTGCCCGTTGACGTATGGCAAACCGAGGCCTTCGCTTTCCCCTCCGCGCTGGCCAACGGGCTATTCATGGCGAGCCTTTGGCTCATTCTCCTAGTCTTCTCCGCGGTGCTGGATGCCCGCACGGATGGCAAAGCCGCCCTGCGCGGGGCCTTGGCCTTTGGGGTGCTGGCGAATATTCACTCCTACGATGCGCTCTTGGTCGGGCTTGTGCTCCTTGCCTTCGCGGCGGTGCAGTACGTCCGTCGCACGCTCGAAAAAGCCTGGTTGCTACGGTGCCTCGGCATTGCCGCTGGGGCGATTCCGGCCGCGGCGTGGCTGGGCTACGTTTTGCAACGGGATGCTGTATTCCAGGCCCGCGCCGCCACGCTCACCTACGCGCCTCACTTCACCAGCGTTTTCTGGGGGGTTGCCGCTTTGGTGGTGATTGCCGTGTGGGGCTACTTCCGCCCCGAACCCGAGCACCGCTGGCGGCCCACCGTTGTCGCCGGGGCCCTGGTGCTCATCCTCCTCACGCTCTCTCGCACCCACAACCCGGAGGGCTACTTCCTCAATCCCGTGAGCTTCGGCATTGTGCTGGTGGGCATCGGGGCCGGCCTCATCTATAGCCGCCAAGACCGGGACGATGATCTCGTGTGGGCATGGGCGCTGGTGGGGCTGGTGGCGATGTACTTCCCCGCCCTCTTCCAGCGCAAGCTGGGCATGGGCTTGTCGATCCCCTGGGGGCTGCTCGCCGGATACGCGCTCACGGCGCGGTTGGCCACCCGGGATGTGCAGCGACGGCAACTGATCACCCTCGTTTTGGTGCTGTTTTGCGGGGTCTCGAGCCTCTTTTGGCTGCGCCGGGAGCTCACGCTCATCCGAGACAACGTCAGCTCCACCACTGTCCATCCGGTGCGCCTATCGGCCAGTGCGACCGAGATTCTGGCGAAGGTCCAAACCCTGCCTCCGCGCTCCATTGTGGTAGCGGCGCCCGGCATTCCTATGCCGCTCCCCACGGGCGAGTACGCCGAACCCTATCTGCCCGACCTCAATCCGTTCTTTGTGGGATTAGGCGGCGCCCGCAGCTTCGCCGGGCACTGGAGTGAAACCCCCGATTACGGGAACCGGCGCAATCAACTCGCGGCGTTTATCCTGAGTGGCGGAACCCAAGGGGCCGAGGCCATTGCCCAAGCCGCCCAGGGCGAACCGGTTTACGTCGTGCTACCGCGCCGGGAAACCTTCCCGCAAGTGCGGATGAACGACTTTAGTCTTCCGTCGGAGTTGCTGCTGGAGACCCAGCAGTACCGGCTGGTGCGCTGGAATCCGCCGGCGCCTTAGGCTGAGGCGGCTTGGCGTTCGGGTTGCGCGCCACGATGCGCGGCCCGCCTCGGTAGACGCTCTCGCCCAGGTCGTCCCGACGGACCACTTGGTCCCCCGTTTTGATGATGCGGTAGGTGCGTACTCGACGGCCCGCGCCGCCTCGGTCAACCACGCGCTCCACGCCGTAGCCTAGCGACGAGTCCGTTTCGTACTTCACCCCGTTATCCCACGATCCCAAGAACTTCGTCTCGAAGGAGACATCGTGCGGGTGCTTGGCCTCGCCGAGAATCCGGAACGTCAACTGTCCGGGTCGGTATTCGGCGGACACCGCCAACGGCGACTTGGTGTCGTTGGTGAACTTAAAGTCTAGGTTCGGCCAACTCACGGCCGCATCACGTCCCAACGGCACGTACGGCACCGGCAGTGAGTGCGGATTCCGGGCATTCACCTTCAATTCGCCGAGCAGAACGGCATTGTAAAGCGTGGTGCTGACCTGGCAGATCCCCCCGCCAAAGTCAAAATCGTGACGACCAGAAACGTACACCCCCGCCACATGGAAACCGCGAGCGGCCGTGCGCTGACCGACGACGCGGTTGAAGTCAAAGACCTCACCCGGCATCAGGATCGTGCCGTCAATGAGTTCCGCCGCCCGCTTGATGTTCTTGCTGCGCGCGACTTGCCCGGAGGAGAATTTCGTGTTGAACTCGCTGACGATGGCGCGCACGGACTCCAGCTGTTCCGGCTTGATCTTCAGGTCTTCCGCCTTCAGCGGCACCACCAAGGCGGAGTTGTTTGCCAGGGCATCAGCCCAGGCCGCGCTCAGGCGCGCTTGGTCTAGCTCCCAGGTCGGAATCTCTGGCGTCAGCTTCACGCGGCCGCCTGCCCACTGGGCGCGGGCCGGTTGGTTAGCGGGGCGAGCTTCCTCCACCCACTTCTTCAGCAAATTGCCGTCGACGTTGTCGTAAACGAAAACCGGGGTCACGGCCTTCGGCACCGCCGGACCTTGCATCTTGGCCACCGAAGCAGTCACCGGGCGCTCGACGGGAAGAGCCTTGATCGTCGCGGAGGCGTCGAATTTCACACCCGCCTCGGCCGGCGTCAAGGTCCGGTCGCCCAATTCAAATTCCTTCAGTTCAACCTTGATCTCTTGCGATCCCAGCTTGCCCCATTCGGCTTCCAAGCGGCGTTCGGCCTCGCTGGGCGTCAGGCCACTCAGGTCGGTACCAAAAACGCTCACGCCCCGGGCAATCGTCGGCGGGCCGACAAACTCATAGGCTGCCACTCCGGCACCACCCAAACACAGCAAGCCCACCGCCATGCCCATCTTGGACGGCGATCCGTTCCTGCGCTTCGGCGCGGCTTTGCCCTTGCCTTTCGTGTTCTCTTGCATCCTTGCGAACCTTCCCCCTTATTCTGACGGTTTATGACCCCGGCTTGATCCTTGTTGTTCCCGGGAATGAGCCCATTTCTGTCCCATTCCGTTAAGATCGGTAGACTAATTCTATGCCCAAGCTCGTCTGGTTCAACGGCACGATTTCGCCCCTCGAATCCGCGCAGGTTCCTGCGGCTGACCACGCGCACCTCTACGGTGACGGTCTTTTTGAAGGCATCCGGTTCTATAACAGCCGGATTTTCAAGCTGGATGAGCACCTCCGCCGCCTCTATGACGGCATGCGGTTCTTGGGTTTTGAAGAGCCGATGGCCTACGAAGCCATGCGTCAGGCTGTCATGGACACCTGCGCCCAGGCTGACCTTACCGATGGGTACATCCGCCTCAACGTCACCCGCGGCACCGGCCTCGGCCTCGACCCCCGCGCCGTCAAGACGCTGCCGAACGTGATGATCATGATCAACACCTTGGCGCTCTACACGCCCGAGCAGCATGAGGCCGGCCTCGACGTCGTCACGACCTCCTGGCGTGTCATCCAAGCCGATAGCCTGGACCCCCGCCTCAAGTGCATCGGACGCTACGCCGCCAACATCATGGCGAAGCGCGAAGCGAACATGCAGAATGCCGGCGAAGGCCTGATGCTGAATCAGCAGGGCTATGTGGCCGAGTGCACCGGCGACAACATCTTCATCGTGCGCGATGGGGTTCTGCGCACGCCGCACCCCTCGTGCGGCATCCTGCAGGGCATCACGCGCGACACGGTGATCGACCTGGCCAAGCGCGCCGGGATTCCGGTGGTGGAGGACTTCATGACGATCTACGACATTACGTCGGCGGACGAAGCCTTCCTGACTGGTACCGCCGCCGAAGTCATCCCCATGCGCTCCCTCGATGGACGCGTGCTGGGCAATGGCAGCGCCGGTCCGATTACCAAGCAGCTCGTCACGGCCTTCCGCGAAGAGATCAAGTACGGCACGCCCTACTTGGCTGGTACCACCGCCTAAGCCTTGCGACGCACCTGCCCGCACTGCCACTGGACAACCCAAGACTTCGAGCGCACCGGACTCTTGGGTTGCCCGGAATGCTACGTGGCCTTTGACGACCGCAAAGCCAAATCTTCCGTGTCTTCGGGAGGGCCTACTCACGCCCTCGTGAAGGAACCCGTACCCCTTACGAGTCCTAACGAGAACTCGCATCAGGTATCTTGAGCCGGAGATGATGAAGCATCGCGCGCAGGGATTTGGCATGGCCGGGGCACTTTTGACCGCCATGATGCTGGCCGGATGCGGCGGCAACACCTCAACGTCCCTGTTGCCCGACCCGACCGTGCTCTTCATCAACGGCTCGCGCGATGCGGGCAACCTGCGGCTTCTGCTCAACAATGTGGACTTCTCCGGTGCCGTGGCTCCCGGGGCCGCCATGGCGGATTTCAAGCCGACCGAGTTCATTTCGACGGCCGACGAAGCCTACGACGTCGTCACCTCCTCCGATGACCTCAGCGAGCAATTCGACGCCGAAGAGCAAGAATTTGCCCGCAACACGCACACCGTGGTGGCGGCCATTGGTCAGCGCAACTTTGGCCCAGGTGAAGAGATCAAGCGTCTCCGCCAGGTGCTCATCCCAGTTGAACGCAATGCCCTCGGTGGCAGCACCGTGCGGATCATTGCCCTCCAGGGCTTCAATCGCCAAGCCGGATCGTTCACGCCGAACGTAACCCTGCAAACCCCGGGCGATAACCCGACTTACGCCATCCGCGATCTGGCCTTTGGCGAAACGGGCACACTGGATATCGCCGCTGGCACCAACACCTGGCAGATCAAGCGCAGTGATGGCGAATCGGTCTACGGCACCGCCACCATCAACCTCACGGGCGGCATCTATATCGCCCTTCTTTCGGGCACCGAAGGCGCGGCGACCCCCGCCGAAGCCCCGCAGATCACCTTCATTCGTCTCAACACCCTTTAGGCTTTTGGTGGCTTAAGAAGTTTCCCCCGGACCTATCGGGTAGAACCTACCTGCGCCCTTTCACGGGTGTTCTTCGTCTTGATATGTCGGGAAACCAAACGGATGACTCGGTCGCAGAAAAGCGGTGGCTAACGGCTCTTGCCAATGGCGACCACTCGGCGATTGGTGGGCTATATGAACTGTATAGCGACAAGATCTTCCGCTTCACCTACCGAATGCTCGGCAATCGGACGGATGCGGAGGATGCCACCGCCGAAACCTTTTTGCGGGTGCTGAGATATTCGCGCGATTTGCGTGCCGATGGCGCGTTCAAAACGTGGGTGTTCCGCATTGCACGCAACCTCTGCGTGGACAAGATGCGGCAGCACAAACTGCTTGAACTGCCTTCCGACGCGCATTACGCAGGTCCCGAAGAAAAGACGGCCCTCAAGGTGATGGTTCACCAGGCGCTGGATCAACTCCCGGTGGAATACCGAGAGCCCTTGATCCTCTGCGATCTGGAAGAGCTGCCCGCCAAAGAAGCCGCCGATATTCTGGAAATCAGCGTGCCCGCGCTCAAATCGCGCCTCTACCGAGGCCGACGAGCCCTGCGCGATCGACTTACAGAAAAACAACCAAACCAACCGAAAGTTAAGGAGAACATCAAATGACGGAACTACAGCGACAGCTCATTGACCTCTACGCGAGCAATGAACTGGATTCGGAAGCCAGGGAGGCACTCGAAGCTGAAGCGTTTGGAGACCCGGAACTGGCCCACGACATGCTCACGCTTGCGCGAACTGTTGAGGCAATCCAGTCCATAGACCGACCCCAATTGGGCGAGGCCGGGTACGAGCGTATTTTGCAACGCCTCATTCAGAGCGGAGTTACACCCCGCACCGAGGCCCCCCAGCCTGCCTACTGGCAGTATCAATTCCCTCTCGAAGGATAACGATTAATCACTATGAAAGCGACGGTCTCTCGCAAAGAACTCAACGACGCCCTCAGCATTGCGGCGTCGGCTAGCTCAGCTCGGTCCACTCAACCGGCGCTCATGTCCATTCGCATGACGCTGGCCGATGGCAAGCTGACGCTCCTAGGGTGCGACGGGGAAATGTGGGCGCAAGCCTATCTGCCCGCCAGCATCGAGGTGGAAGGTGAGATTTGCGTGCAGACCCGCTTTTTGACCGAGGTGGTGGGTGCCTTGCCGGATGAGCAAGTCACCCTCCAACTCAGCGGGACCAGCCTGGTCATTGAAGGTGGCCAATCGGAATGGAAGCTGTTTGCCACCCCGGCGGACCTCTTCCCGGGCATCCCCGACGTGCCCAGCACCGGCGAACTCAGCCTGCCCATGAGCTTGCTGCAAGTGAGCCTTGACGCCGTGACCTACGCCGTGAGCAGCGACACGACCCGGGGCGTGCTGACCGGCGTGCTGATGAATTACGATGGCCGCACCCTGACCCTGGTGGCCACCGACACCCACCGCTTGGCCGTAAACCGCGTGCACCGCGAAGGTGTGGGCAGTGACCTGAATTACATCGTGCCTGAAAAGGCCCTCAAGACCATCCGCAACCTCCCCGTGCCGGGCGATGAAGAGATTGCGATCCGCTTCGACGGCATCCGCATGAGCGTGGACGTAGGTACCGCCCAAGTCGTTTCGCAACTCTTGGATGGCAACTACCCGAACTGGCAGCGCGTGGTCCCCAGCGAGTTCACCCGCCAGTGGACGATGGACCGCAAGGAATTCTTTGACAACCTCAAGCGCGCCGCCATCTTGGCGCGTGATAACTCCAACCGCGTCACCCTCAGCGGCCAAGGCGACAAGGTCGTCATCAGCGCCCGCAGTGAGGAGCGCGGAACGGCCAAGGAAGAAGTGCCGATGATCTCGCAGAACGGCGACATCGACATCGCCTTTAACGTGAAGTTCATCATGGATGCCCTCAGCTCCTTTGACAGCGAAGGCGTGCGCACCGAAATGACGGAAGCGAGCCGCTCGGCAGTTGTTCGCCCCGTGGAAGGCGGTGAAGACCGCTTCTGCGTGGTCATGCCGATGGCACTTGGCTAAGCTAAGGACTGACACAAGAAAACTCCCTCCCGGCTGTTGCCAGGAGGGAGTTTTGCTTTACGTCGGGCGGACTTACTTGTCTTCCTTGAAGTCCGCGTCGATCACGTCGTCACCAGTATTCCCGCTCGTGCTCGCTCCGGCTGTTGCACCCGCCGGTTCCCCTTCCTGCGCATCGCCGCTCTGCTCATACATGCGCTTGGTGACCTCGTGGCTTTCGGCTTCCAGTTCCTTGAAGGCCGCACGGGTGGCTTCCAGGTCATTCTGCTCTAGCGCCGCTTTCAGCCCGGTGATCTTTTCTTCCAGGCGTCCTCGCGTCGGCTCGTCCACCTTGTCGGCTTGGTCGCGCATCATGCGCTCCACGCTCGCAATCAGGCGCTCGGCATCGTTGCGCACTTCTTGCAGTTCACGCAGCTCCGCATCCCGCTCGGCATTGGCTTCGGCCTCGGCCATCATGCGGTCAATCTCACCGCGATCCAGGCTGCCAGAGCCCGTGATCGTGATCCGCTGCTCGCTGCCGCTGGCCTTCTCCTTGGCGCTGACATTCAAGATGCCGTTCGCGTCGATGTCGAAGGTGACTTCGATCTGCGGCACGCGGGCCGGCGCCGGCGGAATTCCACTGAGGTTGAACTGTCCGAGGCTCTTGTTGTCCTTCGCCATCGGGCGCTCGCCCTGCAGGATGTGGATCGTCACTTCCGGCTGGTTGTCACCCGCCGTAGTGTAAACGCGGCTTCGCTTGGTCGGAATCGTCGTGTTGCGGTCAATGACCTTATCGAAGATGCCGCCCTGAGTTTCCACGCCCAGGCTGAGCGGGGTCACGTCCAGCAGGACCATGTCGCGCACGTCGCCCGCCAGAACCCCCGCCTGAATTGCGGCGCCCACGGCCACCACTTCGTCTGGGTTCACGCTCTTGTTCGGTTCCTTGCCCGTCAGTCGCTTCACCAGGTCTTGCACCATCGGCATGCGGCTGGAACCACCCACCAAAATCACCTCATCAAGACTCGAGAGCGGGATCTTGGCGTCTTGCACGGCTTGGTTCACCGGGCCTTCAATGCGCTTCAACAGGTCGCTGCACAGGTCTTCAAACTTGGCGCGGGTGAGGTTGGTTTCCAGGTGCACCGGCTCGTTGTCCACCGCCGTGATGAACGGCAGGTTGATGTCCGTGCTGACCTGGCCACTGAGCTCGATCTTGGCCTTTTCGGCGGCTTCGCGGAGTCGTTGAAGCGCCTTCTGATCCTTGCGTAGGTCAATGCCGTGCTCCTTCATGAACTCGTTGCCGAGCCAATCCACGATCTTCTGGTCAAAGTCGTCACCACCCAAGTGGCTGTCGCCGCTGGTGGACTTCACTTCGAAAACGCCTTCGCCCACGTCCAGGATGGAGACGTCGAACGTACCGCCGCCCAGGTCAAAGACCAGGATGGTTTCATTGGCCTTCTTATCGAGGCCGTAGGCCAGCGAAGCCGCCGTCGGTTCGTTGATGATGCGCAGAACTTCCAGACCCGCGATTTCACCCGCGTTCTTGGTGGCCGTGCGCTGACTATCGTTGAAGTAGGCCGGAACGGTAATCACCGCCTTGGTCACCGGTTCGCCCAAGTAAGCCTCGGCGTCCGCCTTCAGCTTTTGGAGGATCATGGCGCTGATTTCTTCCGGCGTGAACTGCTTGTCCACCGCCGGGATGTGCACCGCCGCCATGCCCTTGCTGTCGGCCACCACCTTGTAGCTCACACGGCCGGTTTCTTGCTTCACTTCTTCCAGTCGGTGACCCATAAAGCGCTTGATGCTGCCCACGGTGTTCGCCGGGTTGGTGACGGCTTGCCGCTTGGCCGTGACGCCGACCAGGCGTTCACCATTGGCCTTGAAAGCCACGACGCTCGGAATCGTGCGATTCCCTTCGGCGCTGGCAATCACGCGGGGTTCCCCGCCTTCCATGATGGCGACCACCGAGTTGGTGGTGCCGAGGTCGATTCCTACTAGTCGTGCCATATCTTCCTTATCTCACTCAAATATCTTGAGTGTCTTACAGTCAAGTAGACGTATTTTGAAGGAAGTCAGTTGCGTTCGGGGGCGGAATCGGGACTGTCAGCCACAAAAAGCCACTCGTATTCTTCGGCGTCAGCGGTCCAACCTTCCCGCTCGGGCCGCTCGATGATGGCGTCGAAATAGGTTTGCAACTCCATTTCGTCGCGCATGATGCGATCAAAGGACTCCGAGCCGTATGGCGGAAAACGCTCCCCGCTCCGCTTGAGAATCGCCTTGGCGGCTCGTCGCTTGGCTTTTTCAATCTCGTCGCTCAGCTCGGATTCGTACCCTTCGTCGTCCGCGATGGGCCGCCCCAGGCACTCGGTACGGTCGGGAAACACGGCCAAAACCACCACATCCAGTCGCCTCGTACCAATAAGCAGGGCTCGGAACAGGGTCTGCTGCTCCTCGGGTTCCAAGGGCCGACGATGCCGAAAACTGACGTAATACGTCTCGCCATCGGCGCGCCAGTGCGGCCACCGCCCCTTCCATTGGCTAAAGTTCTTGAATCGCGCCATGGGCCGCTTCTATTGTGGTTTCATCACAGGGGCGAGCGGGGCATGTTGCGATACCACTACAGCGAGCATGACGCCATTGAGGTCTTTCATCCTCGTGCTCCCCTGCGCCATCCGAACTCTCCGCCGCGGGTGTACGCCATTGATGCCGAGCACCGAGGGCTGTACTTTTTCCCGCGCGATTGCGCCCGCGTCGGCATCTGGTGCACGCCCCATACAACCACAGATGACCAAGCCGCCCTGGTGGACAATACCTCGAGACGGATGCTGATCTTGGTAGATGCCTCCCAGGCCGAGCTTTGGCGGTCGGGGCAGATCTATGAATACACTTTTGAAGGAGACGACGGCTGGCAAGACACCGGCGACCACGGGTGCTGGATCAGTGAAGTCTCTCAAACCCCCACGGCGGGGCGCTGGCTCACCGACTTACCCCAGGCCGCCAATGAGGATGGCGTCGAGGTTCAAATAGTCCCCGACCTCATCGCCGCCGCCGAGGCCTGGCGCGCTCACCCCAGCCTGCACGTCTCGGCCATCCGACTGAGTTCGCTCGGCGGCCCCATGGGCACGCCCGTGGGCCAGTAGATCGCTAAAGGGCGTCGTCGCCCTGTTCGCCCGTCCGAATCCGGATTGCCGTCAGCACTTCGCTCACAAAGATTTTCCCATCCCCCAGTTCGCCCGTCCGCGCCGCCGACTGGATCGCCTCGATCACGTCCGGGGCCTTCTCATCCGTGGTCACAATTTCCAGGCACGTCTTGGGCACCAAATTCAGAGCGTAGGTCGAGCCCCGCAGGGTCTCGTTCTGCCCCTGCTGCCGCCCGTAGCCGCGCGTGCTCTCCACGCTCACACCTAGTTGGCCCACGTCCTCAAGCGCCAGCAGCACATCCTCAAGCTGGTTGGTGCGAATCAGGGCCTGGATCCTCTTCATGGGTGCCCCATAGATTACACTCCCACCGTGCGCAAGCGGGCCAAGACCAATACGGTGCCAAAACCCTGGGGGCTCGGCGCAATCGCCGGAGGAGTCGTGCTAGGTGCCGCGGGCGCCTTCATCCCGGTCGCCCAGTCTCCCCTTTGGCTAGGGGCCGGGCTCTTGGGCGGAGCCGGCATCGCCCTCACGGCCCAAGTCCGCAAGCGACCCGCCCCGGTCGCGGACCTCGATCTGCGCGAACGCGCTCTCCAAGTGGACCGGGAGTACGCAGGCCTTGCCGATGGCCTGGATCTCGCCATTTTTGAAGTCACCGAAGGTGGGCTCATCGTCTTCGCCAACCCGCGCGCCGAGGGGATGTTCCAGTCGTACGGGGCCGTCGGACGGAATCTGGCCGACGTGGTGCAAAGCCCTGACCTCATCCAGTTTGTAAGCGAAGCCCCGCAGGAAGGGGTGCCTCTCGATGACGAGTTCTCGCTGGATTACCCCCGTGTGCGCACCGTCCTCGCCCGCACCTGGCAGGATGCCGATGAGGAATCCCATCGCACCTACCTCATCCTCGAAGACGTCACCGAACTCCGGCGCTTGGAGCGCATTCGGCGGGACTTCGTCGCCAACGTCTCGCACGAGTTGCGCACGCCGCTGACCACCATCCGGACCATGACGGAGACCATCGCCGACGACCCCGATGATGTGGAAGTGCGCAGCCGATTCCTCGGGCGGATTGTCTCGGAAGTGGACCGCCTCACCGCTATCTCAGATGACTTGCTCACCCTGGCCAAGGCGGAAAGCCAGGAACCCAATCTCGGCCGGGTGGATCTCTCCGAGCTTTGCCACCACACCGTGCAGCAGCTCCAAACAAAAGCCGCCGCCAAGAACCTTACGATCCGCCTGGAAACCGTGCCGCTAGGTTCAACCCTCGGCAACGAAGCGCAACTCACCCAGGTGATTTACAACCTGGTGGACAACGCCGTGAACTACACGAGCGAAGGCGAAGTGGTGGTGCGGGTGGAAGAAAGCCCGCAAGAGGTCACCCTCTCCGTCACCGACACCGGCATGGGCATCCCCGCGGAGCACCTCGACCGTATCTTTGAACGCTTCTACCGCGTGGACAAAGGCCGCAGCCGCGCCACCGGGGGCACCGGGCTGGGGCTCGCCATCGTCCGGCATATTGTGGAGAGCCACCAGGGCACCATCCGGGTGAGTAGCGAAGAAGGCCGAGGGACGACCTTCACGGTCAATCTTCCTCGGCTCTTTCCGTTCCAGCCGCTCAGCGATTGATGATCGCGGGCTTGCTGCTGTTGTAGGTGCGGTCCAGGGCGAAGAATGCCATCGGCGTCCCGCTGGCCACGCGCGAGGCATCAAACGTCGGCTGGGAACCCATGTACACCACGCGCCAGTCGTCATTGACCTTCGCCATCACGGCGTACCACCGAATGTCACGATCGACCGACCGCATGCGATAGATCGAGCCCGAGCGCGTCACCGTGGGAGCGCCCGGGGCGGTGTTATCCAACCACGGGGAGGCTGGCGGCGCGGCGGGCTCCAAGTAGACATTCTGCTGCAACGCCTTGCGCACGCCGTTCCAGTCATTGAGCAACGACTTCATGCTGAAGTGCACGTGCCCCATGTTCTCGCCCTTAGAGCGAATGAGGCCGATCTGCCGCTCCACTTGGCTCGCCTTCCAGTTGCCATCGGCAGGGTTGGTCCGGCTGGTGTAGAGACCCGGCCACAGGTGCCGCTTCTTGGTGTTCACCGAGTTCCACCAGTTCAAAAGCACCGGGAAGCTCTGCGGGGTCTGCTCAATCGGCCAGTAAAGCTGCGGCGTGTAATAGTCACACCATCCCTCTTGGAACCACTTCAGAGCGTCCGCACTCAGGGCCTCGTATTGGTCAATCCCGGCCTGAATCCCGGCGGGCGTGCCCGGCCGATAGATCCCAAACGGGCTGATGCCGAACTTAACCCACGGCTTGCGCTGCTTGATGCCCTTGTAGACCCGCTCGATGAACACGTCCACGTTGTGCCGGCGCCAGTCACTTCGCGACATCCGACCACCCGAGCGCTGGTAGGCCGCATAAGTCGCCGCATCCGGGAACGGTACTTCTAGGCCATTCTCCCGCACCGGGTAGGGATAGAAATAGTCGTCAATGTGGATGCCGTCCACGTCGTAGCGCTCCACCACGTCCATAAAGACCTTGAATGAGTGGTCCTGCACTTGCTTGGCCCCCGGGTCCATCCACTCGAAGGTGCCGTACTTGTACACGTACGGCTTCAAAGTTTGGGAGACGTGATTGCTCGATTGAGGCCCCTTCTGCGCGCTGTGGTTGGCGCGGTAGGGGTTGAACCACACGTGGACTTCGATTCCCTTTTGGTGGGCGTATTCCACCAGCCACGAGAGCGGATCCCACGCCGGGCTGGGGGCGCGCCCCTGCTGGCCGGTGAGATAGTAGCTCCAGGGTTCGTGCGGGCTCTTGTAGAGCGCATCGCCGTGCGGGCGAATCTGGAAGACGATGGCGTTGAGGCCGATGTTCTTGCTCGCGTCTACAATCCGCTTCAGTTCGGCTTGTTGTTGGTCCGTCGGCAGTCCCGGCTTGCTCGGGTAGTCGATGTTGGCGACCGTGGCCACCCACGCCGCGCGGAACTCGCGGGGCAACACGGGGTTTATGCTAGAGCTGGTGCTACCGGTGGATGGTAGGGCTGTCAGCACCGAGGCGAGAGCGAGGGCCGTCATCATCATTTACAGGGTACCGAAAATGCCGGACGAAGTACGCCTTCAAAGCCTCGAAGCCAAAGCCTTTGGGATTATTTTGCCGATGGGGCTCCGCGTGGACGAAGTCCAGCTCACCTCGGGCCCCGCTCGCGCCGAAACCGATCCTTTCCGATTGTTCCTCGATCAGCCCGGCCGCATCCTGGCCATTATCGAAGAGACCAGCGTGGCCGAGTACCTCAATCAGCTGGCCCCCGGCGGCCTGAAGGGCTTTACCGTGGCCTGCGCCAATGAGGTCATCCGCATTAACGCCACCGCCAAAATTCTCTTTGAAGTGCCGGTGGAAGCCGACCTGACCCTGGTGGTGGAGGACGAGCAGCGCCTGATGGTGGTGCTGCAGAGCGCCGAAGTGAAGGGCGCTGACGCCCGCAAGCTGGTGGAAGGTCAACTGGACCGCATCAACCCGATTTTTGACGTGAAGGACTTCCCCGTCCCTATGCGCATCGAGCGTGTGGAAGTGCGCGACCAAGCCATTTGGGTGCACGGCCTGGCCTACGCGCCCGCCTAGCCTGCTTTGTAGCCCGAAGGGTGGGTGCGGTGCCATTGCGCCGCCGATTTCACAATTTCCGTGAGATCGCTGTGGGCGGGGGTCCATCCCCAATCCGCCTGGATCGCCGCACTGCTGGCCACAAGTTGGGCCGGGTCACCCGCGCGGCGCGGGGCGGCTTCGTGCGGTACCGGGGTGCCCAGCACGTCGCCCACCGCGGCAATTACCTCACGAACACTGTGGCCCCGGCCCGTGCCGAGGTTGTAGGTCGCCGATTCCCCGCCTTTTTGCAGGTGCGCCACCGCTCGGATGTGCGCGCTGGCCAGGTCGGCGGTGTGCAGGTAGTCGCGCACGCAGGTGCCATCGGGGGTCGGAAAATCATCGCCAAACACCTTGAGCGCCGGGCGCTGACCCAGTGCCGCCTGGATGCACAGCGGGATGAGGTGAGATTCCGGCTGGTGCGCCTCGCCGTGGCGGCCATTGGCATCGGCCCCGGCCGCATTGAAGTACCGAAAAATGACGTGCCGCAGGCCGTACGCCCGCGTGAAATCGCGGATCATCTGCTCGCTGGCCAGCTTGGTGCGGCCGTACACGCTGGTGGGGCGGAGCGGGTGGTCTTCCGGGATGGGGACGGTTTCGGGCTCGCCGTAAACCGCCGCCGTACTGCTGAAAATGAGCTGCTCCACCCCCACCTCGCGCATGGCCTGCAGCAGGCACAGGGTGCCGTAAGTGTTGTTGTCGTAGAACCGGGCGGGGTCGCGTTCGCCCTCGCCGACCTCGATATGGGCGGCAAAGTGCGCTACCGTGGTCACCTTGTGCTCCCGCATCACGCGCTGCAGGCGGCCGGGATCGCGGGTGTCACCGGGGATGACGCGGGTGTAGGGGACGGACTCCGGGTGGCCCGCTTCCAGGTTGTCGTAGATGACGTGCGGGGTGCCGGCGGCCTTGAGCTGCCGCGCAAACGCCGACCCGATGTACCCGGCACCGCCCACCACCAAGACCATGGCCCAGACCTTACCCCCGGGTAAATTGGAAGCCACGGGCGAGTGGCGAAATTGGTAGACGCGCTGGATTTAGGTTCCAGTTCTTCACGGAGTGAGGGTTCGAGTCCCTCCTTGCCCACCACCTTTTGAGCGGCCATGAGCCTGGAAAAGCCCACCAAGAAATGGCGGCTCGCCGACATTGACGCCCTGCTGGACCTGGCGCGGGTGATGGAATCACCGAACTTCGAGATCATGACCTGGCCGGACCTCCCGGACCTCGAGGAGAACGGCACGCGGATTGTCCAAATGCCGTACCCGGAATACAACCCCGTGGTGGGGCTGATCGTGCAGATGCTGTACGAAAGCTCGGCGTACATTGACCCCTACGCGACCCTGCCCGAGGACCCCGAGGTGGATGGGCGGCCGTTCCAGCCGATGGGGGCGGAGTTTCCGCCGGACTACTTCCCCCGGGCCACGCTGAACCAGGTGCGCCGCTACCTGGTGCTGTGCACACGCGGCGAGAAGTTCTGCGACGGGCACATCGGGGCGGAGTTCAAGAAGGGTTCCTTCCCCGCGGCCTTCGCGCGGTTGCGGGCTTTGCGCTCGGAGATGAATCACTAGCGGCCCCGGACCTGCAACCAAGCTCCGCGACGCCCCGACCCCCCGCCAGGTAGACCCCAGGCGTGGGTGCCGCCAGTTCCATCCAGGGCGATCAGCTTTTTGCCGACATCTCGGTGTTGCCCATCGGCCTGGCGGTGATGGTGGAAGACTTTGAGTTCGCCCGCGACCATCGGTACCGGTACTGCCCGAACAAGTTCGTCCGCACCTTCTCTGCCTAGCACTGTCCTAGGACCAGTAACCCGCAAGTTAATCTAGTCCATCGGTATGTACTGAAAAATCTTGGAACAAACGGTTGCAACTAGACGTCTGTATAGGTCACACTGTTGGGGAATACGGTGAAGGTAGCCTCTTTTTTTGCAGGAATTGGTGGATTCGATCTTGGGTTCGAGCGAGCTGGGTATGAAGTTGTGTTCCAGTGCGAACGCGACTCGTTCTGCCAAAGCGTGTTGCGGAAGCACTGGCCAAGCATTCCATTGGTTGGTGATATTAACGAGGTTCATCCAGACGATATTCCATACGCTGACGTCTGGTGCGGTGGTTTTCCATGCCAAGATCTGAGCTTGGCAAATCAAGGTAAAAGGTTAGGATTAGAAGGTGGCAGAAGTGGACTCTTTCACAAGTTTGCAGGACTTGCTTCGATTGTACGACCAAAATGGCTTGTCATCGAGAATGTGGTCGGGTTGCTTAATTCCCACGGTGGGGAAGATTTCCGAATCGTACTCTCAACCTTGGATGAACTCGGGTATTGCACTGCATGGCGAGTTCTGGACAGCAAATACTACGGAACACCCCAAAGACGTCGTCGTACGTTCCTTGTCGCAAGTCTTGGAACCAGCTGCGCCTCTAGAGTACTTTTTGACGACTCAGCAGTTGGAGAAGTGGTTAGACAGACACGACTCCCTGGGGCGCACGCTGCCAGAAGACCTACGGTCAGCGATCGTGACGCAGATGTATACGTTATCCAGCATGCCACAATCGGACGCAAGCCGACCGCTGGGCCTCAAGCAAAAGGCTACAGATGCGACGGGGAAACATACACATTGGATAGCAGAGGGTCCTCCGATGTTGTATGTGCGACGAATGACGGCTTCGGAGTACGAGATTCTGCAGGGATTCCCGACAGGATGGACGGACGTAGATTCAGAGCCCTCGGCAACGCCGTGAATGTGGACGTAGCCAACTGGCTGGCGCTACGAATACTGGAGTCGTCAGGTATAGTAGGCGGCGCGAGAGTGCTATGCCAGTCGGAATTGCTGAATACCTTGGTCAAAGAACGGATGTAGACGCTCCTCAGATTAGGCCTTCAGTCCTCAATCCGACAATAGCCCCTACGTGTCCGTTTATGGGTGGACCATGTTCAAAGCTAGTCGGGCAGAAATCATATCCTCCAGTCTGTAGCGTTAGATCAGATAGTGACCAACTATTCGTTGTTTGCTCAGACAGGCTCGTGCCAGCCAAGTCTAATGTATTGACATCGGACCATCTCAATATCTTAGGTCAAGTGGCGAGTTGCCTATTCCCTGACGCTGATGATAAGGATGTTGGCTTCAGACGTCAAGTTGGTCAAAAAGTTGGCGGCGGAAAGGTGTACTTGGACTATGTTATGCGCGTCAATTCAAACGCGATCATTGGTCGACAGATGGCTATTGTAGAGATTCAGGGTGGCGGCGAGACAAGCAACACAGGCACTCTTTCGAAACACGTTGATCAATGGACAGCGTCAACGGCGCGAACAAATGAGTATCTTAGGAAAAGCTTTCCGAAAGTAGGATTGATTCCAGACAATGCATGGAAGCGTCAACTGCGGCAAGTATTTAGAAAGGCTCCCCTAGCAAGCAGGTTCGGCGGAGGCTTCGCACTAGTTATGGGGCCGACCCTGTTTGACTATGTTTTGAGAACAGTACCGAATGGCATGGAGTGGTACGAAGGCTGGGAAGTTGCCTTGATTGAACTCGTAGAGGTTCCGGGAAAGCAACCAGGACCGATCCCGTTTTCCACAGGTCGAGCTTTGTTCATGAGTTATCAGCAATTCATTTCAGATGTAACGCAATCGCCATTGCCAGATGATGTGAAGAATCCTTTCTTGGGAACATATACAACAATGGTAAATAGTACGTTTACAACTGATGGTGGCTAGTTCTGACGTCGATTAGGCTGGACGCGCGCCCCCCGCGACGCCCCCACCCCCCGTCCCGTAGACCCCAGGCGTGGGTGCCGTCAACCTCATCCTGGGCGATCAGCTCTTTGCCGACATCTCGGCGCTGCCCCCCGGCCCGGTGGTGATGGTGGAAGACCTCGACCTCGCCCGGCACTACTGCTACCACGCCCACAAGCTCGTTCTCACCTTCGCCGCCATGCGCGAATTCGCCGCCCGCCACCCGGGCCGCGTCCACTACTTCCCGCTTGAAGCCCGCACCTCCATCCCCCAGGCGCTCGCCCAAACCCTCCAATCCAGCCAAGCCCAAGAAGTCCATACCTTCGAGCCCGCCGACGCCTTCTTCGCCCGCCAGCTCCGCACCTGGGCGCAAACCGAGTGCATCACGCTCAAGGAGCATCCCAACCCGATGTTCCTGACCCCCGCCGAGGAGTGGCAGAACTACCGCGCCCACCACAAGCGCCTGCTGATGGCCGACTTCTACAAGCGGCAGCGGCGGCGCCTGGGCATCCTGCTGGATGACCACCAAGAACCCCTGGGCGGCCAGTGGAGCTACGACACCGAGAACCGCAAGCCCCTCCCCAAGCATCTCCAGCCCCCGGCCGTGATGCCCCCGGCCCTCACCCCCATCACCCGCGAAGTCATCACGCTCGTCAAGAACCACTTCCCTGTGGCCGCCGGGGACCCCGCCACCTTCGCCTTCCCCGTCACCCCCGCCCAAGCCGAAGACTGGCTGGCCGACTTCCTGGAACACCGTCTCGACCTCTTTGGCGACTACGAAGACGCCCTCCCCCCGCAGGAGCGCACGGTGTTCCACAGCCTGCTCACCCCCATGCTCAACATTGGCTTGCTCACTCCGGCGCGGGTCATCGAGGCCACCCTCGCGCGGCACGCCCGCCGCCCGGTGCCGCTCAATTCGCTGGAAGGGTTCATCCGCCAAATCATCGGCTGGCGCGAGTTTGTGCGGGGCATCGCCCGCGAAGAACCGGCTGTGCAGCGCACCTTCCCGCATCATCGTCGCCTCACCCCGGCGTGGGAAAATGCCGCCACCGGCCTCCCCCCGCTGGACCGGAGCCTGGCCCGCGCCCGCGACCACGGCTGGTGCCACCACATCGAGCGGCTGATGGTCATCGGCGCGGTGATGTTTATGTGCGAGGTGGACCCCGAGGAGGTCTACCGCTACTTCATGGAGATGTTTGTGGACGCCAGCGAATGGGTGATGGGGCCGAACGTGTTCGGGATGTCGCAGTGCGCGTCGGCGGGGGCGTTTGCCACCAAACCGTACTTCTCCGGGTCGGCGTACATCCGGCGGATGTCCGGGGAGCCCGCCGGGCCGTGGTGCGATGTGTGGGACGGGCTGTATTGGCGGACGATTGCCCGGAACCGGGAGTTCTTTGCCCAGAACCAGCGCATGAGCCAGGCCGTAAGGGGTTACGAGCGACTGGAACCCACGCGCCGCGACCGGATCTTGGCGGCAGCGGAGGGGTTTATTGCCCGAAATACAAAGTAATTTCCACCTGATACTCTTTGCGCACAGACTACATTCGGACGTGCCCTAAGCCAACAATTGATTACCAGGTATCGGCAAATCCATTAGTTCTCGGTATTGTTTGCTCGAAAGTCCAATCCATGCCAGCTGGAAAGCCTGCCAACTTTGAACCTTCCACGGCATATGGCGACTAAATCATGAGCGAATTGCGCAAAGCAAAAGTCGCCCCAGTTTATGAAGCCATGCCGAGATATTTCTCCAGTTGTAGACACGACACCAGTACTTGAAAGCACTCCTATCATGCCATGCTGATCGTCCAAACGTTCAAAAATCGCATCATAATGGCTATGACTCCTGTGCATTTCCAAGAAGTAGATACGTCCGCTCGAATTCGCAGGAGCACCTTCACCACGCAGAATAATGCCCCCAACAAATCCTCTAAGGCTAGTTTCTGCGACTAGCTCTTCCAATGCACTTATGCTTTTCGCTTCCTTTTTTCGGATTTCAAAGAAAACAACCATGCATCGAAAGTTACTGGGTAAGTACTCAGGGTATGTGGAATCGCCCTGATTCTGTCCTTTCATCAATGGCTCAAGCTTACGAAGCTGCGCTATTGCATCACACACGTTCTCCTTTGAAAAGGTCGACTTCACTTCGATAACACAGAGAACATACTCTGCGGGTATGGCCTTCCGCTTTCCGTTTTCCGATTGATCACTGCTGCCTTGCACCCATAAAACAGGAGCCTCAATTTGATCATAAATTATTACATCGAAATGATGTAACTTATTGCCAGCCTGCCTGCCTTGAGAAATGATATACCCAGAGGTTACACCGAATCTCTTTGGTAAAAAGGTCGAGAGCCATTGGCGAAAATCCGCTTCTCCAACATTTCCGTGCGATAACTTTATCGGACGATCGACGTTTTTTTCCTTTTCCCTGTCATAAGCCCGAAGCAATTCATCGCGATTTGTCAAGAACTCGACCGAACCTTGAGTCGCCCAGCTCTCTTCCTTAATGTCTTCGCTCATATTTCCTCAAAGAATATCTCACTCTTTAGGTAACGTGAAAAGCAGTCCTGACGTTTACCGACCTTGAATTTTACCACGCCTCCCCGAACAGCACCGCATTGAGGAAAATCTCCTCTTGCGCTCGGAAGAACCCCCGGAAGTTCGGCGAATCCGCAAACAGCGCCACCCTTCCGGACCCCACGCGCCGCGCCGCCACCGAGAGCTTGCCCGGCACGAGCTTCGTCACCTCCGGTGTCAGGTAACCCGCCGCCACCGGTTCATCCGTGTAAACCCCCACCGCAGTTCCAGGCTCAGTCGGCGCGTTCAGGAACACGCTCTCATCCCGGAACGCGTACCCCTCGCTCAGCCCGTAGGTCAGGGGGTGGGTGTCGTCGTAGCGCACCCGCAAGATCGTCCCCGGAACCTGGTGCCGCGCCCGCTCATCGGCAATCTCCCCGAACTTGAGCCCCGCCACATTCGCGGAATACGAGCTTGCCGGCACTCGCCAGATATCCGAATTGGCCACCGCCAAGGCGCCATCGCCCACCGCCACCAGGTGGCCCCCGCCGCTCACAAAGGTGCCCAGGCGGGTCATGAATTCCGCCCCGCCCCCACCAGGGTAGATCACCACATCGTAGTTCGCCAAGTTCGCGCTGGCGGGCACCACCGAGACATCCGGCAGCCGGTACCACAGCTCGCCCGCGCGGTTGCTGCTGGTGGTGGCATCGGCAATCAGGGCGATGCGCTTGGTGCCCAGTTCCACCAGGCGGCGGCCACCCCAGCTCACCACGGCCCCGGTTTGCCCGGCCACTTCTTGCATATCAATTCGGAGCTTGGAACCCTCCCAGGCTCCGCGCCACTTTTCTACATCTTGAGCGCCGTCCGCCGCGATGAACACATCCCCCGGCTGCGCCTCGCCGATCGCCTCCTTCACAAAGAACGCGCGCAGCCGCAGGCGCAGGGCCTGCCGCACCACGTCGTGGAAGTCCGCGCGGCCCCGGTGGATGATGAGCCCGACGGGGTTCTCCGCCCGCCGGAACGTCGGCCCCACCGGCCGCGTGAACGGGCGCCCACGCGTGCCCGTGATGGGCGACACCTTGGCCATCGAACCGTAGGCCAGCCCCCAGGTGCTGATGTCGTAGAAGGAGATATCTTCAAAGATGTTGGGCGGGGCAATCATCGCCCGCGCCAGGCGGTGCAGGGGCTGGTTCAGCCGCACTTCCATCCAGCCGTCGGCTTCGTCCACCCGGATCTCGTGCGCCCGCAGTAGGCTGGCCAGTTCGCGGCCCCGGTCGTCCACTGGCCACTGCCAGCCGATGGTGGTGGCCTCCATCTCGGTGCCCACGCCCCCGGCCAGTTGCACGTCATCTCTAAAGAAGTTGCGCTGGTAGGTGAGAAGCCGAACGCGGTTGGCCTGCGCGGCCTCCAGCGAGCTCATCGAGGTCGCAAACTGGTTGCGCACCGAATCGGCAAAGGTGTAAATCCGGCCACGCAGTTCACTTTGGATGGCCCCGGTGCTGGCTTGCTCGAAGAGGATGCCAATCGAGCCGATGACGTCTGGGTAGGTGCTGCCCTTGCCGATATAGAAGTCATCGAACCGCTCTTCGGTGAAGTAGCGTTCGTTCAGCTCCTCCAGCGCCTTGGCGTGGTACTGCGCAAAGTCGGCGGTGATCGCCTGGTTCTCTTTGGGCGTCAGGGCGTTCACACGCAAGGGCTCGCCGGGCTGGAAGAAGTAATTGAGACCCAAACCTTGCTCGTGGAAGTCCAGGGTCACTTGCGGCCGCCACGCGGTGTAGAGTCGGTGCCGCACCTGACTTTCCACCTGGGTCAGCGGCATCCAGTCTCGGTTCAGGTCGAACCAAAAGTGGTTAGTGCGCCCGCCGGGCCAGGGCTGGTCGTGCTCGCGGTCTTGCCGGTCCGGCGTGGGGGTAAGGCCTCTAAATCCGTTCGCGTGATTGGCAAAGCGGTCGCGCCCGTCGGGATTCAGGGAGGGCATCAGGATGATGACCATGTCCTTCAGCAGCGCAGGCACCCGGCCGGAGCCTGCCGCGAGGTGATAGAGGGTGGCCAGGGCGGCCTCCGAGGTGCTGGCCTCGTTGCCGTGCACGCCGTAGCCCATCCACATCACGGTCGGCATGGTCTTGATTTCTTCGTCGGTCATAGAGGCCGAATCGAAGACCAGCCGCCGGTTTTGAGCCTGGATTTCCTTGATCCGCGCGTGGTTTTCGGGGGACGTGATGATGGCGGCGGTGATCTCCCGGCCCTGGTAAGTGCGGCCTAGGTTCACGCTCACCACGCGGGGGCTGGCGGTGTCCAGAAGGCGGATGTACTCGGTCAGTTCGTGGGCGCGGGCGTAGCGACTGGCGAGCGGTGCGCCGAGGACGGCCTCGGGGGCGGGGATGCGGGCGTCGTAGCGCTCTTCGGCTAGGCTGGTGATGTCGCGGGTGCCCTGGGCGGCCCCCAAGCTGACCATCAAGCTCAATCCCCATGTGGCGGCCCGGGCCGCACCTCGTCCGTTCATGCCTCGGACTTTACTGCACCCGCGCCTTGGGATGCAAAAAGCCTCGCCACCCCACTCCCGGGGCCGCGAGGCTTCACTTCAAGGCAACTAAAGATTAGTGCGTGACGACGCGATCAAGCCCCTTGGCCTGCTCCACCCAGTCCTCGACTTCCTTCTCGCTCGGCGCGCGGCTGGTCAGATTCTTGGCTTCGTTGATCTCGGCCATCTTGGCGGCCAGGTTCGCCCCGTTGCGCTGAGCCAGTTCCGGCACGCTATCCACGCCCGCGTGCTCCAGGAGGTCGGAGTACTGCGAACCAATGCCCTTAATGCGCATCAGGTCGGCGCGGTTCACCCACTCCAGCACCAGCTTCTCGCTCAGGCCGGTCTTCTCGGCCAGGTCCGCGCGGCCCTTCTTACTCGCGCCCGCCGCCAGCAGTTCGTCCGTCGTGTCAATTCCGTGGTCCTTCAGGGCCGCCGCATACTTGGGGCCGATGCCTTCGATGTCCGCGATCTTCGCCATATCAGCCAGGAGAATACTTACCCCTCCGCGCTCCTGTCTAGCATCGCGGAAGGCGTCATAAAAAGCAATGACCCCCGAGGCATTCACACCTCAGGGGCCATGAACTCAAGCCGATGTTCGGCTTAGGCGCAGTGAACCTTGTGGATGTCCGTGAGGGCGTTCCACAGGCCTTCGGCCACGCTTTCGCAGGCCGCCACGGCGCGATCTTGATCGTCCGCCGAGAGCGCTTCCATGCGTTGCAGAAGCAGGGCGGGCTCGTGAATGTCGTTCACGTGAATCTCGAAGTAGGTGCGCGCGGCTTCCGGCAGGCCGGTGTAGTGCGTATCCAGACCTTCGAGCTTGCTCTTGCTGGTATTCGGCTGCTGGCACTCGAAGGCGTAGAGCCCACCAAGCGAGGTCACCGCATCCGCAAACGCCGCATCCACGCGGTTGGCCATGTCGGTCACGGCCGGCAGCGAGGCGCCCTTCACGTCCGTACCCAGCGCGCCGGCAAATTCGGCCCACAGGTCGGCGTGCTCGCGCTCTTCGGCGGCGATTTCTTCGTCACCGTGGGCAGCCCAGCCGGCGGCCACGCGATTGATGAAGGCTCCGTATTCGGAAGCGTAAGTCTTCAAGGCGTCTACCGGCAGAGTGCCCGCACTCCAAGCCTGATAGAACGGATGTTGAAGCAGATCGTAGCGCTCAATCACAGCGCTCAAGCGGTCGGCCAAGGGGGTCGCCATGCGCAAAATCCTACCCCCAACCCAGGGTCCCGAAGGGTAGCCTTGCGACTCTGTGATCACAAAAAGCCTCTTCCAGCAGTTTCGCCCATGCGCGAAGAGGTTTTGGTATGCCACCCACCGCCCCGATCTGGCCAAGGCGCCGAATGCGGATCAGCGGGCTTACATGGTCACCGGCCAGGCAATTGGCGAACTTGCCCGGCACAACTTCCCCACCGGCGTGCTTTTGCCTTCAGGCCCTCCTGAGGTGGCCCTTGCCCACACCGCCGTGGCCGTAGAAGGAGATGCGCCGGTTCTCTTCGAGGCAAGTTTCGCGGCCGAAGAGTTGATCACCCGGTGCGACATTTTGGAGCGGAACGCCGATGGCACCTGGACGTTGATTGAGGTCAAGTCCGGGGTTCGGGTGAAGGAACCAGACCACATTGCGGATGTCGCCTTTCAGGCTGTCGTCCTGCGGGCGGCGGGCATTCGCATTCGGGATTACCGCCTCATGCATCTGGACCGCGACTACGTCCACGACGGCGGCCCCTACGACGCCGAGCGGCTTTTTTCCTCGGTGGACATCACCGGTCTCGTCCTCGAAATGATCCCTCGGCTGACGGCCGACCTCGATGCCGTCCGCGCCCTCCGCCAGCAGGACGATCCGCCCCCGTTTGAACCCAACACGTACTGCCGGGACTGCGATTTCCGCGAAAACTGCCACGAAGGGATTCCGGAGGGAGGCCTGTGGAAGCTTCCGGGCATCAACGTCAATTCCGTCCGCAAGTTGGCCACCCAAGGATTACGGATGATTGACGATGTCACCACCGCCGAGCAACTCAGCCCCACCAATCGCTTGGCCTACCGGGTGATCTCGGGCCAGCAGGACTTCACCGACCCCGATCTCATCAAACAACTTGAGCGCCTGCCCGGCCCCATCGGCTTTGTGGATTTCGAGGCCATCGATCCTGCCCTACCGAAGTTTGTGGGGCACCACCCCTACGAGCGGGTGCCGTTCCAGTGGTCGCTCCACGTGATCCCGGATGCCGATTCCCCCGACACTCCGGAGTGGCGCGACTACCTGCACACCGACGTCAACCAAGACCCGCGCGTGGCCTTTGCCGCCACCCTGTGGGAGGCCGTACAGGACTGCGAAAGCCTCGTGTTCTATTCCGATTACGAGGTCACCACGCTCAAGATGCTCCGGGATGCGGGCGTCCCCTTTGGCCACGAGCTCTATAACAAGATCAAGGCGGTCGGTTTCGACCTCTATAAGGCCATCAAGGGCAAAACCTATTGGACCAGCTTCAAAGGCTCATACAGCATCAAGAACGTGCTCCCCGCTGTGAACCCCGCCGTCAGCTACAAGACACTTAACGTCCAAAATGGGGCGGTGGCGGTGCAGGTCTACGAGGAGTATCTGGACCCGGCCACCACCAACGAGAGACGCGCGGCCATCATTGATGACCTGCGCGAATACTGCCAACTGGATACCTACGCGATGCTGGCCCTGTATCAGGGCTTCCGCGCGGCCGCGCCCGGTTGGGCGCCGGCCAACGCGTAATCAGCCTCGCTGAGTGCCTTCCACAAACGCCTTGACGTCTTGGAATAGCGTGGTGAGGCAGCCCGTGTGCACGTACATCATGTGCCCGGCTTCGTAATAGCCAAACGAGAAGTTGCCGCGCACTTCGGGGTCCAACCCCATGTGCCGATAGGTGTACTCGGTGGCAAAGTAGGGCGTCGCGAGGTCGTAATAGCCACTGGCCACAAACACCTTCATGTAGGGGTTCTTGTGCATGGCATTGCGCAGAGCCTCGCTGGTGTCGGGGTAGCCCTGGCGTCCCTTGGTGCCCCAGTTCCACTCGCCAATCCCGCTGAATATCTCGTACTTGAGGTCCGATTCGTACTTGAGCTGAGTGCGCACAAAGTCATTGAATGTCGCCGTATAGGGCGGCATCAGCATGGACATGCTGGGGTCGCTGGTCAGGTGCTCCCCTTCGCCTCGGCGGTAGTCATCAATGCCCTTGATGCGGCTGTCCAAGCGTCCCACCGTGCGGCGATCACTACGCAAGAGTTCCTTGCAGAAGGCACCCTGCGTCACGCGGAGGTCCGCACGGTCAACGTACTCAGGACTCAGGCCAGTAAGACGTGCGTATTCATTGACGACGGCCTGGCGAGCCTCGCCCACGAGATCATCGCCAAGCAGCAAAGCCCGGGCGTAATCGCCTTGCACAAAGGCTTCCGATTGGCGCAGAGCGTCTTCCAGGCTCGCGGCCCAGGGCAGCTTATCGTGGTACCACGCCGTGGCAGTATAGGTCGGGAAATACAACTTGAACGACACATCGTTGCCGTACTGCTGATAACCAGTTTGGAAGTTGAGGATGGCCGAAACCAGAATCACCCCGTTGAGGGCAATCCCTTGGTCAATCATGTGGCCGGCCATGCCCGCCGCGCGGGTGGTGCCGTAGCTCTCACCCACCAGGTAGAGCGGTGAACGCCAGCGGGCATTGCGGTTCAGCCACATGCGGCAGAACTCACTGACGCTCTTGATGTCGCCTTCCACACCCCAATAGGTTTCGGCCGTCACCTTGTCCTTGGCGCGGCTGTAGCCGGTGCCCACCGGGTCAATGAAGACGAGATCGGTGAAGTGGAGCCAGGTTTCCAGATTCGGTTCCACTTGGTAGGGCGCGGGCGGCAACTGCCCTTCCGGGGTCATCGGCGCGCGGAACGGCCCCACCGCCCCCATGTGCAGCCAGATGCTGGGCGAACCCGGCCCCCCGTTGAAGGTGAACGTGACGGGACGAGTGCCGGGCTCGGCGCCCTTCTTGGTATAGGCCACATAAAACACCTGGGCCAGAATCTCGCCCTGGTCGTTCTTTAGAGGCATTCGGCCGGTGGTGGCTTCAAATTCGAGGCCCGGGATGCTGAGGCTGGTGGTGACCGGTGCCTCTTCTTCAAAGGTCATCGCGGTCGGCTTTTCGTCCGGCGTCTTCGCGTCGCTCATAGGTGCCTCTTAGTATGCCCAAGAGGCCAAGGATATGAGGCATAGGATGGTGGGCGATGAGGGACTCGAACCCCCGACTTACTCCGTGTAAAGGAGCCACTCTACCAACTGAGTTAATCGCCCGCGAGGCTGTGATTCTACTCGCTGGCGGCGCGGCGTCGCCGTCGCACCAGGGCCGCCAGGCCCGCGCCCATCGCCAGCAGGGTCACCGGCTCCGGCACGGGCGAGTTCAGCGAGTCGAGCGTCCACTGCGCCACATTCCGCCCCATCAGTTGCCCAGCGACATTGTCGAATTCGAAGTGAATCCCGCCGTAGATACGGCTCTTCCCGGCCTCCGCCGCCGCCTGACTAAAGGAGTTGAAGTGCCGCGTGGCCGTGATGTCTTCGCTTTTGGCGTTAAAGCTGATGTCGTCCGTCCCGAAGAACCCGGCCAAAGCCGCCGCGGCCGCGCCGCTAAAAGTGGAGTGCCCACTCACATAGCTGGGGTGGTTCGGGGTCGGGATGAGCGGACTCCAGTTCGGGTCGCCGTCGGTCGTCACGTTGCCGTCCAGGTCGCCCTGATGGATGGCCGTGATCGGTCGCCAGCACTGATAGGTGTACTTGGTATCCCAGGCGCTCACGCCGGCATCGGCCAGGGAGAAGTTGAGCAACAAGAACATGCGAGCATTGTCCTCCAGGCTCAGGTTGCGATCTTGCGAGACGCCGGCGGCGATTACGTTCCAGTGGCCCGGAGGCGTGGCCGTGCCCGCCCCGCCAATCCAGAACATTGCAATTTCGGTTTGGTCCGCGGTGCGGGCCAGGCTGGTCAGGCCACCCAGGGCCTTCACTTCGTTGTAGGCCGAGGCGTACTCCTCAGTGCCGAGGGCGGGCATGACTTCCGAGCGGAACTGATCCGAAGAATTGAGCGTGAAGGGCCGCACCTGCGACCATCCCGGCAGGGCTCCCGAGGCAAAGTTGCTCGGGGTGGGGCGCCACTTACCCAGGTCGTTGCTCCGGCCATCGGGCACAGTTCCGGCCGTGGCCGATCCATCATTGGACCGCATGGACAGCGCCGCGGCAGCGGTCTTCGCGCCCAGTGCCATGCCCGCTTCACGGGCGGCTCCCGGCGCGATCTGGCTCATCTGGTTATCGTAAAGCGCCTTAAAGCGGCCCGCCTGAGTGGGATAGAGCGCGCGCAGGGTGTCGTACTGCGCTTGGATGGCGGCGGCTTCCTTACTCGCACTGGCGTTACCTGCCCCCGAATAGAAAACGTTGCGGTAGCCAGAATTCGAAATCGAGTTCACGGCATCAAACGCCGCCCCAGAAACGATGGCCAGGTTGCGCGCGGCCATGGGCGGTGCAGATTTGGCGGTGCGAATCGCCTGAAGCGCCTCCGCATTCCAATCTAGAATCGCGTCGGCCTTTGCTTGCCCACTCAAGGCAAGGGCCGCGCCCACAGCTACCAACAGCGCCGAAAACCGCACAATGCGAATATGACGCGCAATTTCCGTGCCAAGTACGTAACCGGCACTTAATCCTAAACGTTCTGGTATATTACGGAGGACCTCATGAGGAGGATTTTTGGTACCTGTTTGGCGCTAGGGATGGCGCTAACACAGGGATACGCGCAAGATGCGCCCGCGACGCCCACGGCGGTCCGGGTGAATTACACTTTCCAAGGCGTTTCGCCGCACGATGGCTATCGTGTCGGCAATAACTGCTTCATCCCGGCTGACATGATGCGTCGTTGGGGCTGGGACGTCAACGTTCGCGGCAACGAAACCATCGTTAAGGCCGAAGGCCGAGAAATCCGGCTGGAAACCCGCACGATTGCCTCGAAACCGACGGTGGACCTCGGCACCATCACGGAGACTCTGGGTGGCCACACGATGTGGGAGGGCAACACCTTCCGAGTCCTCAGCGAAATCCGCAATGTGGAGACCACCAATGAGGGATTCCGTATTGATGGGACGATGATGGTGCGCATGCGCGCCTTCCGCCTTGCGGCTCCCGATCGCCTGGTGGTGGACCTCTTCGGCGCCAAGTTGAACTCCCGCGTGAGCGCAGAACTGCCCAACCAAGTGCGCGTGGGGCAGTTTGCTCCGGACGTCGTGCGCATTGTGGTGGAGACCCCACGCATGTCCGAGCAGCCCATTCCTTCCCTGCTCCCCAGTCGCAAGTTTGAAGTGGACCTCGTCCACGTCGGCACAAGTCAGATCGCCATCAAGCCCGCCCCGGCCGCTCCTCCGACCACGACCCCGCCGCCCAGCCAAACGCCGGTGGTGGACCCCGTGATTGTAAGCGAGCCCAAGGTGGTGCGCGAGACGGCGACCGACGCGGTTTACACCTTCCAGCTTTCGAAGACGATTGATAGCGCTCCGGCGGTTTCTTATGTGAACGCCAACACGATCCAATTGCAGATTGCGAAGGCACAGACCGTAGTGAGCCGCGAAGGTGCCCTCGGCGCAGGCGACTATGTAAGTCGCTATTCCATGCAGAACGCGGGCAACGGCTTTGTGAACGTGGTCTTGGCCACCAAGCGGGCTTTGGCCTTCTCGGCCAGCATCAGCGGCCAAACCATCACCTTGCGATTGATCAAGCCCTCTGGCTCGAATGGCACCCTTGCCGGCAAGGTGATTGTCATTGATGCCGGGCATGGCGGGCGAGACCCCGGTGCTACGGCCGCGCAAGTGAATGAGAAAACCAACGCTCTGAAAGTTGCCCAGCAAACCGCAAAGGCGCTAACGGAGGCCGGAGCGAGTGTCATTCTCACGCGCAACGACGACCGGTTCATTCCGCTCGGCGAAAGGTCCGAAATCGCAAACCGAAGTAACGCGGACCTCTTCCTCAGCATCCACTTCAATAGCAATACGGTTGCCAATAGCCGATCGGGCAGCATCATGTTCCACCACAAACAGAGCCCGCTTGGCATTCTCTTGGCGAACCTGATGGCGGAGGAAATTGCAAAGGTGAGCAAGCTTCCTAATATGGGAGTTCGGAGCGACCAGACAATCTATGATTCTGGTTTTGCCGTATTGCGGCTTTCCCGGATGCCGGCCGTACTTCTCGAACTCGCGTTCATTAACCACAGCCGCGATCGCGCCCGGTTACAAGAACCCGAATTCCATTCCTCGGTGGCTAAGGCCATTACCCTCGCCGTGAAGAGGTATTACCAGCAATGAGCGAATCCAAAAACTCTGCCTCCAAAAAGGCACCGATCCTCGTCTTGGGGGTTGCTGTCGCATGCTTCGGAGCCTTGGCTTGGTATGTCTCCAGCCGACCCGCAGTGCCGATGGCAAACACCGATCCGGCCGTGACGAACAACGCGCCGTCGGACGAAGTGGACACGCCCAAGCAACAAGACGTCACGACCCTGACCCCCACCTACAACGGCGGGCAATTCGGCACCAAGCCGGACACCAAGGAATCCCCGAAAGGTGAAGACCCGATGGTGTTTGCGCTCAACGACTACTTGGACAAGGTTCCGGCCGTGCCCAAGGATGCCGATGTAAAGACAGTCACCGTGAAGGAGGGCATTGCCACCGTTGACTTCAACGACAAGATCTACGCGGGGTACGGCACCGAAGATGAGCAGATCATCATTCGCGGCATGCTGCGCGTGATGGCGCAGTTCCCCGAGGTCAAGAGTGTCCTCTTCACCACCGGTGGTCAACCGCTCGACTCGCTCGGCACTATTGAGCTGAACTCGCCGCTTCCGGTCGAGAAGTCCTGACCTTAACCCAATGGGCATGGGTGGTGGAAATCACCCATGCCACAAAGGCCCCGCAAGCCCAACCGAGCAAAACCTGACTCGGATAGTGGACGCCGTTGTAGATGCGGCTCGTCCCGGTGAAGAAACTCACCCCCAACCACAGCCATCCCCACGGGGACTTGGCGTAGAGCAAACTCACCGCTACTGCCATCGTATTGGCGGCATGGGCACTGGCCGTGCCTGAACTTGCCGTATGCGGCACCCGCAAGATCAATTCAGGGTCGAGTTTCATGGCCAGATCGCGGGCCATCCCTCCGTCGAGCGCACGGGCCACAACCGCGCACGGGCGATCCATCGGAAACCCAAATTTGATCGCATCGGTGAGGGCATTGGTGACCGGAAAGGCAACCAATCCGCGCACCGTCGCCACGCGCGTGGTCTTGTTCCAAACGAGGTAGATCGCCAGGGCCAGGAACAGCCCGCGCACGGCCCATTGCTTGTTTCCTTCGCTAAAAAACCAGAAAAATGGCTCCCACTCTGATGGCCAGTGGTTGACCCACCGAAAGATCATGTGGTCAATGCCCATTGCCATTAGAGTACCAGTGCCGTTTCAGGTAAACCCGACCCGCTGATGAGCGAACGTCGTGTGGCCATGGTCATGGCTTCCCTTGCGGGAGCCACAATGGGAGCCCCGCACGTACGGCGCCAGGAGTTTGTTCCGCTTACGGGATACGAACCTGTGCCCTTCCGCATGGCCCCGGCGGGCCACCAAGATTTAGCCGTGGTGTGGGCCTATCACCTGCGGCAATCCCGCCCCCACACCAATCTCAGCGGCACTTACCGTGCGCACTGGAACTCGGCCGAACGCGGAGATGCCTATGCCCTCGCCAACTTGGCCGCCGGCTTAGGTTTGCCCCTCAGTGGACAATTTGGAAACCCCGCCAGCGGCCGGGCTACCGGCCTGGCCCGTGCGCTCTTCTGGGGGATGCGCGGCGCCGGGAAGCCCGAGCTGGCCAGCGTCTGGGCGGCCACGGATATGAGCGTGGACCACGCCGGAGACGCCCTCTGGGTGGCCGGCTGGGTCGCCGCCGCGGCCGCCACGGCCGCGAGTGAGCACAGCAGCTGGGGGGCCTTGCTCGGCCTCATCCCCAAGTTCGTTCCCCCGGGCCACCCGGCTCTTGCCAAGGTCCCGGAGGTTCTCGGGGCAGGGATTTCCCAGCCTTCCAGCGTTCCCAGCCTCATTCCAGAAGAATTCAGTCCGGCCAGCCGCGCGTTGTTGCACATTCTTGCCGCCCTCTCGGGATGCCAAGAGCAAGCGTCGCGCGCCATGATTCTGGCGGCCAGCATGGGCCACGCCGCGAGCGACACCGCTGCGATTGCCGCGGCCTTAGGTGCCGGTCTCTACGGTCCGTTGGAACCCGAATGGACGGGACCCCTGGGGCAAACCTATGTCGCCACGGGGTTTCTGCAAGATATTGATCCTCCGTCCACCCTGGCCGCCTTTGCGGAGCTCTTTGACGGCGGCCTGCCCGAGGCCCGCGCCCTAGACCTCCAGAAGCACTCTGCCTACGCGGAGGTTGGCCCCTTCCAGCTTCACGTTCACTATCCGCAGGGTCCGATTTTCCAAGAAGGTCGCCACGCCGAGGTCGAACTCACCCTCATCAATCGAGAATCCACGCCCATACGGATCTCACCCGAATGGGTGGTTGGTGCCGGACTTGAGGTGAGTTCCGATGCCAAATCGGAAGTCGTCGCCCCCGGCGCTTCCTGGACCACGAAGGCCAAAATCCAGGCCCCCAAGGGTGTAGAAAGCGACCAAGTAGTCGAACTCCGCACGGAGGGTTTGCGACTCAGCTTGCCCCTGCTGGCCACGGGCACGTGGTCGGTCATTGGCCCTTATCCCAACCAGAACGGCGCGGGAATGACGCAAGCCTACGCCCCTGAGAAAGCCTATGATCCTCTGCTCAAGGATACGGGCCGCGCGGAGCTTCCCGTTGCATGGCAGGCGTTCTCGCCCGACGGACCCGAACTCAATCTTGAGCCCCTATTCCGAGGGGCACCGGGGGTCATGTACGTATTTTCCCAGGCGACAATGCCCGCAGGACGGCAATACCGATTGCGCATCGAATCGCCCGTTCCGGCCCGTTGCTGGCTCAATGACGAAGCGGGGCAGGATGTCGCGCCCGATCACCCCTGTGAAATTGCCCTGGCTGGCCACGGCCCCTTCCGCTTGCTTCTCAAAATCGGGAGACAGAAGGAAGAGATGGTGCCCGCCCTCGTCGCCATCTTCGATCAAGAAGGTCACCTCGTTCGCCCCGCAAGACTTGCGCCCACCGAAGACGTAGAAAGTTAAGTGCTGGGCTGGTCGCGCACCCTCAGTCGCTGTTTGTGGTGGCATATGTTGCGGTTTATGCGCCGCCCCGGGGTGCATAAGCTCCAGCGCCGCGCAAGCCATCTAAACCCGCGCACGCGCGAACACTTCCGCCGCCAGGAGCAGTTTGCCCGCCGCTATGGGTTGCGCATCTTGCACGCCGTTATCTTCATCGCCATGGTCGCGATCGTTTTCCAGGCTCTGCTGGCGCTATTCCTGTGGGGAGACAGTGAGGGTTGGCTGCGTCTGCCTCGCCCGGACGACATCCCAAGCCCGCCGTTGGAGAGCCGGTAAGGCAAGGTCCGCAAACTGCTCCGGAGTGAACCACTCGACTTCCCCATCCAGTTCGTACACTCGTAGCACTCGCACCGTCAAGCGATGGCGCGTGACCACAAACGGAAACCTTCCCATCTCCTCGCCTGATTCCGCGGGAGCGGGTGGAAACCCGTAGAGACCTGCCCACCAGCCCCCTTCGGGATAGCGCACCAAGGCGTACCGGCCCACTTGTTCGCAAACCGCCAGGGGCAGATCCATCTCGCGCATCTCCGGACGTGGCTTCGGGGCCGGATAGAGGCTCACATCGCCCCGCGCGCCCTGGCAAAGGCGTTGCCACGGGCAGACGTGACAAAGAGGCGTGCGCGGGCGGCACACGGTGGCCCCAAGCTCCATGAGGGCTTGGTTCCAGTCGCCCGGGCGATCGGCAGGGACGGTGGATTCGGCCCACGCCCACGCGCGCTTCGTCAAAGCCGGGGGCGGGGTGGGCTCGGCCATCAACCGCGCATAAACGCGCTCCACATTGCCATCCACCAGGGGTTCAGGCAGATCAAAGGCGATGGAAAGCACCGCCCCCGCCGTGTAGGGGCCAATGCCCGGGACGGCCCGCATCCCCTTGCGATCTTGCGGCCAGCCGTGCTGAGCAATCTCCTTCGCGGCCTGCTGGAGCAGACGCGCCCGCCGGTAATACCCCAGCCCCTGCCAGGCGTGGAGCACATCGTCCAGATCAGCGGCTCCGAGGGCTTCGATGGTGGGAAAACGCTCCATCCAGCGGCGGTACGGCTCAATCACCGAGGCCACTACGGTTTGCTGGAGCATCAGTTCGCTTACCAGCACGCGGTAAGGGTCGCGGGATTCGCGCCAGGGCAAATCCCGCTTGTGCTGGTCATACCAGTCGAGGAGTTCCTTATGCACCGACGGGATCGAGGCCGAGTTGCTGGAGGGCGGCGACCGGATCGGTCTTCGATGTCAAAGCCCGGCCAATCACCAGATAGTCCGCCGTGTCAGCCAGCGCCGTTTGCGCGTCGCCAACCCGTACTTGATCGTGCACGTCGCCCACACTGCCCCGGATGCCTGGCGTCACCAGCACCTTGTGACCCACGATTGGGCGGAGCACTTTGAGTTCGTGCGCGGAGCACACCACGCCATCCAAGCCGAGTTCCACCCCGCGCTGGGAGAGGTGCGCCATCTGTTCGGGCAGGGTGCGATTCACCCCCATAAAGCCCTGGAGGGTCGGCTCATCGAGCGAGGTCAAAACGGAGACGCCGACCAAGAGTGGACTCTGGTCCTCAGGGTACATGGCGGCTTCTTCCACCGCCGCCGAGATCATCGCGGGGCCACCACTGAGGTGGAGCGTCAGCATCCACACGCCGTGTTTGGCGGCTTCACGCACCGCCAGTGCGACCGAATTGGGAATGTCGTGGAACTTGAGATCGAGGAAGATTCGCTCGGCCCCGTGTTCGCGCAGAATGTCCACCACACGCAGGCCATTCGGCATTGTCAGGCCGTGGCCGATCTTGAACGCACCCACGTAGGGCGCAAAGCGATGGACCAAGGCAATGGCTTCATCCAAGTCACCTGTATCTAGGGCGCAAATTATTCGACGGTCCATACCCTTAGTGTAACCGCGTCTACCGGGTGAAATGAACAAATGATTCACCGCGAGCTCCTTTTGAACGGGGTTTTCCTCGGCGGCCCCTGCGACCAGGGCATTGGGAAGGAGATCGCGGTGAGCCCCTGGGATGGCCGCCGCATCGGCACGTTTGCCGAAGGCGGTTGGGCGGAGATGGATGCGGCCCTGGACTGTGCCGCGCAGGCTTTTGATTCCTATCGAAAAACCCCGCTGGCCGAGCGCGGCGAGCTGTTGCAGCGCATCGGCGAGGCAGTGACGGAGCGCGAGGAAGAACTGGCCGAACTCCTGGTGCAGGAGGTCGGCAAACCCATCACTGCCGCCCGCGCCGAAGTGAAACGAACTGCCCTCACTTTTGGGCTGGCCGCTGACCTCGCCCGGTCGATGGAACCCGACACCGTTGACCTGAGCTACGACCCGCGCGGGGCCAACTATCACGGTGAAGTGCGCCGCCGCCCGGTGGGGCCGGTGCTGGCGATTGTGCCCTGGAATTGGCCGTACAACCTGGCTGCCCACAAGATCGCCCCCGCCCTGCTGGCGGGGTGCCCGGTGGTGCTGAAGCCCAGTACAGCAGCCGCCCTGTGCACCCTTACTTTGGCCCGCATAATCCACGAATGCGGATGCCCGGCGGGGGTGATGAATGCCATCGCCTGCCCCAATGCCATTGCCCAAAAGGCCGTGCGCGACCCGCGGGCGAAGTTTGTGAGCTTCACGGGCAGCGAGGCCGTGGGCTGGCGCCTGAAGGAGCTAGTGCCGGACCGAAAGGTGTCCCTTGAACTCGGTGGCGATGCGAGCGCCGTTATCTGCCAGGATGCGGACCTGGACCATGCGCTGCCGCTGGTGCTGAACGGGGCATTCGCCTACGCCGGGCAGATCTGCATCAGCGTGCAGCACCTGCGCGTGCATGAGTCCCGGGTGGATGAGGTGGTGGCTCGGCTGGTGCCGATGATTGAGAACCTTAGTTGTGGGGATCCGGCCCTTGAAAGCACGGTGGTGGGGCCGGTGATCAATGACGCCGCGGCTGACAGGATTGAGGCGGCCCTGGCATCGGCGGTGGAAGGAGGGGCAAAGATTCTGGCCGGGGGCCAGCGCACCGGCAACCTCGTGTCACCCACCTTGATCTGTGATCTCCCCGTGGGGCACACCCTGGCCTGCGACGAGGTGTTTGGCCCGGTGCTCACTCTGAGCACCTTTGCAAATGATTCCGAAGCGATGGGTCAAGTCAATGGCGGGCGGTTTGGGCTGCAGGCCGGGGTCTTTACCGCCTCAAAGGACCGTGCCGAACTCTACATCGAAGACCTTGAGGTCGGGGGCGTGGTGATCAACGACGTGCCGACGGTGAGGTTTGATGCCATGCCCTACGGCGGCGTCAAGCGTAGTGGCTTCGGCCGCGAAGGCGTCCGCTTCGCCTACGAGGAAATGACCGAGCCCCTCGCTGTGGTGACCCGAGAGCATTGACGACACCGCGCCGACCTCAGTAAGCTCGATCCAAGAGCCCGAAGCCTGATGAGTCAACAAGAAAGAGAGATGGGGGATCCGAAACCCACCGTGCCGGCCCGGCCTGCCGCGAACGGAGGAGTTGAAGTCTCTTCACCCTCTCACAGCGATTTCAAGAAGGTAGCTCAGCGTGAAGCGTGGCAATTCGTCCGCATGGTGCTGATTGTCGGGCTGTTCCTTGTCCTCACGCTGTACATTGCCTCATTCTCAAAGCTCGTTCAGAAGCCCGAGGACTGGGGTTCCATGGCCGACTTCATCGCCGGCACCTTCGGGGTGGCCGCGGGCATCGCCGGGGCCTATGTTGTCATTCGTCTCGCCAACCAAGCGCTCACCACATCTCATCAACAAAACGCTCTGGCCTCAAGGCAGAACGAGCTTGTCATCAGTCAGAACAAACTCGCAGAATCCCAAAAGAAGCGGGACGACTACGCCATTCTCAACGAGGAGATCACAAGTTCGCTTGACAAGATCTTTACTCTTGCGCGGAGACTCCATGTCTTCTTTGTCACCATCCGCTCGACAGAACTCACAGCCTCTCTGGCATCGCAGAAGGATGATTCGATTCGCCTTGAGATTCTCGAGCTACTGAATATCCACCTTGACATAAACCTGGATTCCTTGAATGACCTGAAAGAGAACGACCTGAAGCAAGCTCTGCAAATCAAGGAGATTAAGGAAAAGTTTGATGAGCTGAGAGCCATTGGAATCAACGGTCGGTTCCCCTTTATGCTCGATCCGGGCGTGATCGAGAACACGATTCTCCCGAGTCTTGAAGCTACGATAGACGCCTTAGGTGATGTTGTTTACGATACGCGAGCGAGCGCACTCCTTTTTGAGTGTGCACGCGAATCGATGTCGCGATACGAGGTGGTGCTGGAAGCAATCCAGAAGCAGGACCCCAGCTTCAGCGGCTGGCAGCCCCGAGATCCGGTTTCGCTTTTGGATACCCTCTTGCTGAAGGTGAGTTCCTACAAAGTTCAGATGAAAGTCGACCCCAATGGGGTGCTCGACATCGCGTCCTATCTCCTTACGGTACAGCACGTAAGGACTGAATCTGAAATTGGCATGGGGAAGGATTGGATGAACTACTTCCAGTCCGAAGCCGTGTTTCGATTTGGTCTTTTGATGTGGCACCGCCCTTCCGAAGACGGCGCCAAGACCTTGAATGCAGGAGGAGCCCTTCTGCTCAGCCTGATCGATATCCTCCCCGAACCGGCTGAACTCAAGGCTGCCGTTCAAAGACTCTACGGCAGCTTCACCGAGAGTAAAGAACTTCTCGAGACGCTACCGGCACTAATCGGGGTGGACAAACGCGAAAGTCTGGTGAACGCAGAACTCTCCAAGTCACTCCAAAACATTGAGTGGTTATTGGATGCCTTCATCATCGACAACGAAAAGTTGGCAATCGTGTTAAACCAAGTCCAACAACAACTCGAGTAGAGTTCGTACGTTTTCCTGCGGCTACTTAGCGAACCGCGACGCCGTCTTCCCCGTGGAAGATGTGAATCCTGTCCAGATCAAAGGCAAACTTGGCGGTGGAGCCCACGGCCACCGGGTGCGCCGGGTCCAGCGTCGCAATCATCGGCTGATCGCCCACCATCAGGTACGCCGTATCCTCGGCCCCGAGCTTCTCCAGCACGTCGAGCTGTGCTTCAAACGTATTGGCCTCGCTCACCGGGATGCTCACATTGCCTTCGGCGTGATAAATATCTTCCGGGCGAATCCCGAACGTCACCGCTTCCCCTTCCAACTTCAAGGCGGCATGGCCGTCCTTCAGCTTCACCCGCACCGGGCCGGCTTCCACCCAGCCGTCCTTGATGACGCCTTCCACAAAGTTCATCGGCGGCGCGCCAATGAAGCCCGCCACAAACTTGTTGGCCGGTTCGTTATAAACCCGCGTGGGTTCGTCGCATTGCTGCAGCAAACCGTTGCTCATCACGGCAATGCGCTGGCCCATCGTCATGGCTTCCACTTGGTCGTGGGTCACGTAAATCGTCGTCACGCCCAGGCGGCGGTGCAGGCGGATGAGCTCGGCGCGGGTCTGGATGCGGAGCTTGGCGTCCAGGTTCGAAAGGGGTTCGTCCATCAAGAACACCTTCGGCTTGCGGACAATAGCGCGGCCCAGGGCCACGCGCTGGCGCTGACCACCCGAGAGTTCCTTCGGCAAGCGTTCCAGCAGGTGCTCGATGCTCAACATCTGCGCGGTTTCGCGCACGCGGGCATCAATATCGGCCTTGATCTTCTTGGCTTCGGCCATGTGCGTCAGCTGCCAGAAGAACCCGCCTAGTTCGCGCAGGCGCAGGCCAAACGCGATGTTGTCGTACACCGTCATGTGCGGGTACAGCGCGTAGTTCTGGAACACCATCGCGATGTCGCGATCCTTGGGCGGCACGTCATTCACGCGCGTCTCCGCAATCGTAATGTCGCCTTCGGTGGCTTCTTCCAGCCCGGCCAACATGCGCAGCGCGGTCGTCTTTCCGCAACCCGAAGGACCAACGAGCACCATAAACTCGCCGTCGTTGATCTCAAGTTCGAGGTGGTCAACGGCGCGCACGCCCTTGCCAAACACCTTGCTTACGTTCCGAAAAGCGACTTTAGCCAATGTGAATCACCCAAGTGGCACACCCACCGTTGCGCGTGCTTGTGCCGCATTATATCCAACCAGCCTCTAGGCTCGTATCGGATTCGTTACGGAACCCTCCACCCAGGTTCGTCCCCTCAGGTTCGGCCAACCAAACGACGAGTTCGCGCAAATCTTTGCCCTCAGGCGCGGCAGGAGAGGCCCCGTACCGTTCATAATGCGAGACATGTCCGGAAACATCGAGCGCATCGTGGCGACAGACTGCGGCTCGACAACGACCAAAGCCATCCTCATCGAACGTAACGCTGAAGGCCAATACCGTTTGGTAGCCCGAGGCGAGGCCCCCACCACGGTGGAGAAGCCCTTTGAAGACGTGACGGTGGGCGTACTGAACGCCATGACCGAGCTGGAAGAAATCACCGGCGAAGTGATGCCCGAAGGTTACGAAGTGGGCCGGCGCAGCCTGATTAAGGACGGGCGCGTGTGGCGATTGCTCAAGGACGGACAAAGCGATATGACCCGGAGCACTCCGTTTGAAGGGGCTGACCTCTATGTGTCCACCTCCAGTGCGGGCGGCGGTCTGCAGATGATGGTGGCCGGGGTTGTGAAATCCATGAGCGCAGAAAGCGCAGAGCGCGCCGCTCTGGGCGCCGGCGCCATCCTGATGGACACCTTGGCCGTGGACGACGGCCGCAAAGACTTTGAGAAGGTGGAGCGACTCCGCCAACTTCGCCCCGACATCATCCTGATGTCCGGTGGCACCGATGGGGGCACCATCTCGCACCTTGCCGACATGGCCGAAGTCATCCGCCGTGCCGACCCCAAGCCCCGCTTTGGCGACATGAAGCTCCCGGTGATCTTCGCCGGCAACGTGGAAGCCCGCAGCGCGGTCAAGGAAGTGCTCGGGGGTGGCGTCTCGCTGAAGGAAGTGGACAACCTCCGCCCGACGCTGGAGAATGAAAACCTTGACCCAGCCCGCGATGAAATCCACGAGCTCTTCCTTGAGCACGTGATGCAGCAGGCTCCCGGCTACAACAAGCTGCTGGACTGGGCGAGCGAAGAGGTGATGGCCACCCCCAACGCCGTGGGCAAGCTGATGAAGAACTACGCCGACCAGGAGAACATCAACATCCTGGGCGTGGACATCGGCGGGGCGACCACCGACGTGTTCTCCGTGTTTGGCGGCACCTATAACCGTACGGTTTCGGCCAACTTGGGCATGAGCTACTCGATTTGTAACGTGCTCAAGGAATCGGGCACCGACAACATCGGGCGCTGGCTCCCGTTCGAGATGGATCCGTTCGAAATGCGCAACCGACTGCGCAACAAGATGATCCGCCCGACCACGATCCCGCAGACCTACGAAGACCTGCTGATTGAGCAAGCGGTGAGCCGCGAAGCCTTACGCCTCGCGTTCTATCACCACAAATCGCTGGCCCGTAGCCTCAAGGGAACGCAACAGCAGCGCGACGTCGGCCAAATCTTTGAGCAAGCTGGTGGCGGCGAAACCCTCATCAAGATGATGGACCTGGACATGATCATCGGGTCCGGCGGGGTGCTGAGCCACGCGCCCAAGCGTGCCCAATCTGCGCTCATGATGATGGACGCTTACGAACCGGAAGGCATTACGATGCTCACCGTGGACAGCATCTTTATGATGCCGCACCTGGGCGTGCTGAGCGAACACTTCTTTGAGGCGGCTCGCCAAGTGTTTGAGTACGACTGTATCGTCAAGTGCGGTCACTGCATTTCGCCGGTGGGCCAAGCCAAGCCGGGTGAAGTCGCCATTACGGTTTCTGGCGATGGCGTGAACGAATCGGTGAAGGTCGGCGAGATCAAGGTCATTCCGGCCGGTCGAGGCGAGTTCCGTGAACTCACCGTCACCCCGGCCCGCGGCTTGGACATCGGTCACGGCAAGGGCAAGGCCGTCACGCAGAAGTTCGAAGGCGGTACGGTCGGCATCATCATTGATGCGCGAGGTCGTCCCCTCAACCTCAGCCCGGATGTGAAAGAGCGCGTAGCCAAGAACCGCGAGTGGCTGGAAGCCATGGGCCTTCCCCTTCCCTAACCTCGCTAAAGACCAAGCCCAGAAAACCCTCTCCCCAACCTCGATTGAGGTGAAGGAGAGGGTTCTTCGTTTATCGCGTGAGGCGAATTAGGCGCCGCGATTGACGCGGTTCATCAGCTTGCTCAGCCAGCCCTTGTCGTCCATCTCTTGCTGGCGGCGCAGCTCAGCCACCTTGGTGTGCTGCTCCAGGTCGCGATCCGGGTCCGGGTAAGCCTTGTCCAGCATTCGCTGCAGGTGGTCCGCCGGCGCCAGGTGCAACTGAATCGGTAAGCCAGACTCATCGGAGAGCATCTGGACGGACTCTTCGCTGAGTGCGCCCGCCCCCATCACATGCAGGGTGCCCGCTTCAATCGTCACGGGCAAAGCGCGCAGGCGGGTGGCCGTATCGCGACTAAACCGGGCCAGTATCTCGGGCTTCGGCACCAAGGACTGCCCCATCAGGCGCTGGATGGCCGAGGCATGCTCCAGGGCGATACGGCTTTCTTCAGCCTCCTCTTCGGTCAAGAATCCCGCGTCGCTGCTGGCGCGGCCATCGTCATCCTCTTCCTTGAAGTCCGACGACGGGATAGCTTGCGCCGCGGCCCGCTCGACCTCAATTTCTCGGTTCATCCGGTCCAGCATCTGCTCGATCATGATCGGCGTGGTGTCACTTCGCGGCTGCACCGTCGGCTGATTCTCGCCGCTCATGAACTCCAGCCAGGCCGCACGAGCTTCCTCGGTGGCGCTGAGCGTAAATCCATCTTCCGTCTTCTCCGCGGCCGGAGTGACCGGGGTGCTGTCAAACGAAGCCACTTCGGCTTCGGCGGCCGTCATCGTCGGCGGAACTTCCTCAACTTCGGCCGGAACATCTTCCGCTTGCGGCGGCGCAGGCACCACCGGAGGCTCAGGGATGGCAATCTCGGCGACTTCGGGCTCAGCTTCCAGTTCAGAGTCCGGCTCAATGTCAGTTACTTGCGCCAAGGCTTCCGTGACCGGATTGACGACGGGATTCACTGCCGGCGCGGCGCCAACGTCGGTACGAGCGATGCCAATGCGAGCCA